>NZ_JBIVIF010000068.1:0-21383 GCF_044749595.1 Pseudomonas sp. NPDC089392
GGCGGACAGCGGTGACCTCACAGGCGTGACTGGCCCGAAACAGATGTAGGAGCAGCCTTGTGCTGCGAAGCGCCGCGCGGGCGGCGCTCGATCTCGAAGCCGATAAAAATCTTGTGCCAAGCACCTCTAGGCCCAGATGCTTTTCAGCGCAAAAAAAAGCCCGCCAAGTGGCGGGCCATAAGGGCGTAGGGAGCAACGCACAACAAATTCGGGTCAGGCGGCCAAAGTGCCTGGCTGCAACTGTTCAGCCAAAGCCTGGGCCGAGGCCAGGGTCGGCATCGGGCCGCTTACGGCTTCGCCGTTGCGGACCAGGTACCAGCACGCCAGCAGGCCTTGCTCACGCAGTGAAACAGGTACGGCGCTGCCGATAACGGACATGATGTGGATAGTGGCCATGGGGACCTCCTGGAAAACATGGCTCTACCATACGCAGCAGCCAAACGGGTTTGAAATCAACTTCCTCGATAGTGGTCATTAGTTCTATCAACCCTTACCAGCGCGGCGGGCCGTAATACACCGGCGGCGGGCCATAGTAAGTGCGATAGCCCGGCGGCGGAGGGGCTGGCACATAGTACGGCTGGTAGTACACCGGCTGCGGCGGGGGTTGCACGTACACCGGTTGCGGCGGGTAATAGACCGGTTGGCGCTCCACGTACACGGTACGCTCACGCGCGCCATAAACCGTCGCCCCGACCACGGCGCCGACCACGGCCGCGCCCAATAGCGGCCCAGGCCCATAATACCAGCCACCGCCACCATGGCCGCCGTGCGCGGCAGCGGGCCCGCTGATGGCCAAGGCACCGACCAGCAGCGCGATTCCGGGGACGTAACGGTTCATAAAACGACCTCGCAGGGAGACCCCAAGCAGGGGCCCTACTACTATGACTCCAGTCTCTGTAAGCGGAGCACAGGGGAACGGTAAAGGTTGTGTAAGGGACGACCAGTGGTAGTGTCTGATACGCTGAACAAACGTTTCAGTTATGACAAAGGAGCAGGATATGTCGACAACTCCAAGCAGGGACACCGTACTGTGCATCTCCCTGGCCGGCCGCCCCGGCACCTTCGGCGTACGTTTTCACAACCACCTGTACCAGCAGCTGGGCCTGGACTTTTATTACAAGGCGATGCGCACCGATGACCTGCCGGCGGCGGTTGCGGGTATCCGCGCTCTGGGTATTCGCGGTTGCGGGGTGTCGATGCCTTACAAGGAAGCCTGCATGGCCCTGGTCGATGAAATCGACCCGTCGGCGGCGGCCATCGAATCGGTCAATACCCTGGTCAATACCAATGGCCACCTGAAGGCCTACAACACCGATTACCTGGCCGTACGCCAATTGCTGGCGCAGCACCAGGTCGACCCGGGCACGGCCTTTGCCCTGTGCGGCAGTGGCGGCATGGCCAAGGCCGTGGCCAGTGCCTTGCGCGATGCCGGGTTTGCCGAAGGCATCATCGTTGCGCGCAATGAGCAGGCAGGGCGGCAGCTGGCGGATGTCTGTGGTTATCGCTGGGTGCCAGATTTGGGGGACGTCTGCCCGCCGATGCTGGTGAACGTGACGCCGATCGGTATGGCGGGTGGGCCGCAGGCGCAAGACCTGGCGTTTTCCGAGAACGCCATTGCTGCGGCGGAGCGGGTATTCGATGTGGTCGCGATGCCGGCGCACACGCCATTGATACGCCGGGCGCAGGCGTTGGGCAAGCCGGTGATCACCGGGTTGGAGGTGATTGCGTTGCAGGCGCTGGAGCAGTTCGTGCTGTATACCGGGGTAAGGCCCACGCGGGCGCAGGTGGATGCGGCGGTGGCGTACGCCCGGGATATCTGATTACGCCTGTGCCGGCCTCTTCGCGGCGGTTCGACGCCTCGATAAACCAGCTCCTACAACGGTTGTGGATCGGTCGCGTTCGGTGTAGGAGCGGGTTTATCGAGGCGTCGAACCGCCGCGAAGAGGCCGGCACAGGCAAGAGTCCAATCAGAACACCTTGTGCCCGTCATCCAGCTGCTGGTCAACCAGCGCCCGGCCATGGGCCAGCGACACATGCTGCGCATTCTCAAGGTCTGAGAAAAACTTCATCGGCATCGACATGCGCTTGCTGGTGTGCCCATCGGGTGCGGTGATCAGGCAGCCGGCGGCATAGGGCAGGGGGGAGTCGGGGTGGGGCATCACGCTGGCGGTGATGGTGTGCTCGCGGTATTCACAGTGAAGAGATTGCATCGTCCTTACCTCGCTGTGGCATGTGAAGCAGTTACCTTCATATACCACAGCAAGGGGCCGGGAGTTCCCGGCCCGACGAACGCTTAGCCTTTCAGCTCGGTCGGCTGGATCACTTCGACCCAGTAACCGTCCGGGTCCTTGACGAAGGCCAGGTGGTTCATGCGCCCGTCCTGCAGGCGTTTCTGGAACGGTACGTCCAGCGCTTCGAAGCGTGCGCAGGCGGCGCGTACGTCCGGTACCGAAATGCAGATGTGGCCAAAGCCGCGCGGGTCGGTGTTGCCGTTGTGGTAGGCGAACGCGGCATCGTGCTCGGTGCCGTGGTTGTGGGTCAGTTCCAGCACGCCAGGGATCGACTTCATCCACTGGTGGCGTGCGGTGTCATCGGCGGGGATCTGCGCCGGGTCGACCAGGGCCAGGAAGTACAGGCTGAAGGCAGCTTCAGGGAAGTCGCGCTTGTCCACCAGGCGGAAACCCAGTACGCGGGTGTAGAAGTCCAGGGACTTCTCGATGTCCTTGACCCGCAGCATGGTGTGGTTGAAGACAAACTGGGCGGTGGCGGCATCCGGCTGGGCGGTGACGCCAGGCAGGGTTTGCAGATCGTGCAGGCTCATGGGAACTCCTGAGACGGGGCCGGGCGCAGGGCACCGGCAAAACAGACAGGCTGGCCATGATACGGCAGTGCGCCGATTGCGCAAATGAAAGCGCCCTGCACAAGGCAGGGCGCTGGAATTAGAGGCCCGCATGTGCGGGCGCGTGATGGGGTCGCTAGTCCTTTAGCTGTCTCGATACTGAGCCAGCGGTTGTGAAAAAAGTGTGAACTGGGTGTTGACGTTTCATCAGCGTACCCAGCTTTCCACCGTGGCGGCGCCGTACTCTTCTTTCCAGGCCTTGAGCCCGCGGTGGTTGCCGCCTTTGGTCTCGATCCGCTCGCCGGTGTGCGGGTTTTGGTAAACCTTTACCACGCGCGGGCGGCGTTGTTGCTTGGGTGCTGCGCTGGAAACCCGGCTTACGGCCTTCGGGTCGAGGATGGCGATGATGTCGCGCAGGCTCTTGTCATAGCTTTTCATCAGGCCGACTAGTTTCTGCTCGAATTCGATTTCGCGTTTGAGGCCGGCATCCTTTTTCAACGCTTCCAGTTGCGCCATCTGTTCCTGGAGCGCTTTCTCGGCAGCACGAAACTCTGCAAGTCTGGACACTGTAATCACTCCTGTACGTCGGTCGTGGCAGGGCGTGACGAACATTGAAGAAAATTAAAAACGCCGGCCACGCGGGTGGGTTCCGCTGTTCGCTGATATCGAGTGTAGTCATTCATGCGTACTGGGTAAACTGCAAACTTTTTGTAAGTAAGGTGGGAACTTTCCTAGTTTTGCGTGCGCTATTTCCGGGTTTTTTTGCGGCTGCCCTGCAGCGCGCCTAGACCATGGTCCAATGGCCCGTGCCAGAGCCTTTGCGCGATCATTTCAGATGATGGTCGGCTATTATTCGGCCCTGTCGCAGTACCGTGGCCAATGCGTGCCACAGGTTGTTAATTCGTCTTGATTGTGGATGTTTCCTCGCATGTTTGCCCCTTTCCCCCTCGCCCCCGGGCGCCGTGTTGCCGGCCTGTTCCTGTTGTGTGCCGGCGTCAATGCCCAGGCCGCCGGTTTTCTTGAAGACAGCAGTGCCAAGGTCGAAGCACGCAATGTCTATTTCAACCGGGATTTTCGTGACGGCCACAGCAGTTCCAGCCAGGGAGCGTCCAAACGCGAAGAGTGGGCACAAGGCTTCATCCTCAATGTGCAGTCGGGTTATACCCAGGGGCCAGTAGGTTTTGGCGTGGATGCGCTGGGCATGTTTGGCTTCAAACTCGACTCCAGCCCGGCGGACAGTAACAGCGGCCTGCTGCCGTCTTCTGGTCATGACCCGCGGCATTCAGCTGACCAATACGCGAAGATGGGCCTGGCCGCCAAGGTCAAGGTGTCCAATACCGTGCTCAAGTACGGTTCGATGATGCCGGATGTGCCGCTGCTCAAGTACAACGACGGCCGCCTGCTGCCGACCATGTTTCATGGCGCCATGCTCACCTCTGAAGAACTGCGCGACCTGAAGTTCACCCTGGCACGCCTGGACAAGTACACCGCACGCGACTCCACCGACCGCCAGGACATTCGCGTGCACTGCAAGAACAAACGCTATGCCTGTGATATCGAGGCTGACCACTTTGACCTGGCCGGTGTCGATTACCGTTTCAACGAGCGGTTCAGCGCCCAGTACCAGGTGGCCAAGCTGGAAAACATCTACCGCCAGCACTTCCTCGGCCTGGTGGCCAGCCAGCCGTTGGCGGTGGGCAGCCTGTCGGCCGACCTGCGCCTGATCAAGAGCGATGACATCGGCAATGCCCGCGCTGGCGCAATCGACCACCGTGCCTTCAGCGGCATGCTCGGTTACAGCCTGGGTGGTCACAAGCTCAGTGCCGGCTGGCAGCGCATGTATGGCGACAGTGCCATGCCGTACCTGGATGGTAGCAACCCTTACCTGGTCAACTATGCCCAGGTCAACGACTTTGCCGCCGCCCAGGAGCGTTCCTGGCAGGTGCGCTATGACTATGACTTCAAGGCGCTGGGTGTGCCTGGCCTGACCTTCTTCACCCGTTACATCAACGGTGACAATATCAAGGTGCCGGGCAGCATGGCCGAAGGCAAGGAATGGGAACGCGACACCGAGTTCAAGTACCAAGTGCAAAGTGGCACTTTCAAGGACGTCAGTGTGCGCCTGCGTAATTCCACGTACCGTAGCAACTATGAAAAGTGGGCGCGTGACATGGACGAAACGCGGGTTATTGTCAGCTACAACTTCTCCATCTTCTGACCGGTCGCTTTGCCAAATACCGGCGGCCGCCCGACAATGGCTGCTGGTTGCGGCAAAGGGGCAGGGCAATGAAAGACCTGTTGTTGATCGGCATTGGCCCGGGTGACCCGCGCCAGGTCACCTATGAAGCAGTCGAAGCGCTACGCAGCGCCAGCGTGTTCTTCGTGCTCGACAAGGGCCTCGACAAGGACGAGCTGGTGCGCCTGCGCAAGGCCATCCTGCAACGCTACCGGCCCGAGGGCGGCTATCGCCTGGTGCAGGTGGCCGACCCCTTGCGTGACAGTCAGGCGGATGACTACCCGGGGGCCGTGCATGACTGGCATCGCCAGCGTGCTGCCCTGTATGCCCAACTGATCGAGCAGGCGCTTGGCGCCGGGGAAACCGGCGCCTTTCTGCTGTGGGGCGAGCCGACCCTGTATGACAGCACCCTGCGAATTCTCGACCTGGTCCGCGAACGCGGGGTGGCGCTGCGCTTGCGGGTGATCCCGGGCATCAGCAGCGTGCAGGCGCTGGCGGCGCGGCATCAGGTGCCGCTCAACCGTATCGGCGAGCCGCTGACCGTGTTGCCAGGGCGGCGCCTGGCCGGGCAGGGGCGCATCGACAATGTGCTGGTGATGCTCGACGGGCAGTGCGCGTTTGCCCAGCTTGAAGATCCGGCGTTGGTGATCTACTGGGGTGCTTATCTGGGTACCGAGGATGAAGTGCTGATTGCCGGGCCGTTGCAGGCGGTGAAGGCGCAGATCCTGGCGGTGCGCGAGCGGGCGAGGGCGCGCAAGGGCTGGATCATGGATACCTACCTGTTGCGTAGGGAGCTGTGAGGTCGGTTGCCTGTGCTGGCCTCTTCGCGGGTAAACCCGCTCCCACAGGTACATCACCACCATGAATATTGTGGGAACCCTGTAGGAGCGGGTTTACCCGCGAAGCAGGCGCCGCGGTCTCACGGGTTACCCAGAATGGCCACAACCTTGTCCCGCAGCTGATCGATGCTGAACGGCTTGCCAATCAGGTGCATGCCCTCCGGCACATTCAGATTTTCGGCATAGCCACTGGCAAACAGCACCGGCAGTAAAGGCCGCAGTTCGCGCGCTTTGGCCGCCAGTGCTTCGCCGCGCATGTCCGGCAGCCCCACGTCGGTCATCATCAGCGCCAGTGCCTGGGCCGGGTCCTCGAGAACGCGCAGCGCTGCGCTGGCATCTTCCGCCTCGATGACCGTATAGCCCAGCTCGTCGAGCACTTCGACCATCAGCATGCGTACGATGTCGTCGTCTTCGACTACCAGAAGGTGCATGGTTCGGATCCTGTGCAAATGAATGTCTTTAATCTGTGCGCCGGACGGCAACAGAAGTTCCCGAGGATACCGATCCACGCAATCAGATGGAACGTTTGGCGCACACCACCTTCAAATACTGGCTAAATGCCCTGCCAGACCCGGCAAAGCTGGTTAGACTCGCTTAACAGGATGGCGCAGTGGCAGTTAACAATAACGATTGATCCGCCACTCTTTTCAATGGACTTCTTGCTCGGGCGTTTTCTCATGATTCAAGCAGCCTCGATGGACCAGCGCAGCTTTCGCAAGCTATTGAGCCGCAACGTCGGCCTGCCCCTGGGGGTGGGCCTGCTGGGGGCGGTGGCCTTCGTCGCAGTCATCAATTACCTGCTGTCGGCCATGCAGTGGGTCGAGCATACCGACCGGGTGATCGGCAATGCCAACGAAACGGTCAAGCTGTCGATCGACATGGAAACCGGCATGCGCGGCTTCCTGCTGACCGGTGATGAGCGCTTCCTCGACCCCTACGAGGTGGCTAAACCGCGCATTCTCAGTAGCCTGCAAAGCTTGCGCGGCATGGTCGAGGACAACCCGCAGCAGGTCGACCGCATCGACAGGCTTATTGCGCTGCAGCAAGCGTGGAACGAATTCGGCGGCAACATGATTACCCTGCGCCGTAACGACGGGGCCTTCAGGGAGTTGATCGGCAACGGGCGCGGCAAGCGCCTGACAGATGAAATCCGCAAGGAGTTCGACAACCTCATCGGCACTGAGCAGCAATTGCGCATGGCCCGCAACGAGAAGGTCAGCACCGTCACCGTGACGACAATTTCGGCATTTGTGCTGTTCATCGTCGGCCTCAGCGCTTTGCTGGCCTACCTGGGGCGTCGCGACCTGCTGGCGTTGTCTGGCACCTACGACGAAAACCTCAAGGCCCAGCAGCGCTCGGCCGAACGCCTGGAACACCAGGCCTGGCTGCGCAACGGGCAGACCCAGCTGGCCGAGCAGGTATTGGGCCAGCTGACCCTGCCCATGCTTGGTGACAACATCCTGCGCTTCTTCGCCGCTTACCTGGGCAGTGTGGTGGGGGCGTTGTACGTGCGTGACGAGCACGGCCGCCTGGTGCGCGTGGCCAGCTATGGCCTGGATGCCGAGGAATTGGCCCGTGAACAGGTGCTGGGCGACCACGAGGGCCTGCTGGCCCAGGCGGTGCGCGAAGGGCGGCTGCTGCGCCTGGACGACCTGCCCGAAGACTACTTCCGCCTCAGTTCCGGCCTGGGCAAGGGCCTGCCACGTAGCGCCGTGCTGATGCCGGCCAGCGACGGCGGGCAGATCAACGGCGTGCTGGAGCTGGGCTTCCTGCGGCCCTTGCAGGAGCGCGACGGGGAACTGCTGCAGCGGGTGCGCGGCAACCTCGGCATCTCCATCGAAAGCGCCCGCTACCGCCAGCGCCTGCAGGAAGTGCTGGCCGAAACCCAGCAGCTGAACGAAGAGCTGCAAGTGCAGCAGGAAGAGCTGAAAACCGCCAACGAAGAGCTGGAGGAACAGTCCCGCGTACTCAAGGAATCCCAGGCCCACCTGGAAACCCAGCAAGCGGAACTGGAGCAGACCAACGAGCAGTTGTCCGAACGCACCGAAGCGCTGGACCGCAAGAACGACGAACTGACCCAGGCCCAGGAAGAACTGCTGGCGCGTGCCGACGAGCTGCAGCGTTCAAGCAAGTACAAGTCCGAATTCCTTGCCAACATGTCCCACGAGCTGCGTACGCCGCTGAACAGTTCGCTGATCCTGGCCAAGCTGCTGGCGGAGAACGGCGAAGGCAACCTCAGCGACGAACAGGTGAAGTTCGCCGAGTCCATCTACTCGGCCGGCAACGACTTGCTCAACCTGATCAACGACATTCTCGACATCGCCAAGGTCGAGGCCGGCAAGCTTGAAGTGCGCCCCGAAAGCACCCAGGTGGAACGCCTGGTCGAAGGCTTGCGCGGCATGTTCGAGCCGTTGGCCGGGCACAAGGGCCTGGCCTTCGAGGTCAACGCCGAAGCGCAGGTGCCGGTTACCCTGTTTACTGACCGCCAGCGCCTGGAGCAGATCCTCAAGAACCTGCTGTCCAACGCCATCAAGTTCACCGAACGCGGCCAGGTCAGCTTGAACATCGGCTACCAGCCTGGCACGGGCATCGTGTTTGCCGTGCGCGATACCGGCATTGGCATTGCCGCCGACCAGCAGCAGGCGATTTTCGGTGCCTTCCACCAGGTAGATGGCACCAGTAACCGCCGCTATGGCGGCACCGGCCTGGGCCTGTCGATCTCCCGCGATCTGGCGCATTTGCTCGGCGGGCAGATCAGTGTCGACAGCAGCCCTGGCCAGGGCAGTGTGTTCAGCCTGATCCTGCCGGAGCGCTATGAGCGAGTGGGGCAGGACATCGAACCACTCAGCCTGCGCCCGGCGGTCGATACGCTGCCACCCGCCCCACAGGTGCCGGTGGTGGCTGCGCCGAAACGCCCAGTGCTGGCGTTTGCCGACGACCGCGAGCGCGCGCCGTTCGGCAACCGCTGTATCCTGGTGATCGAAGACGAGCCGAACTTCGCCCGCATCCTCTTCGACCTGGCCCACGAGCTGGGCTACAGCTGCCTGGTGGCGCAGGGTGCCGACGAAGGTTTCGAGCTGGCTGCCCAGTACATCCCCGACGCGATCCTGCTGGACATGCGCCTGCCTGACCATTCCGGCCTGACCGTGCTGCAACGCCTGAAGGAACAGGCCAGTACCCGGCACATTCCGGTGCATATCATTTCTGTGGAAGACCGGGTCGAGGCCGCCATGCACATGGGCGCCGTCGGCTACGCCGTCAAACCGACCAGCCGCGAAGAACTGAAGGCCGTGTTCGCCCGCCTGGAGGCCAAACTCACGCAGAAGCTCAAGCACATCCTGCTGGTGGAAGACGACGACCTGCAGCGCGAGAGCATTGCCCGCCTGATCGGCGACGACGATGTCGAGATCACCGCCGTGGCCATGGCCCAGGATGCCCTCGCGCTGCTGCGCGAGAATATCTACGACTGCATGATCATCGACCTCAAGCTGCCGGACATGCTCGGCAACGAGTTGCTTAAGCGCATGACCGCCGAAGATATCCGCGCCTTCCCACCGGTGATCGTGTACACCGGGCGCAACCTGACCCGCGAAGAAGAAGCCGACCTGCTCAAGTACTCGCGGTCGATCATCATCAAGGGCGCACGCTCGCCAGAGCGCCTGCTCGACGAAGTGACACTGTTCCTGCACAAGGTCGAATCGCAGTTGTCCAATGAACGCCAGCGCATGCTCAAGACTGCACGCAGCCGCGACAAGGTGTTCGAGGGCCGCAAGGTGCTGCTGGTGGACGACGACGTGCGCAACATCTTTGCCCTCACCAGCGCGCTGGAGCACAAAGGCGCAATCGTCGAGATCGGCCGTAACGGCCGTGAGGCCATCGAGCGCCTGGAGCAGCATGACGATATTGACCTGGTGCTGATGGACGTGATGATGCCTGAGATGGACGGTTTCGAGGCCACCCGCCTGATCCGCCAGCAACCGCGTTGGCGCAAGCTGCCGATCATTGCCGTGACCGCCAAGGCGATGAAGGATGACCAGCAGCGTTGCCTGCAGGCGGGCGCCAATGATTACCTGGCCAAACCGATCGACCTGGACCGCCTGTTCTCGCTGATCCGCGTGTGGCTGCCGCAACTGGAGCGAATTTGACTAGCGAACGTAACACCGACATCGAAATCCGCTTGCTGATCGAGGCGATCTACCTCAAGTACAGCTACGATTTCCGCAATTATTCCGGCGCCTCGATCAAGCGCCGGATCCTGCATGCCCTGCGCCAGTTCGACTGCCTGACGGTGTCGGCGCTGCAAGAGCGCGTGCTGCACGACCCAGGCATGTTCATGCAGTTGCTGCAGTACCTGACGATCCCGGTCAGCGAGATGTTCCGCGACCCGGGGCACTTCCTGGCGCTGCGCAACGAAGTGGTACCGCTGCTGCGCACCTGGCCGTCGATCAAGGTCTGGATTGCCGGCTGCAGCACGGGCGAGGAGGTGTACTCGATGGCCATCCTGCTGCGCGAGGAAGGCCTGCTGGAGCGCACCATCATCTACGCCACCGACATCAACCCGCATTCGCTGGACAAGGCCAAGCAGGGCATCTACTCGATGCAGAGCATGCGCGAGTACGCCGAGAACTACCGGATCGCCGGCGGGCGTCGGGATTTTTCCGAGTACTACACGGCGGCCTATGGCAACGCCATCATGGACAGCACCCTGCGCGACAATGTGACCTTTGCCGACCACAGCCTGGCCACCGACAGCGTGTTCTCCGAGACCCAGTTGGTGTCGTGCCGCAACGTGCTCATCTACTTCAACAAGGAACTGCAGGACCGCGCCCTCGGCCTGTTCCATGAGTCGCTGTGCCACCGCGGATTCCTGGTGCTGGGCAGCAAGGAGTCGGTGGACTTTTCCGCCTACAGCGAGCGCTTCGAACCGCTGGTCAGGCCCGAACGGATCTACCGCAAGTCATGAACGGCGTGCGCGCGGTGGTGATCGGCGCCTCGGCCGGCGGCGTGACGGCGCTGTTTACGGTGCTGGGCGCGTTGCCGGCCGGCTTTGCCATTCCGGTGGTGTGCGTATTGCACCTGCCGGATGACCGCCACAGCCAGCTGGCTGAAGTGCTGCAACGCCGCCTGCACCGGCCGGTGCACGAGGCGCGCGACAAAGAGCCGCTGCGCGCCGGGCAGGTCTACGTGGCCGGGCCCGGTTATCACTTGTCGGTGGAACGCGACCTGACCCTGTCGCTGAGCCAGGAGCCACCGGTGCACTTTTCTCGCCCGGCAATCGATTACCTCTTCATGTCGGCGGCCGATGCCTACGGCGCCGGGCTGCTTGGCGTGCTGCTCACCGGCGCCAACGAGGATGGTGCCGAAGGCCTGGCCTATATCAAGCATAATGGGGGCCGGACGGTGGTCCAGGACCCTCGCGACGCACAGGTGGCGCTGATGCCGGAGGCCGCGTTGGCCCTGCACCAGCCCGACCATATTCTTTCTCTGAGTGGTATCGAGCAGTTGCTCGCCGCCCTGGAACCCAGCGCATGCTAAGCCACACCATCGCCAAACTGCTGATCGTCGACGACCTGCCGGAAAACCTGCTGGCCCTCGATGCCCTGATCCAGGGCGAAGACCGCGAGGTGCACCAGGCCCAGTCTGCCGAGGCGGCGTTGTCGCTGTTGCTCGAACACGAGTTCGCCTTGGCCATTCTTGACGTGCAGATGCCGGGCATGAACGGTTTCGAACTGGCCGAGCTGATGCGCGGCACGGAAAAGACCCGCAACATCCCCATCGTCTTTGTCACTGCTGCCGGGCGCGAGATGAACTATGCCTTCAAGGGCTACGAAAGCGGCGCGGTCGACTTCCTGTACAAGCCGCTCGACACCTTGGCGGTGAAGAGCAAGGTATCGGTGTTCGTCGACCTGTACCGCCAGCGCAAGGTGCTCGACTGCCAGCTGCAGGCACTGGAGCGCAGCCGCCAGGAGCAGGCACTGTTGCTGGCCCAGCTGCAAACGGCGCGAGGTGAGCTGGAGCATGCCGTGCGCATGCGCGACGATTTCATGTCGATTGTCTCGCACGAGGTGCGTACCCCACTCAATGGGCTGATCCTGGAAACCCAGCTGCGCAAGCTGCACCTGTCGCGCGGCAACCTCGCGGCCTTCAGTGGCGACAAGCTGCAGGCCATGGTCGAGCGCGACGAGCGGCAGATCAACAGCCTGATCCGCCTGGTCGAAGACATGCTCGATGTGTCGCGCATTCGCACCGGCAAGCTGTCGTTGCGGCCCAAGGCCTTCGACCTGGGCCAGCTGGTACGCGGCCTGGTGGAAAACTTTGCCGCCCAGGCCAGCGCGCGGGAAACGCATATCGAATTGCAATGCTGCCAACCGATGCTGGGCGAGTGGGACGAGTTCCGTATCGAGCAAGTGCTGGCCAACCTGTTGTCCAATGCCCTGCGTTATGGTGAGAGCAAACCGGTGCAGGTGCGCGTGTTCGAGCAGGGCGGCCTGGCCTGCGTGCAAGTGCAGGATCATGGCATTGGCATTGGTGCGGCCAACCAGCAGCGTATCTTCCAGCAGTTCGAGCGGGTCGCCACCCAGCAGGCCAGCGGCGGCTTGGGGTTGGGCCTGTATATATCGGAACAGATCGTGCACGCCCATGGCGGGCGTATAGTGGTCGAGAGTGAAGAGGGCAAAGGCGCCACCTTCACCTTGCAACTGCCGCTGGCTACATTCGAACAACAAAACGACCAAGCGCGGGCAACCTCCGCCTGAGCCTGGGGTCTGATGGCCAACTGTAAGTATTTCAAGGCGTTAACATGAGTGAAGATGCACAAGATGTGGTGCTGGTGGTCGAGGACGAACCGGCGATTCGCATGATTTTGCGCGACTACCTGGCAGGCGAGGGCTACCACGTGCTGGTGGCCGAGGATGGCGAGCAAGCGTTCGCCATTCTGGCCAGCAAGCCGCACCTGGACCTGATGGTAACGGACTTCCGCCTGCCGGGCGGGATCTCCGGGGTGGAGATTGCCGAGCCAGCGGTGAAGCTGCGGCCGGACCTGAAGGTGATCTTCATCAGCGGCTACCCGGCGGAGATCCTGGAGTCTGGCAGCCCGATCACCCGCAAGGCCCCGATCCTGGCCAAGCCGTTTGACCTGGATACCCTGCATGAGCAGATCCAGAGCCTGTTGCGTTAACCTGCACAGGCCTGTTCGCGGGTGAACCCGCTCCTACAGGATTACCTCCGCCTTCGAAATCGGTGAGGTACTTGTAGGCGCGGGTTTACCCGCGAAGAGGCCCTGAGAGGTTAACCCAGGGTCCGCTCCAACCCACCCACCAACATGCTCTCCATCAACCCCAGCCCCTGTTCCTCGGGCAATGCCTTCAGCAACCCAGGCAACTGGTTCAGCAACGTCGCCACCACATGCGCCGTGGCCACCAGGGCTTGCCCCTGCAACTTCGCCTGCGGCGCAATCAGCCGTAGCAACCCCGCTTCATAACGCTTGCGCAACAAGGCCAGGCGCGCCTGCTGGTCTTCGCTCAGGCAACAGAAATCCCGCTCGGCCAGACGAAACTGCAGTGGCTGCTCGGCATGCAGCTGCCAGTGCGCGGCAATCAGGCAGCTCAACGCCGACGCCCCGCGGGCCATGGCCCGCCGCCCTTTATCCAGCGTGGCCTGCAGTTCCTCGTACAACTCCTCGATCAGGTCGTACAGCAAGTCTTGCTTGCTGGGAAAGTGATGGTACAGCGAGCCGGCGGTCAGCCCCACATGGGCCGCCAGCTCGCGCATGCTGACCTGGCCAAAGCCCTTTTCGGCAAACAGCGCCATGGCCCGGTCACGTCGCTCTTCAAAGTTGGCACAGCGCATCGCGGCATTGACCGGGGGCATGGTGCTTGCTCCTCAGTAGGTAAAGAATCCGCGCCCGCTCTTGCGCCCCAGCCAACCGGCGGCGACCATTTCCTTGAGCAGTGGGGCGGGGCGGTACTTGCTGTCGTTGAAGCCTTCATGGAAGGCCTCCATGATCGCCAGCAGGGTGTCCAGCCCGATCAGGTCGGCCAGCGCCAGCGGGCCGATTGGCTGGTTGCAGCCCAGGCGCATGCCGGTGTCGATGTCCTCTGCACTGGCCAAGCCTTCCTGGCGCACGAAGATCGCTTCGTTGATCATCGGCACCAGGATGCGGTTGACCACAAACCCTGGGCGGTTGCCGGCGGTGATCGGGGTCTTGCCGACCTTTTCGGTCACCACCAGCGCCTGGGCGTAGGTGCTGTCGCTGGTCTGCAGGCCGCGGATGATCTCGACCAGCGCCATCATCGGCACCGGGTTGAAGAAGTGCACGCCGATGAAGCGCTCGGGGTGCTCGATGCTGGCGGCCAACTGGGTGACCGACAGCGACGAAGTATTGGTGGCGATCAGGCAGTCGGCGGCGACGTTGGCTGCCACCTGTTGCAAGATGTGCTGCTTGAGTTGCAGGTTTTCGGTGGCCGCTTCGATCACCAGCTGCGCACCGTTGAGCTGGGCGTAGTCGGTGCTGGTGCGGATGCGCGTTTTTGCGGCAGCGGCCTTGTCGGCGTCGAGGGTGCCTTTGCTGACCTGGCGTTCAAGGTTCTTGCTCAAGGTGGCCACGCCGCGCTCCAGCGCCGCTTCGGAAACATCCACCAGCAACACCTGGTAGCCAGCCACCGCGCAAACCTGGGCAATGCCGTTACCCATGGTGCCGGCGCCGATCACGGCAATTTGTTCAATGCTCATGTGTCAGGTTCCCTCAGACGCGCTCGAAGACCACGGCGATGCCTTGGCCGCCGCCGATGCACATGGTGGCCAGGGCGTAGCGGCCCTGGATGCGCTGCAGTTCATGGATGGCCTTGGTGGCGATGATTGCGCCGGTGGCGCCCACCGGGTGGCCCAGGGAAATGCCCGAGCCGTTGGGGTTGACCTTTTCCGGGTCGAAGCCCAGCTCGCGCGCCACGGCGCAGGCCTGGGCGGCGAAGGCTTCGTTGGACTCGATCACGTCCAGGTCTTGCACGTTCAGGCCGGTTTTTTCCAGCACCTTGCGGGTGGCCGGGATCGGGCCCAGGCCCATCAGTTCGGGTTCGACCCCGGCATGCGCGTAGCCCACCAGGCGCGCCAATGGTTTCAGGCCCAGGCGGCGTACAGCGTCACCGGTGGCCAGCACCAAGCCAGCCGCGCCATCGTTGATGCCGCTGGCGTTGCCGGCAGTGACGCTGCCGTCTTTCTTGAACACCGCTTTCATGCCGGCCAGTTGCTCGGCGGTCACGTCGCCACGTACATGTTCGTCGACGCTGAACTGCACGCTGCCTTTACGGGTTTTTAGCTCCAGCGGCACGATCTGGCTGGCGAAACGGCCTTCGGCGATGGCGCGGGCGGCGCGGCGCTGGCTGGTCAGGGCCAGTTCGTCCTGCATTTCGCGGGTAATGCCGTGTTTGGTCGCCACGTTCTCGGCGGTGATGCCCATGTGGAACTGCTGGAACGGGTCGTGCAGCACGCCGACGGTGTAGTCGATACCTTGCAGGTCACCCATGCGTGCGCCCCAGCGCGCTTGTGGCAGCAGGTACGGGCCACGGCTCATGGATTCGGCGCCGGCTGCCACGGCCACGTCGGTGTCACCCAGCAGCAGGCCCTGGGCCGCCGAGACGATGGCCTGCAGGCCCGAACCGCACAGGCGGTTGACGTTGAACGCCGGGGTTTCCTTGGGGATGCCGGCGTTCATTGCCGCCACCCGGGCCAGGTAGGCGTCACGCGCTTCGGTCGGGATCACCGTGCCCATCACCAGGTGGCCGATTTGCTCGGCGGCTACGCCCGAACGCTCGATGGCGGCGCGGGTCACGGCGCTGGCAAGGTCGGCCAGCGGCAGGTCCTTGAGGGAACCGCCAAAGCCACCAATGGCTGAACGGACGGCACTGACGACGTAGATTTCTGCGCTGCTCATAGAAGCTCCAGTTGCGAAGGCATGGCGGGACCGGGCCAGGCTCTGCGAGAATGGCCGGCGGTCCCGGAGTGGGATCGAGTCTAGGCAAAGGCTCTGTTACAGCCTATGCCGGAACTGTTCAAACAACCTGGCACTTTTTGCCACTCAGCATAGACAGCGAAAACCGCCATGCGCGATAGCGATTCGGTCGCCGTGTACTTCCTCAATGCCATGCTCCATGCCCTGCGCGATTGCCCGGCCGAACGCGATGCGCAGTTGCGTGCGGTGGGCATCGACCCGCTATGGCTCGAGCAACCCCAGGCGCGGGTGCCGGCCAAGGCGTTTGCCCAGCTGTGGCTGGCGTTGATCCAGCGCCTGGACGACGAGTTTTTCCGCCTCGACAGCCATGGTATGCCGCTGGGCAGTTTTGCCCTGATATGCCGGGGCCTGATCCTGGAGCCGAACCTGGAAAAGGCCCTGCGCCAGTGCATGGGCGGTTTCGGCCTGTTCCTGCGTGACCTGCGCGGTAGCCTGACGGTGCGTGGCGGGCGGGCGTTGATCAGCGTGCAGTCGAGCATTGCCGACCCGCTGACCCGGGTGTATGCCGAGGAAACCTACCTGGTGTTGATGGTCGGCATGCTGTGCTGGTTGGGCGGGCGGCGGATTGCTATCGACCGCACCGAACTGGCGATATCCCGGCCGGCCCAGGAAGACGACCTGCTGTTGTGGGGGCCAGACCTGCGCCTGGGCAGTGGGCGCACCGAGGTGGAGTTCGACAGTGCCTACCTGCGCTTGCCGGTGGTGCAGGACCTGGCAGCCCTGAAAACCTTCTTGCGCAGCGCGCCGCAGGGGTTGGTGATCCGCTTTCGCAACCAGAACGGGCTGGTGGCCGAGGTGTATCGGCATTTGCGCGCGCGCGGCTATGGGCAGTGGCCGACGCTGGCGGCGCTGGCGCAGCAGCAGGGGGTCAGCGCCAGTACCTTCCGCCGGCAGCTGGAGCGGGAGGGGCGTTCTTACCAGCAGATCAAGGATGAGGTGCGCCGGGCGATGGCCTTCGAGCGCTTGCGCGAAGGCGAGTTGAGTATTGCCGAAATTGCCGAGCAGGCGGGGTTCCAGGAGCCCAGTGCGTTTCATCGGGCGTTCAAGAAATGGACCGGGCAGAGCCCCGGTAGCTATCGGGCGCGGTTGGCTGGGCGTTGATGTGTTGCCTGTACCGGCCCTTTCGCGGGTAAACCCGCTCCCACAGGCATTGCACAGCACTCAGATGCTGTGGGGTAACCTGTGCGGGTTTATCGAGGCGTCGAACCGCCGCGAAGAGGCCGGCACAGGCAACCAGCAATGATCAGGCCGGCACCATGGCAAAGCCGACCCCGAACCGGTTCCAGGCATTGATGGTGGCAATCGCCAAGGTCAGGTTGGCCACCTCGGCCGGCTCGAAGTGTTCCTGCAGCGCTTCGTATTGACTCTGCGGCGCGCCCTGTTCAGGCAAGCGGGTCAGGCTCTCCACCCAAGCCAGTGCCGCACGTTCGCGCGGGGTGAAGTAGGCGGTTTCCTGCCACGCGCACAAGGTCTGCAGGCGTGCCTCAGTCTCGCCGGCCTTGCGCGCATCGTTGGCATGCAGGTTGACGCAATAGGCGCAGCCGTTGATCTGCGAGGCCCGCAGGCGTACCAGTTCCAGCAGCGAGCTCTCCAGGCCGCTCTTGGCCAGGGCCTGTTCCAGGCCGACCATGGCTTTGTAGGCTTCGGGGGCGTGCTTGGCCCATTCGATACGGTTGTGCATGGCTGTCTCCAAAGGGTGTGGGGTGGGGATGACGCTACTGTAGCGCCGCCCATTGGCTACCCCGATAGCCAATTGCGCACATAAGCGGGAGGCCAATCGGCCATTCAGGTGGCCACTGACAAGCATCCAATCTCTTCATTTCTGCCAAGCCGGCCAAGCCGGGATAATGGCCAGGTCTTGCTACAAGAGAACCGATTCACAATGAGAGCTGCACTGAACCTGTTGCTGGTGATCCTGCTGGCGCTGAACCTGCGGCCGATCCTGACCAGTATCGGCCCGTTACTCGAACCCATGCGCAGCAGTACCGGCCTGGGCTACCAGCAAGCGGCCTTGCTGACCGCGCTGCCGGTGCTGTGCATGGGCCTGGTGCCCTTGCTGCAACCTTGGTTGCGGCGCTGGATCAGCGAACACGGCGGCATGCTCGGTGGCCTGGTAGCCATCGCTCTGGCCTGCCTGTGGCGCCTGCAGCTGGATAGCGCCTGGGCGCTGATTGCCAGTGCAGTGCTCGCTGGCCTGGGCGTGGCGGTGGTGCAAGGCATGATGCCGGGGTTGGTCAACCGCTGGTTCCCCGGGCGCCTGGCCGGGGCGATGGGCCTGTATTCGGCGGCGCTGATGAGTGGTGGCGGCCTGGCGGCAGTGCTCGGGCCACATATCAGCGGCTACTTCGGCCACTGGCAGGCCGGCCTGGGCCTGTGGGCAATTCCGGCGCTGCTGGCGGCGCTGGCCTGGGCCGTGCTGCGGCCACGCCAGCAGGCGCCGAAGCTGGCAGGCGCCACGGGTGGGCACTGGTTCGGCACGCGTCGGGCCTGGTTGCTGGCCCTGTACTTCGGCCTGATCAACGGCGGCTACACCAGCATGGTGGCGTGGTTGCCGGCGTATCACATCGAGCACGGCGGCAGCGCCCAGGGCGGCGCAGACCTGGTGGGCTTGATGACGATCTTCCAGGTAGCAGGCGCTCTGGGCTTGCCGCTGCTGCTGCGCCGCTGGGCCGACCGTCGCCCGGGCTTGTGGCTGGCGCTGGCGATCCAGCTGGGGGGCTTCCTTGGCCTGCTGCTGGCGCCCACGCTGGCCTCGGGGCTGTGGGTAGCGATGATCGGCTTTGGCCTGGGCGCCTGCTTCAGCCAGAGCCTGACGCTGACCCTGGAACACCTGAAGACGCCTGCCGAGGCCGGCAGCCTGGCGGCGTTCGTGCAGGGTATCGGCTTCATCATCACCGGCATCGTGCCGTACATTACCGGCTGGTTGCGCGATGTGAGTGGCGACTTCCAGGCTTCGTGGACGCTACTGACCGTGACCGTGCTGGCGATGCTGCTGGTAACTGCGTGCTTCAGTCCGCGTGGCTATGCCGCAGCCATTGCCCGCCCGGCTGTGGCGGGCAAGGCTGCGCCGGTCAGCTGAGGCGTTGCAGGGTATCGCGCACCCGGTCCAGCGCCGGGTCGATATCCAGCAGCTCGATGGCACCGAAGCCCATCAATAGCCCTGGGCGCACCGGCGCTTCGCTGAAGAATGGCGCCAGCGAGTACAGGCCGACCTCCACCTTGCGCGCGAGGTTGGCCAGCAGCTCGACATCGACCCCGGGCTTGGCCAAGGCGCTGAGGTGAAAGCCCGCGCTGGCGGGGATTGCGCTGAACCACGGCGCCAGATCGTCGCCCAGGCGCGCCAGTATGCGCTCGCGGCGGGCGCTGTAGACTTCGTGACAACGGCGGATGTGCTTGTTCAGGTGGCCTTCGCCAAGGAAGCGCGCCAGCGCCCACTGCAACAAGGTCGGGCTGTGCCAGTCACTCAGGTGCTTGGCCACGCAGGCGGCCTGCAATACGGCGGGCGGAAGCACGGCAAAGCCCAGGCGCAGTTCCGAAAGCAGGGTTTTGGAAAAGGTCCCCACATAAGCCACCAGGCCATGCCGGTCGAGGCGCTGCAAGGCGTCCGAGGACGGCCCGTGGTAGCGGAACTCGCAGTCGTAATCGTCTTCGATAATCAACGCACCCAAGTCGGCGGCCCGTGCCAGCAGGGCGTGCCGGCGTGGCTCGCTCATTGGCATGCCCAGCGGGAACTGGTGCGAGGGCGTTACGTAGATCAGCCGGGTGCCATCGGCGATCTGCTCCACGCACAGGCCTTCATCATCCACCGGCACGGATTGCAGGCGCGCGCCCAGGGCCAGGAACAGTTGCCGCGCCGGCGGGTAGCCGGGGTCTTCCATGGCCACCTGGCAACCTGGCTCGACCAGCACCCGGGCGATCAGGTCCAGCGCCTGCTGGGCGCCGTTGCATACCAGCAGGTCGGCGGCGCTGCAGTGCACGCCGCGGGCGTAGGCGATGTGGTGGGCGATGGCTTCGCGCAGCTCTGGCAGGCCCTGGGCCGGGAATTGCCGCTCGGGGTGGCGCTGGCTGCGGCGCAGGGCATAGTTCAGGCACGTGCGCCATTGATCGAACGGGAACTGCGCCTTGCTTGAGGCACCACCGATGAAGTCATAGCGTGAGGGTGCCTCCAGCTGGCGCTGACTCAGCACGGTGGCGCGCTGCTGCCAGCGTTCGAGGGCGGCGGCGCTCGCCAGGGGGATGGTGGTTGATTCAACGGTGCGCAGTGGCTGGCGTGGGGTGATGAAAGTGCCACGGCCGACCACGCCGCTGAGCAGGTTGTCGTAGGTCAGCCGTGAATAAGCTTCGGCCACGGTCTTGCGCGATACGCCCAGTTGCTCGGCCAGCAGGCGGGTTGGTGGCAGCTGGGTGCCGGCGGCCAGGTGGCCGCTGTCGATACCGGTGCGCAATTGCTGGTAAAGCTGGTCGGCCAGGCCTTTGCGGCCCTCCAGGCGAATGTGCAGTTCCATGGGGCGGTCCGGGGCGGGGGAATGCTCAGGATAGCGGATTGGCCGGGGAAGGGCATGGGGCCGCTGGTGCTGGGCACAACATCTTCAGCGCTTGCCAGATCGAGCGCCGCCCGCGCGGCGCTTCGCAGCACAAGGCTGCTCCTACATCTGTTTTGTGCCAATAACGCCTGTGCCAGCGCGCGCGACCGCCTTGTTGGTCCAACACGATATCGAGGTGGACGCCAAGGGGCCGCGCGCCCTTACCTCAGGAATAACTGGCCCGAAACAGATGTAGGAGCAGCCTTGTGCTGCGAAGCGCCGCGCGGGCGGCGCTCGGTCTCCCAGGCGCAGAAAATGGTATGGCAGGCGCTCAGAGCCGGGCCGTACTCACCGTGATATAGCCTTTGTCCGCCACCGCTATGCGTATCACCGTCTCGTCCGCCGGCGCCTTGCGGTTGCGCTTGATGCGCACACCGTCCACCACGGCCGCCCTCATATGGTCGGCAATGGCCCGCCCGTTCGGGTCGAAAAACACCTCGCTGGCCAATAGCTCGATGCGTTCGATCAGCAAGCGGGTCTGTTCATCGGTAGCACAGAAAAACATCACCCCCGACAGGTGCGGGTCTTCATCGGGGTTGCTGATGTCATGGGCCAGCATTTCGCGCAGGCTGCTGCGCAGTTCGGCGATGGAGCGAGCGTACAGGTGCATGCGGAGTTTCCCCTGGATTGTCATCCAGTGCAGATCTTGTTTTCTCCGGGCTGAGGCGGCAAGTAGGACGATTCTGAGGGTCTTGTAGGGGGTTTCTGATTCTCGTGGGGTGGGGCTCCAATCTGTCAGGCGAGAGTTTGGTTGGAGGCGTCCATGTGTATGCCTTGGGTTTTGAGGTGATGCACAAATCGAGCGCCGCCCGCGCGGCGCTTCGCGGGGCAAGCCCGCTCCCACTGTCTGTTTCGGGCCAATGACTCCTGTGCCAGGTGG
>NZ_JBIVIF010000069.1:0-19275 GCF_044749595.1 Pseudomonas sp. NPDC089392
GGCGGTCGCGCGCGCCTGGGACAGGATGGACTGGCCCGAAACAAATGTAGGAGCGGCTTTAGCCGCGAAGCGCCGCGCGGGCGGCGCTCGATCTCGCAGGCGCTGAAAATGTTCCGGTGAACACCTGCGGCGCTCGATCTCGCAGGCGCTGAAAATGTTCCGGTGAACACCTGCGGCGCTCGATCTCACAGCCACTAACCAACCCAAGCCATGCCCCACAAAGGAAGCCCACCATGCGCGCCCTGTTGTTCAGCAGCCAGCACTACGACCAGGAAAGCTTCACCCAGGCCGCCAGCGGCACCGCCCTGGAGCTGCATTTCCAACCCGCCCGCCTGACCCTCGACACCGCCGCCCTGGCCGATGGCTTCGATGTGGTCTGCGCCTTCATCAATGACGAACTCGACGCCCAGGTACTGCAGCGCCTGGCCGCTGGCGGCACGCGCCTGATCGCGCTGCGCTCGGCCGGCTACAACCACGTCGACCTGGCCGCCGCCCAGCGCCTCGGCCTGGCCGTGGTGCGCGTGCCGGCCTACTCGCCGCATGCCGTGGCCGAGCACGCCGTGACGCTGATCCTGGCCCTCAACCGGCGCCTGCACAGGGCCTACAACCGCACCCGCGAAGGCGACTTCACCCTGCACGGGCTAACCGGCTTCGACCTGCACGGCAAAACCGTCGGCGTGGTCGGCACCGGCCAGATCGGCGCCGCCTTCGCCCGCATCATGGCCGGTTTCGGTTGCCAGCTGCTGGCCTACGACCCTTACCCCAACCCCGAGCTGCTGGCACTTGGCGCCCGCTACCTGACATTGCCCGAGCTGCTGCGCGAAGCCCGCATCATCAGCCTGCACTGCCCGCTGACCGAACACACCCGGCACCTGATCAATGCACAAAGCCTGGCCCAGTTGCAGCCCGGCGCCATGTTGATCAACACAGGCCGTGGCGCATTGGTCGACACCCCGGCACTGATCGACGCACTGAAAAGCGGCCAGCTCGGCTACCTGGGCCTGGACGTCTACGAAGAGGAAGCCCAGCTGTTCTTCGAGGACCGCTCCGACCTGCCGCTGCAGGACGACGTGCTGGCGCGCCTGCTGACGTTCCCCAACGTGATCATCACCGCCCACCAGGCCTTCCTCACCCGCGAAGCGCTGGATGCCATTGCCGCGACCACGCTGGACAACATCAACCGCTGGGCGGCAGGCAATCCGCAGAATCAGGTCTCAGGTTAGTGCTAGGATACGCGGCATTTCTGGAGGACCCATGGTCGAGCACGATTTCCGCTACACCCTTTTCAACCCGCAACACACCCTGATCGAGTGCCGCGCCCTGGTGCCGGGCCGCTACCAGGTCACCGGCAACGGCGGCTCGATGCACAAAGGCGACACCCTGCTGGTTACCCTCAAGGGCAGCAAGGACTTGTCCATGCGCCTGACCGTGGAGAGCGTGCGCCACCTGATCAACCCGCGCGGTCAGTGGGTTGCCGTGGCCAGCGGCCCGGTGTTCAACGAGCTGGAAATCCTCACCTGGCAGGTCGAGTGCGACAGCTGCGATGCCGTGCTGGACTTTGAATTTGCCGTGGACGCCAAGCTGGGCAAAAAAGCCCGCCAGCCCGCCGCCAGCGCGCGTATCGCCGAACTGGGCTGGGCCAGCCGTGGCGAGAAACACCTGTGCCCGCGTTGCCAGGAGAGCGCCGAGTGAAAAATCTGCTGACCGGCGCGCTTATTGCCACCGGCCTGCTCGGCTGCGCCGCAGAACCTTCCAAGCTGCAGCAAGAGCGCAGCTACGTGCTGGAGTGGATTGGCGAACGCCCGCTGATCGACTACAGCCACCTGACCCTGACCCTGGCCAGCGACGGCCGTGCCTACGGCAACGCCGGCTGCAACCACTGGTTTGCGCCGTACACGCTGGACGGCAAGCACCTGAGCTTCGGCAAGGTCGGCAAGACCCGCAAGCTGTGCGCGCCGGCGTTGATGGAGCAGGAAAAGCGCTTCTTGCAGGCACTGGAAACGGTGCAGCGCTGGGATGTGTCGCCGGTGGAGCAAATGCGCTTCTGGCCGACCGAAGGCAAGCCGCTGCGCTTCTGGCCTGAGGAAGGCTGAAGAATGCCGGGGCCGCTTTGCGGCCCATCGCGACACAAGGCCGCTCCTACAGGGGTACGCGATTACCTGTAGGAGCGGCCTTGTGTCGCGATGGGCTGCGGAGCAGCCCCAAAATACATCAGGCGCCTTTCAGGGCCTTGATCTTGGCCTGTAACCCTTCCAGCGTCTGCTCGCCCATCAGTTGCTCACGCACCTTGCCCTTGTCATCGATGATGTAGGTCACCGGCAGCGCCTCGCTGCGCGGCAGGTCGTAGCGCTCGGCCGGGTCCTGGGCCAGTACGGTGAAACCGATGCCCAGGGTTTCAGCAGCCTGCTTCAGGTCCTGCCCCTGCAAACCATCGAAGTTCACCCCCACCACTTTGATGCCGTCGGCAGCCCACTGTTTGGCCGCCGCGTTCAGTTCAGGGATTTCGGTGCGGCACGGCCCGCACCATTCGGCCCAGTAGTTGAGCACCAGCCAGTGCCCTTCGATCTGTTCGGCTTTAACCGTCTTACCGTGTTGGTCCACGCCATAATCGGCACCGCAACCACCGAGCAACAAGCTCGCGGTGATGGCCAGTACTGCTGCCAGACGCCTTGCCATGGGTCAATCCTTCTCGAGTTTTCAAGCAAATGGGTCAGTCGCTTTGGTTAGAATAGCCGCCACACCCTGCTGGATGCGACCCGACATGACTGACTTGACGCTTTATCATAACCCGCGCTGCTCGAAATCCCGCGGCGCGCTGGAACTGCTCGAAGCCCGCGGCCTGGCGCCGACCATCGTGCGCTACCTCGAAACCCCGCCCGACGCTGCCACCCTCAAGGCCCTGCTCGGCAAGCTGGGCATCGCCCCACGCCAGCTGCTGCGTACTGGCGAGGACGAATACAAGGCGCTGAACCTGGCCGACCCTGCGCTGACTGATGCGCAACTGATCGAGGCCATGGCCCAGCACCCCAAGCTGATCGAACGGCCGATCCTGGTCGCAGGTGACAAGGCCGTGGTCGGCCGCCCGCCAGAGAAAGTGCTGGAGATCCTGCCGTGAGCGCGCCCTACATCTTGGTGCTGTACTACAGCCGCCATGGTTCGACCAGCGAGATGGCCCGGCACATCGCCCGCGGCATCGAGCTGGCCGGCATGGAGGCGCGCCTGCGCACGGTGCCGGCCATTTCCACCGAGTGCGAAGCGGTGGCCCCGGACATCCCGGCCAGTGGCGCGCTGTACGCCACCCTGGACGACCTGCGCCATTGTGCCGGCCTGGTGCTGGGCAGCCCGACCCGCTTCGGCAACATGGCGGCACCACTCAAGTACTTCCTCGATGGCACCAGCAGCCTGTGGCTGGGCGGTGAGCTGGTCGGCAAGCCGGCTGGCGTGTTCACCTCCACCGCCAGCCTGCACGGCGGCCAGGAAACCACCCTGCTGTCGATGATGCTGCCGCTGATGCACCACGGCATGCTGGTGATGGGCCTGCCGTACAGCGAATCGGCTTTGCTGGAGACCCGTGGCGGCGGCACGCCTTACGGCGCAAGCCATCATGCCGGTGCCGATGGCAAGCGTGAGCTTGATCAGCACGAGATTGCCCTGTGCCGCGCCCTTGGCCAACGCCTGGCGACCACGGCCAAGGCCCTGGAGGCCGCGCGTGGCTAAAAAGCCCAAGGTGTTGCCGCCGCTGGAATGGCTGGCACCGCGCCTGCGGCTGACGCGGGCGCTGAGCCTGGCATTCTTTTTTGGCCTGATCGCCCTGCTGGTGGTGAACAACCTGTGGTTCGCCAACCTGCACGGGGCGCGGGTCGAGGTGATCCTGGCAATCGAACTGGTGCCGCTGCTGCTGTTGCTGCCGGGCATGCTGATAGGTAGCGCCCGGGCGCATGCCTGGACCTGCTTCGTGGTGAATATCTATTTCATCAAGGGCGTGCTGGCAGCGTTCGACCCGGCGCGGGCGGTGTTTGGCTGGGTTGAAGTTCTGGTCAGCCTGGGGTTGTTCATTGCGGGGCTGTTGTATGTGCGCTGGAAGTTCCAGCATGAGCGGCGCATGGCAGGCGAAGGCAGTTGAGTTCGGGGGCTGCTCTGCAGCCCCAAAATCTCAATGGTTGACGGTATGCGCCAGCATCACCGACAACTGGCACAGCGGCCGCCCGCTCTCGGCATGCCACTGGTTGAACGCCTGCTGCACCAACGCCAGGTCCCGCTGGCTGGTCGGCTGCTTGTCGATCACCTTCTGCGCAATCAACGCCGCGGCCATGTCATCGGTAGGAATGAACGTGTCCTTGCCGACCATGCGCAAGAAGCGCGGCGCCGACAACCCGCCCAGCTGGTTGCCGTGCTTGGCCAGGTACTTCCACAACCCAACGATATCGGTCACCGGCCAGTCGGCGATGAACGCGCCGAAGCTGCCGTGCGCTTTCGCGATATCCAGCACCATCTGCCCATTGCGCGGTACGCTCTTGAGCTTGCCCAGGTGGCGAATGATGCGCTCGTCGTGCATCAGCCGCTCCAGGTGCTCAGCGCCCATCAGCACCACCTTTTCCGGGTCGAAGCCGAAGAATACCTGCTCGAACACCGGCCACTTGGCATCCACCAGGCTGTGCTTGAGCCCGGCGCGGAACACGCGCAGGGCCAAGGTCGACAGGTAGCGGTCATCGCTGATATCGCGCAGTTGCGCCGGCGTGCGCGGCTGCGGCAGGAAGGCCTCCAGCGCCTGGGCCGAGCCAAAGCGGTTCAGGCAGTACTCATGCAGCCACTGGTAATCGCGCATGGGCTCAGATATTCAAAACGTCGAGGAAGCGCGGGGTGGCGGTCTCGTCGATCTTCAGGCTGGTGAAGTCGAACAGGTTACGGTCGGCCAGCTGCGACGGAGCCACGTTCTGCAGGGCGCGGAAGATGCTTTCGGTACGGCCCGGGTGCTTGCGCTCCCACTCCACCAGCATGTCCTTGACCACTTGGCGCTGCAGGTTCTCCTGCGAGCCACACAGGTTGCACGGGATGATCGGGAATTCCTTCATGTCCGAGTAGGCCTGGATGTCCTTCTCGCTGCAGTAGGCCAACGGGCGGATCACCACGTTGCGGCCATCATCGGCGCGCAGCTTCGGTGGCATGCCCTTGAGCGCACCGTTGAAGAACATGTTGAGGAAGAAGGTTTCGACGATGTCATCGCGGTGGTGCCCCAACGCCATCTTGGTCGCGCCGATTTCGTCGGCGAAGGTGTACAGGGTGCCACGGCGCAGGCGCGAGCACAGCGAGCAGGTGGTCTTGCCCTCGGGCACCAGCTCCTTGACCACCGAGTAGGTATCCTTCTCGACGATGTGGTACTCGACGCCCAGCTCCTTGAGGTAGGCCGGCAGCACATGCTCGGGGAAGCCCGGCTGCTTCTGGTCCATGTTCACCGCGACGATCTCGAACTTGATCGGTGCCACCTTCTGCAGGTGCAACAGAACGTCGAGCATGGTGTAGCTGTCCTTGCCGCCGGACAGGCAGACCATGACCTTGTCGCCATCCTCGATCATGTTGAAGTCGGTGATGGCTTCGCCAGCGAGACGACGCAGGCGTTTTTGCAGTTTGTTCTGGTTGACCGAGAGGGTGCCCATAGCGCTTGGATCCGCGAGGTGTGACAAAAGCCGGCTATTTTACGCACAAACGCAGCAGCGCTGTAGGCATTCCGATAAAGACTTCAATGTAATCAACAGCACGGCTGAAAGCGCAATTTGCTCTAAAAAGCACGGTTTATGCGGGTAACGGCTTCCTATACTGCGACATAAGGCCACATTACCGCTTGCTTCGGTGTTCGGGCCTCGGGCCGATTGCGCTCCATCTGGGGGGCGTTTGGCAACATTGAGAGGAGTGACCGGCATGATTCATCACGTTGTGGGGCTGTTTACCCATCCCGACCAGGAATGGCGGGAGATTCGTGGCGAAGAAGAAACCATCAGCCACATGTACCTGACACACACCTTGATCCTGGCGGCGATCCCTGCCATTTCCGCGTTCATCGGTACCACTCAGGTTGGCTGGGTGATCGGCGACCGACCGGCCGTGATGCTCACCATGGAAAGCGCCATCTGGATGAGCATCATGTCATACCTGGCCATGCTCGCCGGGGTGGCGGTGATGGGTGCGTTCATCCACTGGATGGCCCGCACCTACGATGCCAACCCGTCCATGGCACAGTGCATCGCCTTTGCCACCTATACCGCCACCCCGCTGTTCATCGGCGGCCTGGCGGCGCTGTACCCGCACCTGTGGTTGGGCATGCTGATTGGCACCGCCGCCATCTGCTACACCGTGTACCTGTTGTATGTCGGCTTGCCGACGTTCATGAACATACCGTCCGATGAAGGCTTCCTGTTCTCCAGCTCGGTGCTGGCGGTGGGCCTTGTGGTACTGGTGGCGATCATGGCCGCCACGGTGATTATCTGGGGACTGGGCGTGGGGCCCGTCTACACCAACTAAAAAATATTCAACCAACACTGGGGCATCAACCAGGGGCCGCCGCAAGGCGGCCTCTGGCTGTGCGCTGACCGGTGGCTCGTCAGGCCACCCAGGCTTGCGGCATAATGCCCGGTCAGGAGAACTACCCCGCCATGCCCGAGCTGCTCAGACAACGCGTCGAAACCTGTTACCAGCAAGCCGAAACGTTTTTCAAGCGCACCTTCCCACGCCCCGAAGTGAGCTTCCGGTTACGCGGGCAAAAAGCGGGTGTCGCCCATCTTCACGAAAACAAGCTCCGCTTCAACCCGCAGCTGTATCTCGAAAACCAAGAAGACTTCTTGCGCCAGACCGTGGCTCATGAGGTGGCGCACCTGGTCGCCCACCAGTTGTTTGGCGACGGCATTCAGGCCCACGGCGAGGAGTGGCAGTTGATCATGCGCGGGGTGTACGACCTTGCACCCAATCGTTGCCACAACTACGAAGTGCAACGGCGCGTGGTAACCCGCTACATCTACCGCTGCCCGTGCCCGCAGAGTGATTTCCCGTTTACCGCGCAGCGGCACAAGCTGGTGCGCCAGGGGCGGCGTTACCTGTGCAAGCGCTGCCGGGAGATATTGGTGTACAGCGGCAAGACGCGGGTTGAATAGACCGGGTTTTCCTGTTCCGGCCCTTTCGCGGGTAAACCCGCTCCTACAAAGGCATCACAGAGCCTGAGGTCAATGATATTCATGTAGGAGCGGGTTTACCCGCGAAAGGGCCGGTGCAGGCAATGCAAGAATCACAGACACAAGAAAGGCGACCCAAGGGTCGCCTTCTTCATGCCAGCCTGCGCTTACTTCTCGACGAAGGCACGCTCGATCAGGTAGTCACCCGGCTCGCGCATGCGGGCGGAAACTTTCAGGCCGAAGCTGTCCAGCACTTCGCTGGTCTCGTCGAGCATGCTCGGGCTACCGCAGATCATCGCGCGGTCGTCCTGCGGGTTGATCGGTGGCAGGCCGATGTCGCTGAACAGCTTGCCGCTGCGCATCAGGTCGGTCAGGCGGCCCTGGTTCTCGAACGGCTCACGGGTCACGGTCGGGTAGTAGATCAGCTTGTCGCGAACCGACTCACCGAAGAACTCGTTCTGCGGCAGGTGCTCGGTGATGAACTCGCGGTAAGCCACTTCGTTCACGTAGCGTACACCGTGCACCAGGATCACTTTTTCGAAGCGCTCGTAGGTTTCCGGGTCCTGGATGACGCTCATGAACGGTGCCAGGCCAGTACCGGTGCTCAGCAGGTACAGGTGCTTGCCCGGGTTCAGGTCGTCAAGTACCAGGGTACCGGTAGGCTTCTTGCTGATGATGATCTCATCGCCTTCTTTCAGGTGTTGCAGCTGCGAGGTCAGCGGGCCGTCCGGCACCTTGATGCTGAAGAACTCCAGGTGCTCTTCCCAGTTTGGCGAAGCGATGGAATAGGCACGCATGAGCGGACGGCCGCTTTCCTGCTGCAGGCCGATCATCACGAACTGACCGTTCTCGAAGCGCAGGCCCGGGTCGCGGGTGCACTTGAAGCTGAACAGGGTGTCGTTCCAGTGGTGCACACTGAGGACACGTTCGTGGTTCATGTTGCTCATCGATGGGGCTCCTGAAGAAAAACGCAGCGCGTGCAACACGCACAGTTGCGCGATAGTTTAGGGGCAGCGACAATATCTGTTAACTGGATTATCAAGATATGTGTTATCGGTTATATCGATATGCGATTTACACTTCGTCAGCTGCAAGTCTTCGTCGCCGTAGCCCAGCACCAGAGTGTCTCGCGGGCCGCTAGCCTGCTGGCATTGTCGCAGTCGGCCGCCAGCACCTCCATCACCGAACTGGAGCGGCAATCGAGCTGCCAACTGTTCGACCGTGCCGGCAAGCGCCTGGCGCTCAATGCCTTGGGCCATCAACTGTTGCCGCAAGCAGTAGCCCTGCTCGACCAGGCCAAGGAAATCGAAGACCTGCTCAACGGCAAGTCCGGTTTCGGCTCGCTGGCAGTCGGCGCCACGCTGACCATTGGCAACTACCTGGCCACGCTGCTGATCGGCAGCTTCATGCAGACCCACCCGGAAAGCCAGGTAAAGCTGCATGTACAGAACACTGCGCATATCGTGCAACAGGTCGCACACTACGAAATTGATCTGGGTCTAATCGAGGGCGACTGCAACCACCCAGACCTGGAAGTGCAGCCCTGGGTCGAAGACGAACTGGTGGTGTTCTGCGCCCCGCAGCATCCGCTGGCCAAGCTGGGCCGTGCCGATATCGAAAGCCTGTCGCAAGAAGCGTGGATTCTGCGTGAGCAAGGCTCGGGCACGCGCCTGACCTTCGACCAGGCCATGCGCCACCACCGCACCAACCTCAACATTCGCCTGGAGCTGGAGCACACCGAAGCGATCAAGCGCGCGGTGGAATCGGGCCTGGGCATCGGCTGCATTTCACGCCTGGCCCTGCGTGATGCCTTCCGCCGTGGCAGCCTGGTGCCGGTGGAAACCGCGGAGTTGGACCTGATGCGCCAGTTCTACTTCATCTGGCACAAACAGAAGTACCAGACCTCGGCCATGCGCGAGTTTCTTGAGCTATGCCGTAATTTCACTGCGGGCTTTACCCGCAGTGACGAGATCGTGTTGCCGCCTATCGCTTAAAGCAGGATCACGCCCCATACCAGCGCGACCATGGTCAGTGCCACCAGTTGCGCGGCGCTGCCCATGTCCTTGGCGTTTTTCGACAACGGGTGGCGCTCCAGCGAAATGCGGTCGATGGCCGCTTCCACTGCCGAGTTGAACAACTCGACGATCAGCCCCAGCAGGCACACGGCAATCATGATTGCCCGCTCGGCACGGCTGACCGGTAGCCAGAAGGCGGTCGGAATCAGCAGCACATTGAGCAGCACCAGCTGGCGGAACGCCGCTTCGCCCTTGAAGGCGGCGCGCAGGCCATCCAGCGAGTAGCCGGCGGCGTTGAAGATGCGTTTGAGGCCAGTCTGGCCCTTGAATGGCGATGTCATGTGAGTCACTTCACAATAGAAAGGCCAGCAGACTAGACCGGCCCGGGTCAAAAAAGCGTGAAGCCACGCGCAGTCAGTTGCTGGCAACCGATTCAAGTTGTTGCAGCAATAGCGCGGCCTGGGTACGGGTGCGCACACCCAGCTTGCGGAAGATCGCGGTAACGTGGGCCTTGATGGTCGCTTCCGACACGCTCAGCTCATAGGCGATCTGCTTGTTCAGCAGGCCTTCGCAGACCATGGTCAGCACACGGAACTGCTGCGGCGTGAGGCTGGCCAGGCCTTCGCTGGCGGCCTTGGCCTCAGCCGAGACATCGACCTTTTCGAACGCCTGTGGCGGCCACCAGACCTCGCCGTCGAGCACCTTGCGCACGGCATCCTGGATCACTTCCAGGGGGCTGGACTTAGGGATGAAGCCACTGGCTCCAAATTCGCGGGACTTGACCACCACGGCGGCCTCTTCCTGCGCCGAAACCATCACCACGGGGATCTGCGGGTATTGCCCGCGCAGCAGCACCAGCCCGGAAAAACCGTAGGCACCCGGCATGTTCAGGTCCAGCAACACCAGGTCCCAGTCGGCTTTTTCGCTCAGGCGGGTTTCCAGTTCGGCAATGCTTGCGACTTCGACCAGGCGGACATCCGGGCCCAGGCCGAGGGTAACGGCCTGGCGCAGTGCGCCACGGAACAGTGGGTGGTCATCGGCAATCAGGATTTCGTAAGTGGCCATCGATCTAAGGATCCTGTTCTATGCCAGGCACTCGGGGGTAAGGGAAGCGCCCGGCGGGGAATCGGCGCCAAGGATGCCGAGCACGGTCAAGGGTGGTCAAGCCAATCGCCCTGCCGTCTCGCCCACCCTGGCTGCCAGCCCCGTCATTATGAACCAAAGCAGGGGTTGTGCCCCTTGGACTATAGGAAGGTATGCAAACGCTGGTGCGTGTCGTCCTGTTCGTCCAGCGGCAGACGCCGCTTGCCGCTCAGGTAATGCAGGCTGAACACATCCAGGTAGGCATCCAGCGCCTGCGAGGCCTGGGTATCGCCGGCCAGGTCCAGGCACATGGCTGCGACTTCCGCCGTGCAGAAGTGATCATCACGCTTGGAGCGGCGCAGGCGGTAGCGCGACATCTGTTCGGCTTCCAGGCTCAGCACCGGGAAGCGGTCCAAGTACGGGCTTTTGCGGAACATCTTGCGCGCCTCGGTCCAGGTGGCATCCAGCAGGATGAACAGCGGGCGTTTGCCAGGCTCGCGCACCACCTCGTTGACCACTCGCTCCTGGGCAACGAACTCGCCAGGGAAGACGATGTAAGGCTGCCACTGTGGGTCTTCCAGCAGGGCCAGCAAGCGTTCGTCGACCGAAGTGCGCAGCCAGCCGAAGGCAGAGGTGTCTTCGATCAGGTCGGCAATCAGCCAGCCGGTGTTGGTGGGCTTCAATGGCTCGGTGTCATGCATCAGCAGGCACACGCCACACTCGGCTGGCACCCGGGGTTTCCAGGCACACAGGCAGTGGGTGGCGATGACCCGACAGTCCGGGCAACGCTCGGCACGCGAGCCACGGGCGATAAAAGGCTTGATGCTGCGCGCCAGGCGTTCGGCGCGCAGGCGCGCTACCGCATGGCTCATGCCGGCAGGCCTCTGGACAGGTTGGAAATGGGCACAGGGATGACTCGGAGAAAACAAGGGGCCAGTCTACCAGAACGGGGGGCAATTGCTGTGCAGGTGGCAAGGCGGTCCTTATAATCGGGTTTTAGCGTGCCCCTGTGGGAGCCGGCTTGCCGGCGATGAACCGCCCTGCGGCCCAAATTACAGCCACTGCGAGGCTGCCACGGAACACTGTCGACCTGCGCATGTCAAAGCGCCAGTCATCGAACCAGGAGAGATTCATGCTGCGCCTTATCGTCCCCGCCCTGAGCCTGTTGCTCGCCCTGCCCCTGGCAGCCCAGGCGGCTTCCAAGCAGGATTACGACCTGAACAAGATGCTGGAAAAAGTCGCCAAGGAGAGCAGCGTCGGCACCCCACGCGCCATCAACGAGGACATCCTCGACCAGGGTTACACCGTAGAGGGCAAGGCGCTGGTCAACCACCTGAGCGTGCGCCAGAGCCACGCTGAGCGCATGCAGGCCAACCCCGCGCAGGTGCGCAGCCAACTGGGTGACAGCGTCTGTCGCAACAGCGGTTTCCGCAACCTGATGTCCAAGGGCGCGGTTATGGTCTACCGCTTCACGGTCTACAAGACCAACCAGCCGATCATGGACCAGGCCTTCGACAATGCCAGCTGCCTGGCCGGTAACAAGAAGAAGTAGCTACCCAGCTAAACCTTCTCGTCTTCACGGGCGTGCCAGTGCCCTTCGGCGGCTTCGGCACGCATCTCCGCCAGCAACGCCTGCAAGTAGGGCGACTGGCACTCCAGCCCCGACAACCTGCGACGGCACTCGGCCTCCAGGCTCAGGTGATGCACCTGGGCCGCATTTTCCAGCTGCTGATAGAGCTGCCGGTCCACCTCGATGGTCAAGCGATGCATACCGCCACCTCCTGCATCGACACGTTTCGCATTCCCAGTTAACCAAACTCACGTCGCCATTGGCCATATGCCGACGGGCGGCGGCAATCAATGCCCCGGCACGATCGTGCGCCAGGGTCTAGATTGAGGTCAGAGGTATTGGTGCAGAAGGAGACGTTGCATGCCTTACCATTCGAGTGAACTGCTGTTCAGCCACTTCCGCGACAACAACATCGACCTGAGCAACATAGACGCACAACTGCAACTGGTAGCACCGAACAGCCCCAACTTGCCGCTGTACCGCGACATGATGCTGACTATCCTGCGCATGGCCCATGATGACACCGAACGCTGGAGCGCTAAGATCACCCTGCAGGCCCTGCGCGAGCTAGACCAATCGTTCCGTACCCTGCAACGCTACAAAGGCCGGCGCAAGGTCACTGTGTTCGGCTCTGCACGCACCCCACTGGAACACCCGATGTACGCCCTGGCCCGTGAACTGGGGGCAACCCTGGCACGCTCCGACCTGATGGTCATTACCGGTGCCGGCGGCGGCATCATGGCCGCCGCCCACGAAGGCGCCGGCAGCGAGCATAGCCTGGGTTTCAACATCACCCTGCCCTTCGAACAACACGCCAACCCCACGGTCGGCGGCACCGACAAGCTGCTGCCGTTCCACTTCTTCTTCATCCGCAAGTTGTTCTTCGTCAAGGAAGCCGATGCCTTGGTACTGTGCCCGGGTGGTTTCGGTACGCTGGATGAAGCATTGGAAGTGCTGACCCTGATCCAGACCGGCAAGAGCCCCCTGGTACCGGTGGTGCTGCTGGACTCGCCCGGCGGCAGCTTCTGGCGCGACTGCCTGGACTTCATCAGTCGCCAGTTGGAAGAGAACCGCTACATCCTGCCCAGCGACCTGAAGCTGCTGCGCCTGGTACACAGCGCCGACGAGGCCGTAGAGGAAATCAACCAGTTCTACAGCAACTATCACTCCAGCCGCTGGCTGAAGAACCAGTTCGTGATCCGCATGCATCACCCGCTCAGCGAGGCGGCGCTGTATGACATCCAGGAAGGTTTTGCCGACTTGCGCCTGAGTGGCAAGTACCACCAGCAGCCGGACAGCAGCGCCGAGCATGAGGTAGGCAATTACAGCCACCTGACCCGCTTGTCATTCGCCTTCAATGGCCGGGACCAAGGCCGCTTGCGTGAATTGGTCGACTTCATCAACCTGTCGGAGAACTGGGCCAAGCCGCAGCCCATGCATACCACGCAACGGGCCAGGGAGGCGTTGAAGGTCAGTTGATAGCGTGTCGCCTGTTTTGGGGCCGCTTCGCGACACAAGGCGAGTGAGCCCGAAGCTTGCGCATTACGTTTAGAAGCGGGCTTGCCCGCGAAGGATCCAGCGCGGAGGATGGCACCGGCTTTGCCGGTGTTCGCGGCTAAAGCCGCTCCTACATGGAGCGCGCCAGGCCTTCAGCAAATGGTCAGTAATCGTCGAGATCTCGCCCACTGAGCAGGCGGCCGATCATGTCCATGGGGAAGCCGCGGTAAGCCAGGAACCGGGTCTGCTGGGCACGGCTGCGGGGATCGTGAGGACGCTGGCCGGCAAACTTGCGCTGCCATACATCATGCATACGCTCGCCCCAATCCACCTCGCTCTCGCGCAAGGCCTCGTCGATATCCGCACGCGCCAAACCACGCTGGCCCAGCTCTTCGCGAATTCGCGCAGGGCCATAGCCGGAGCCGGAACGGTATCTGATGAAACTTTCGAGGTAGCGGGCTTCACTCAGCAGCCCTTCTTCGGCAAGCCGATCGAGTTCAGGCTCGATCAGCTCATCCGAAGCGCCGCGCTGACGCAACTTGCGCGTCAGCTCGACGCGACCGTGCTCACGTCGCGCGAGCAGGTCCATGGCTGTCCGCCGGATGGCGACGGGGGTGTCGAGTACGGCGGACATATTCGGCTATCTACCGCGCAATCAATAACCGGCGTCAGCGTCGGCCATGTCGTCGGCGTCGGCTTCAGCAGCAGCCGCCTTGCCGGCTTCAGCAACAGCACCGGCTTTCAGCAGCTTTTCACGAATCTGCTTCTCGATCTCGGCGCCAATAGCCGGGTTCTCAGCCAGGTACTTGGCAGCGTTGGCTTTACCTTGACCAATCTTGTTGCCCTGGTAGGCGTACCAGGCACCGGATTTCTCGACCAGGCCTTGGGATACACCCAGGTCAATGATCTCGCCGTTACGGTAGATACCCTTGCCGTAGAGGATCTGGAACTCGGCCTGACGGAACGGAGGCGAGACCTTGTTCTTGACGATCTTGACGCGGGTTTCGCTGCCGACCACCTCGTCGCCTTCCTTGACCGCACCGGTGCGGCGGATGTCCAGACGCACCGAGGCGTAGAACTTCAGGGCGTTACCACCGGTGGTGGTTTCCGGGCTGCCGAACATCACGCCGATTTTCATACGGATCTGGTTGATGAAGATGACCAGGCAGTTGGCGTTCTTGATGTTACCGGTGATCTTGCGCAGCGCCTGGGACATCAGGCGAGCCTGCAGGCCCACGTGCATGTCACCCATTTCGCCTTCGATTTCGGCCTTCGGCACCAGGGCGGCCACGGAGTCGACGATGATCACGTCAACCGCGTTGGAACGCACCAGCATGTCGGTGATTTCCAGGGCCTGTTCGCCGGTGTCCGGCTGCGAAACCAGCAGGTCGTCGACGTTGACGCCCAGCTTGCCGGCGTATTCAGGGTCGAGGGCGTGTTCGGCGTCGACGAAGGCGCAGGTGGCACCGTTTTTCTGGGCTTCGGCGATGACCGACAGGGTCAGCGTGGTCTTACCCGACGATTCCGGGCCGTAGATCTCGACGATACGGCCTTTTGGCAAGCCGCCAATGCCCAGGGCGATGTCCAGGCCCAGGGAGCCGGTGGAGATGGCCGGAATACCTTGACGCTCCTGGTCACCCATGCGCATGACCGCGCCTTTACCGAATTGGCGTTCGATCTGACCCAGGGCCGCAGCCAAGGCGCGCTTCTTGTTGTCGTCCATTGAAATCCTCACGTGTTCGACTTGGCCCTGACGGCCGGAATACCTGTATAAGTAGCCAGTATTATTCCACAGGCCGGCGTCCGCGCAAACCCCTGTCGTCGATTTACTCGGCACCAAGCTGTAACAAGCCGTCTAACGCGGCGATCACCGTTTGTCGGCGCACCGCCTCGCGGTCACCGTCGAACTGGCGGCGCTCGCTGAATACATGGCTGCCGTCACCCCAGGCCAGCCACACGGTACCCACTGGCTTGGCCGGCGAACCGCCGTCCGGCCCGGCCACGCCACTTACCGCCACGGCAAAGCGCGCACCGCTGGCGGCCTGGGCGCCGCGGACCATGGCTTCGACCACTTCCTGGCTGACCGCCCCCACCTGGCCGAACAACGCCTCGGGCACCCCCAGCTGGCGGGTTTTCTGGGCATTGGAGTAGGTCACGTAACCGGCCTCGAACCACGCCGAGCTGCCAGGTATACGGGTTATGGCTTCGGCAATACCGCCGCCGGTGCACGATTCGGCGGTGGTCACCTGTGCATTGAAGCGGCGCAGGTGTTCACCCAGGCGGGTGGCGAGCGTGGTGATCGGGTCCATGTCGGGGCTCCTTGAGGGCTGGCCCATACCCTAGCATTTTGGGGGTGGGGGATGGGCATTTAGCGGCGCGCGGGGCCGACGGGTGTTCGCCTTGGCTTTTTTATTGCCCATGAGATCGAGCGCCGCCCGCGCGGCGCTTCGCAGCACAAGGCTGCTCCTACATCTGTTTCGGGCCAGTAACGCCTGTACCAATGCGCGCGATCGCCTTGCTTGTCCGACACGATAACGAGGTGAACACCAAGGGGCCGCGCGCCGCTGCTTCAGGAATAACTGGCCCGAAACAGATGTAGGAGCAGCCTTGTGCTGCGAAGCGCCGCGCGGGCGGCGCTCGATCTCAAAGGCGATGAAAAACTCAAGCCCTACCCCCGAAACCCCCAGCGCAACCGCCTGCATCACAACAAAAAAGCCTGTACCATTACCGGTTTACCATCGCCAACCAGATCACCCGCTGTAAGGCCCTGAATGTCTGATCTCTCCGCACACACCCCCATGATGCAACAGTACTGGAAGCTGAAGAACCAGCACCCGGACCAACTGATGTTCTATCGCATGGGCGATTTCTACGAGATCTTCTACGAAGATGCGAAGAAAGCCGCGAAACTGCTGGATATCACCCTGACCGCGCGCGGTCAGTCGGCCGGCCAGTCCATCCCCATGTGCGGGATTCCGTTCCATTCGCTGGAAGGCTACCTGGCCAAACTGGTCAAGCTCGGCGAATCGGTGGTGATCTGCGAGCAGATTGGCGACCCGGCCACCAGCAAGGGCCCGGTGGAGCGCCAGGTGGTGCGCATCATCACCCCAGGCACGGTCAGTGACGAGGCCCTGCTCGACGAGCGCCGCGATAACCTGATTGCCGCGCTGCTCGGTGACGAGCGCCTGTTCGGCCTGGCCGTGCTGGACATCACCAGCGGCAACTTCAGCGTGCAGGAAATCAAGGGCTGGGAAAACCTGCTGGCCGAGCTCGAGCGCCTCAACCCGGTCGAGCTGTTGATCCCCGACGACTGGCCGCGCGACCTGCCCGCCGAAAAACGCCCTGGTGCCCGCCGTCGTGCGCCGTGGGACTTCGACCGCGACTCGGCGCGCAAGGCCCTGTGCCAGCAGTTTGCGACCAAGGACCTCAAGGGTTTTGGCTGCGACAAGCTGACCCTGGCCATCGGCGCCGCCGGCTGCCTGTTGACCTATGCCAAGGAAACCCAGCGCACCGCCCTGCCACACCTGCGTAGCCTGCGCCATGAACGCCTGGACGACACCGTCATCCTCGATGGCGCCAGCCGCCGCAACCTGGAGCTGGACATCAACCTGGCGGGTGGCCGTGACAACACCCTGCAGTCGGTCGTCGACCGCTGCCAGACCGCCATGGCCAGCCGCCTGCTGAGCCGCTGGCTGAACCGCCCGCTGCGCGACCTGAAGGTGCTGCAGGCACGCCAGGACTCGATCCGCTGCCTGCTCGACAGCTATCGCTTCGAGAAGCTGCAGCCGCAGCTCAAGGAAATTGGCGACATCGAGCGTATTCTCGCCCGTATCGGCCTGCGCAATGCCCGCCCGCGCGACCTGGCACGCCTGCGCGATGCGTTGGGCGCGCTGCCCGAGCTGCAGAACGCCATGAGCGAGCTGGAAGCGCCGCACCTGGCGCGCCTGGCCGCCATTACCGGCACTTATCCGGAGCTGGCCAGCCTGCTGGAACGGGCGATCATCGACAACCCGCCAGCGGTGATCCGCGACGGCGGCGTGCTCAAGGCTGGCTATGACAATGAACTGGACGACCTGCTGGCGATCAGCGAAAACGCCGGCCAGTTCCTGATCGACCTCGAGGCCCGGGAAAAAGCCCGCACCGGCCTGGCCAACCTCAAGGTCGGCTACAACCGCGTGCACGGCTACTTCATCGAACTGCCAACCAAGCAGGCCGAGCAAGCCCCGGGCGACTACATCCGCCGCCAGCCCCTGAAAGGCGCCGAGCGTTTCATCACCCCGGAGCTGAAAGCGTTCGAGGACAAGGCACTGTCGGCCAAGAGCCGCGCCCTGGCCCGCGAGAAGATGCTCTACGACGCCCTGCTGGAAACCCTGATCAGCCACCTGGCACCGCTGCAAGACAGTGCCGCCGCCCTGGCCGAACTGGACGTGCTCAGCAACCTGGCCGAACGTGCGCTGAACCTCGACCTGAACTGCCCGCGCTTCGTCGACGAGCCGTGCCTGCGCATCGAGCAGGGCCGCCACCCGGTAGTGGAGCAGGTGTTGACCACGCCGTTCGTGGCCAACGACCTGGGCCTGGACAACAGCACGCGCATGCTGATCATCACCGGCCCGAACATGGGCGGTAAGTCCACCTACATGCGCCAGACCGCCCTGATCGTGCTGCTGGCGCACATCGGCAGCTTCGTGCCGGCGGCCAGCTGCGAGCTGTCGCTGGTCGACCGCATCTTCACCCGCATCGGCTCCAGCGACGACCTGGCCGGCGGACGCTCGACCTTCATGGTCGAGATGAGCGAAACCGCCAACATCCTGCACAATGCCACCGACCGCAGCCTGGTGCTGATGGACGAAGTGGGCCGCGGCACCAGCACCTTCGATGGCCTGTCGCTGGCCTGGGCCGCCGCCGAGCGCCTGGCCCAGCTGCGCGCCTACACGCTGTTCGCCACGCACTATTTCGAGCTTACCGTACTGCCGGAGAGCGAGCCGCTGGTGGCCAACGTGCACCTGAACGCCACCGAGCACAATGAGCGCATCGTGTTCCTGCACCATGTGCTGCCTGGCCCTGCCAGCCAGAGCTACGGCCTGGCCGTAGCGCAACTGGCCGGTGTGCCGACAGCCGTCATCCAGCGGGCCCGGGAACACCTGGGGCGCCTGGAAACCACCAGCCTGCCGCATGAACAAACGCCGGCCCAAAAGGCCAAGGACGCACCACAGGTGCCGCACCAGAGCGACCTGTTCGCCAGCCTGCCACACCCGGCCATCGAGAAGCTGGGCAAGCTACAGCTGGACGACATGACCCCGCGTCAAGCTATCGAAATGCTATATCAACTAAAGAACCTGTTATAACGGCGCCCACTACAAGCTGGTAGAATCCGCCGCGGTTTGCTGGTGCTGCAGGTTATTAGCCTGGCCTGCAGCCACATACCCGTAAACCGCGCGGCCCTGAGAGGAAGGGCCGCCGCCGTCGCCTGAGGAGAGAACTAGAAATGACCTTCGTCGTCACCGACAACTGCATCAAATGCAAATACACCGACTGCGTGGAAGTCTGTCCGGTGGACTGCTTCTACGAAGGCCCGAACTTCCTGGTCATCCACCCGGACGAGTGCATCGACTGCGCTCTGTGCGAGCCGGAGTGCCCAGCGCAAGCCATCTTCTCGGAAGACGAAGTGCCTGCGGGCATGGAGAACTTCATCGAGCTGAACGCCGAACTGGCGGAAATCTGGCCTAACATCACCGAGCGCAAAGACGCCCTGCCCGACGCTGAAGAGTGGGACGGCAAGACCGGCAAGATTGCAGACCTGGAGCGCTGATAGCGCCCGGACACGAAAAAGGCCCCTCGGGGCCTTTTTTGTTTTTCTGTCCCGTCCTGAATAAGGTTTACACCTCCCATCCCGAATTTCCGGAGAGTCAGATGGAGCAAGGTGTAAAACGCACACAGCGTGATTACTCAC
>NZ_JBIVIF010000070.1:0-15987 GCF_044749595.1 Pseudomonas sp. NPDC089392
GCACAGGAATAACTGGCCCGAAACAGATGTAGGAGCAGCCTTGTGCTGCGAAGCGCCGCGCGGGCGGCGCTCGATCTGTGCACCACCTCAAATCCAGAGGCAGGCCCTGTCAGCCTCAACCTCATCTCCCCGCCAGCAAATCAGCGTTGGGTGCTACGGCCCAACTGGCCGGTCAGCGCCACCACCTTCCCTTGCAGCCGGCCCACAGTAATCACCAGCTCATTACGCTCCTTGGCGAACTGATCAGCCTTGGCCTCCGCCTCTCTACGGGCATCCCGTTCGATATCAAGCAGTTCAGTCAGGCGGCGCACGACAGCAATATCTGCGGTGTCCATCGCGCGGTCGGCGGCATCCTTGGACAGCCATTTGCGCAGCCACAGAAATCCACCTAGCAACACGGTACCCGTACCGCTCAGCCAAGTGACTGTGCCCGGGCCGAGGTCAGTCGGATCCATGTAAACCTCATTACGGAATTGTGATGTGATGAGCCGGGGAGAAAATCATCTCGGTGGCTTTCTTTGTTTGCATGTTTAATTTAGCCTATAGCTAATATCACTACAAGGACCAATTTAGCTATGCGCGCATTTAGCAGCAAGCTAAACACTGGCATGCTTCGCCTCATGGATATCTACGAAATTCGCAAGCACAACCTGATCAAGCTGATCGGCAGCCAGAGAAAGGGATCCTGCGCAGAGCGCTGGGGGATGGCGCCTGCGCACCTGAGCCAGATCCTGTCGGACAAGACCGCGAAAAACCTGGGCGATGACGTGGCCCGGCGAATCGAGGGCATCGAAGGCCTGCCGCGCGGCTGGTTCGACGCGATGGCGGCGGGCGAGCCTGTGCAGGGGCTGGTAGAGGCTGGCGACAGCAGGCTTTCTGCAGCCGACCTGGTCAAGCAGATGCTTGCCCGCAGCGGCAAAGGCATCTCTGAAGAAACCCGGCAACGGTTGCTGGCCGCCGCCGAGGAGCCGGCAGCATGCGCACTGGTGACCGCTGACCTGCATCGGCCCGGCCTGGTCGGCGACGAAGTGTGGATTGCCCACTACGACGTCCGGGCGGCAATGGGTGGCGGCCAGATCCCCCACGACTACCCCGAGATGTTCAAGGACGTTCGCGTCAGCCCAAGCCACCTGCGCGAACTGGGCGTGGAGTTCAGCGAACACCACCACCTGAAGATGGTAACGGGCTGGGGCCAGTCGATGGAGCCGACGATCAAGCACCGCGACCCACTGATCGTCGACGTCAGCATCCGCGATTTCGTGGGCGACGGTATCTACTTCTTCTCCTGGGGCGACCACATCTACATCAAGCGGCTGCAGATCGCAGATGATGACCATTTCGAGATGATTTCCGACAACTCGCGGCACAAGGACCGAATGATCCGCCGGGAAGAGACCTACATCCAGGCCAGGGTGCTGCTGGTTTGGAATGCCCACCTTGTGTAAAGCAAAGCCCGCCACTGCGGCGGGCTTTTGCTGATGTTCAGAAAGGCGCCGCCTCTTCCACCGGCTGTTCGCTGTCCTGCTCGACAACATAGTCGTCGCGCTCTTCTGCACTGCTGCGCTGCCAGCGCACCGTCACACTCTCGTCGTCGTTGAAGGTCAGCTCCAATTCGGGCGTTTCCACCAGCAGGCCCATCACCTCCTCCCATTCCGCATCACCGTCTGTATCCAGCCGATGGACCGTCACCCAGCGCTGTGTTTGCGCAAGCGGGTGGTTGATCATCGACGATACCCGCAGGCTTAGCCGCTCTATTCCGGTCATTTCCTGGCGCTGCTGGGGTGCCGACTTCATGTGCTTAGACATATTCTCATCCTGATAGCTGTATATTCGTACAGTATTCAGAGAAAGCTTATCTCACGCCGAAATCAAGCGTAAAGCCCCACTGCGGAAAATTTTCGCCAGCAGGCGTTTTGTCGCGAAGCGAAATTAATTTAGCCATTGGCTATTGACCGTAATTTAGCTTGAGGCTAACTTTATCCCGGCAGCAGACAACCCTGCTGCTCAAGCACCCCGCCGTATAAACCCAAAGCTTTCGTCAGGAGTTCCCATGACCGTAGACATCAGCAATCTCATCATCGCCACCCCTGTGGCCGTCTCGTCAACCAACCCTGTGGCGCTTGAACTGAACGGTGCCGAAGCGATCGCTCAATACCCGAGCATCGTGAAGGTACTCAGCGATGGTTCGATCCAGTTCTCGGCCCCCACCAAAGGCGCTTCGAGCAAAAGCACCCGCAGGACCCGGTGCGAGTGGACGCAAGCGCAAGACTGGAGACTGGACAGCGCCAAAGATCACTGGAACCGCCAGACCATGACGCTGACCAAGGTCAATGCGGCGCAGAAGGTGGTCATCGCCCAGATGCACGTCCGTGGCGACGATAGCCCGCCGGTGAAGGTGTTCTGGAAAAAGGGCGACATCACCCTGGGCTTTCGGCAGACCTACAACCAGACCGACCCGGTGAACTCGACGGTGCTCAAGGGGGTAGCACTGGGGGCGAAGTTCAACGTGAGCATTCACGCAACGTCGCAAGGTGTGGTCACCGTAACAGCCAAATGCAATGGGGTGTCTGGATCGTCTGGCGACTTGCAGCTCGACAACAGCTGGGCCTCACGCCTGTTCGAGTTCCACGGTGGGGTCTACAACCAGGTCGACTACACCGATGCGACGCCGGCCGATGACGGCTCGATCTGCATCATCAGCGAACTCTCACTCATCCATACCTGAGCGTCGACAGCCGGAAAACCATCCCGATGCCCTGCCCCCCACTGCAGGCCGCATCGGGATGGCCATGCGCCCAGTGCAACAGGCGGCGCACCTGACCAGCGCTGAAAAGCTTGAGATAGAGCGGTTTTATGAATGATGTCAATTTGACATTGGTCGACCCTGCCCTGTAGATTTCGCGCCGGCTGGAACGCGTAACGGACTCCCTGGCGTTACTGCGGCGGCCATCCGTGTATGTATCTTGCTGTAAAAAATAAGGACAGAAATGAATCTCAAGCAGAGCCTGTTGGCGGTTGCAGTATCCGTCGCCTATGCATCCGCCACTCACGCCGCCGATGGCCGTGTTTACGCCAACCAGTACTTTGAGAATGGGTTCACCAACCTGACCGAGGTAAGCGGAAGCGGGAGAGACTCGATAGGCCTGCATTTGCTTGATGTGGTGGTGGGCAACCGGCAGTACGACAACGGTGGGGTGTACAACGGGACGATCACCAATTCGAAACCCGTGACGGCCAGCGGTACTGATTCGAGTGCACTGACCATCGAGCAGACGCCCCGCCCGGACTTCGACAAAGTCATGGCCGGCTCATTCATTAACAAATCCACCATCGCGGCAGTCGGCGAAGGGTCCACAGGCCTTCACCTGTCCGGTGCCGTGCTGGGCGGCCTGGTCCAGAACGATGGCAGGATTTCCGGCGAGGGCGTTGGCCTGGACCTGGACAGCACCCGCAACGGTGATTTTGATGATGAAGACCGCCACAGCAGCTTGCCCTCCTCCATCCAGAGCGTCGACAACGCAGGCATCATCGAGGGCATCAGTGCAGATGGCCTGTCGGGGCGCGGTATCTTGGCGGACGGTGTCAACTTCACCAACCCGGAAAAAGGTATCACCAACACCGGCACCATTCGCGGCGGGGAGATCGGTATCGATCTGGACTATGTCACGAGGTACCCCAGCGGCTACAACCTCCCAACGGTTGACGACAAACGCCTGCTGATCAACGCCGACTCTGGCCTGATCCAGGGCGGCAGCTATGCCATCTACGTTGGCGAAGGCGATGGCAATAACAAGGTCGACCTGAACGTTGGCGAAGAAGGCAGCAGCAAACTGTCCAGCATCGTCGGCAACATCCATGGCATCGAGCGAATTCTGGTTCAGGGTAACGGCCTGATCGACGCCACCCTGATCGAAGCAGAGCGAGTGCGTGTCGGCGAGAACGCTACGCTGACCCTGGCGGCGACGCACACCACCGTGGACGGTGACTTCAACCTGATGTCGGGTGCAACGCTGGGCTTGCCGCTAAGCGCAGAAACCCAGGCAAACACGCCTGTACTGAGCGTGACCGGCACCGCCGACCTGGCCAGCGGCTCGACAGTGGTGATCAACGCCAAGGGCTCGGACTTTGCCCAAGGCGGCGCCAACTATGACCTGATCAGCGCCGAGACGCTGAACATTGCCCCAGACGTGGTGATCAAGAGCAGCTCGTCGCTGCTGACCGTCGACAGCTCGACGCTTGCTGACGGCACCTTGAACATCAAGGTGACCGGCGTGGGCAACGAAGAAACCGGCAACGTCATCGAGAATGGTGGCGGCGACGCTAGCGTCCAGGGCGCTGCCCAGTCCTTCATGTCGGTCGCCGAGCTGCTGGCCCAGAGCAACCCGAACGACGCCGTGCTCAAAGCCTTGATTGCCGCAGGCTCTGACGCCCAGGCCATCGCCAACGTGGCCAAGCAACTGACCCCGGAAGTGAATGGCGGCGCAGCCTCGGCGGCCAATTCGAGCATCACGCTGGTCAACAATGCCATCAGCAGCCGCGCCAGCACCCTGCGTGCGGGCCAGTCTTCGGGGGACGCGCTGTCGGGCACCGGGGCGTGGTTCCAGATCCTCTCCAGCCAGGCCAACCAGGACGTGCGTTCGGGTGTTGATGGCTACGATGCGAACTCCCGTGGCTTTGCCCTGGGCGCCGACCACACGCTTAACGACAACACCGTGCTTGGCGTGGCCTACAGCTACGTGAAGACCAATGTGCAGTCGGACAACGGCAACAAGACCGATGTCGAGAACAACACCTTGACCGCCTATGGCACCTGGACCGAAGGCAACTACTTCGTCGACGGTGGCCTGTCGTATGGCAAAGGGCGCAACGACTCCAAGCGCTTTATCTCTGGCACCACGGCCAAGGGTAACTACGACAGCGACTTGATCGGCCTGAACGTGATGGCCGGCTATGGTTTCCACTTCGATCACAACCTGCTGGTTGAACCGCGCATTACGGCCCGCTACACCAACTTGTCCATCGACGGTTTCACGGAGCACGGCTCGTCCGCCGCACTGAAAACCGGCGACCAGCGCCTGGAAGTGGGTGAAGCCGGTGCAGGTGTGCGTATTGCAGGTGCGTTCGACCTGGGACAGGGCACCCTGGAACCTGAGTTCAAGTTGATGGGTTACCACGACTTCATCGCCGACAAATCCAGCACCACGTCGGCGTTCACCCTGGGTGGCAATTCCTTCGTGGCCACTGGCGTAACCCCGGCGCGCGACAGCTATGAAGTGGGCGTTGGCGCCAACTACAAGGTGGGTGCGGTCACGATCGGCGGCAGCTACGAGCGCCTGATGAAGACAGGCTTCGACGCGGATGCCTTCACCGCGAAGGTGCGCTACGACTTCTGAGACTTCAAGTCGGCAAACCGCTCAGCCCGCCTTTTGGCGGGCTGATGCGTTCAAGGGAAACTGACCGATGCTGCCACGCCTGTTCAGCGTTACCGCATTGCTGCTGATGCTGCTGGCGGGCTGTGCGAGCCCGCAGCAAAAACTGGCGCAATGGGCCCAAGCCAATGGGGCTACCACCCACGTCATACACACCGCCGAATTTTCGATTCAGACCGTAACGCCGGCCAACTTCAAACCCGGCCGCCGGTTGACCCTCTACATCGAAGGCGACGGCCATGCCTGGGCGACCAGTACCCAGCCCAGCCTGGACCCGTCACCGCGCACGTTCGCGCTTGCCAAGCTGGCGACGGGAGGCTACCCGGGCATCTACCTGGCCAGGCCGTGCCAGTTCATCACGAGCCCGGCATGCAACACCTCCGTCTGGACTGACGCCCGTTTCAGTGCAGCTGTTGTCGAAGCCATGGCGGCGGCGGTCGACCAGCTTGTGCGCAGGTACGGCGCATCCTCGGTAGAGCTCATCGGCTATTCCGGAGGGGCCGCAATCGCCCTGCTGATTGCCGAGCGTCGCCATGATGTCAGCCAGGTGCAAAGTATTGCCGGCAACCTGGACCCTGCCGCCTGGGTCCGTTATCACGGTTTGTCGCCGCTGGTGGGCTCGCTTGATCCCATGGCCGAAATTTCCAGGCTCGCCAACACGCCCGAGCGGCACTTCAGTGGCGCTGACGACCGCATCATTGCCCCAGCGCTGACGAGTGGTTACGCGCAGGGCAGCCAGCTGCGCTGCGTACAGGTGGTATCGCTACCCGGTGACCATGCCACTGTACTTAAGGGCTTTGACGCCCGCTTGCTGCGCGCCCCAATTTCCTGCGTTCAGGCACCAACGACCGGGTCGAACTGACCTGCCTGGGAATCAAGGAAATGGGTACCGTATTAAATTTCGTTCACCTTGCGCCCTTTAGTCATAAGGCATTCGACAGCAATTCAGCCATACTCCAGAATGCAACGGTTTTAGGGGGAAAACCCTTGCACAGCCAACGACATACCAACTTTTAGTGAGCCTGAACGTGAAAACATCCCTGTCCATCCTCAGCCTGATGCTGTTGCTCACAGGTACTGCGACCCTTCCGTCGACCGCTGCTGCACAACCCCCGGCCCAGGTTCAACGTGACCCCTCCAAGCTGCATCTTGCCTCAGGCAGCGCCCTGCTGATCGACCTGAATACCAACCAGGAGTTGTATTCGAACCATGCCGACCGCGTGGTGCCCATTGCCTCGGTCACCAAATTGATGACGGCAATGGTGGTGCTGGATGCCAAGCAGCCCATGGATGAAATGCTCACCATGACCATCGCCAACAACCCGGAGATGAAAGGCGTGTATTCGCGCGTGCGCCTGGGCAGCCAGCTTGACCGCCGCGAAACCCTGCTGATTACCCTGATGTCGTCGGAAAACCGCGCGGCCAACAGCCTGGCCAACGCCTACCCCGGCGGCTACCCGGCGTTCATCAAGGCCATGAATGCCAAGGCCCGCAGCCTGGGCATGGCACACACCCGCTATGTCGAGCCAACCGGCTTGTCGACACAGAACGTGTCCACCGCACGCGACCTGGGTAAACTGCTGTTGGCCTCGCGCAAGTACCCAATGCTTAGTGAGCTGTCGACCACCCGCGAAAAGACCGTGGCCTTCCGCAAGCCCAACTACACCTTGGGCTTCCGTAACACCGATCACCTGGTCAACAAGAGCAACTGGGACATCAAGCTGACCAAGACCGGCTTCACCAACGAGGCTGGCCATTGCCTGGTGCTGCTGACCCGCATGGACAACCGCCCGGTGGCCATGGTCATCCTTGATGCCTTTGGCAAGTACACCCACTTCGCCGATGCCAGCCGCATGCGCCAATGGCTGGAAACCGGCGCAGCCAAGCCGGCGCCGGCCGTGGCCATGCAGTACAAGGCGAGCAAGGGGCGGCTGGTGGCGGAGTGACCATCGCCATCTGGCGCTACGCGGCCCTGTAGGAGCGGCCTTGTGTCGCGATGGGCCGCAAAGCGGCCCCAGAAAATTGGCGTTGATGCATAAACTGCCGGGGCTGCTTTGCAGCCCATCGCGACACAAGGCCGCTCCTACAGGGAACGTATCCGCTGCTAGGCTGTGGTGCTGACCACACCGCCCGCGCTGCTGCCGCCCTCTTGCTGCAACAGCTCCAGCAACTGCGCCGTAGCCGCCATGATCTGGCCGTTGATGGTGGCAATGCTCGCCTGCTTGGCACCGACAGCAGCTGCCTTTGCCGCCTCGTCCATCTTGCTGTTCTGCAGCGCCGCCAGCTGTTTCTGCTCTTCAACCAGTTGCTTCTGCAGGTCCTTGATCAACTGACGGAGCTCGGTCAACGCTTCCGACTCGCCACTGTCTTCAGTGTCAGTGGATTGTGCCTGGCTACCCGCCGACACCTTCATGCTGTCGCTGCTGATGCTCAACGGCCCCAGCGCCTCGCCGGCCTGTTTCGCCTGCTCGCGCTCAGTCGCCGCGTTCGCGCTCAGTGCTTGCGCCGAAACGCCATTGATCATCAGGTTGTTTGCTGTAATTCCGCTCATGTCAATCCCTGCTGAAAGATGGGTCCTTGCCTTAACCCCCTTATCGGCCGCCCCACGCAGTTCTTTAGCCCGCTTAAATTCCCCTTTGGCTGGCTCGTTCAAATTCATGTACTTGCGCAGGAGCCGGAGCCCCGGCGGGCGTCCACATTCGACCTTTAGGGAATCGCAGCCATGAGCCAGTCTTCACAGCAGGCAACAATCAAAGATCTGATCGGCGTGGGCTTCGGCCCCTCCAACCTGGCCCTGGCCATTGCCCTGGAAGAACTCGCCGAGTCCCAGGGCCATGCCCTCGACGCGCTGTTCATCGACAAGCAACAGGACTACCGCTGGCACGGCGAAACCCTGGCCACCCAGAGCGAGCTGCAGATCTCCTTCCTCAAGGACCTGGTATCGCTGCGCAACCCCACCAGCCCCTACAGCTTCGTCAACTACCTGCACCAGAAGCAGCGCCTGGCCGACTTCATCAACCTCGGCACCTTCTACCCCTGCCGTCTGGAGTACAACGACTACCTGCGCTGGGCCGCCGAGCACTTTGCCACCCAAGCGGTGTATGGCGAGGAAGTGCTGCGCATCGAGCCGGAAGTGCACGCTGGCCGGGTCGAACACCTGCGCCTGGTCTCGCGCGACGCGCAAGGCCACGAATACAGCCGACGCACCCGTTCGGTGGTGGTCGGCAGCGGCGGCACGCCGAAAATCCCGGAGAAGTTCGGCGCGTTCAAGGACGACCCGCGGGTGTTCCACCACTCCCAGTACCTGAGCAGCCTGAACAAACTGCCGTGCACCACCGGCAAGCCGATGCGCATTGCCGTGATCGGTTCGGGGCAGAGCGCCGCCGAGGCGTTCATCGACCTCAACGACAGCTACCCGTCGGTCAAGGTCGACATGATCCTGCGCGGCTCGGCGCTCAAGCCCGCCGATGACAGCCCGTTCGTCAACGAGATTTTCTCGCCGGACTACACCGACCTGGTCTACAACGAACCGGCTGACCAGCGCAGCAAGCTGCTGGGCGAATACCACAACACCAATTACTCGGTGGTCGACCTCAACCTGATCGAGCGCATCTACGGCATCCTTTACCGGCAGAAAGTCGCTCACCAGCACCGCCACAACGTGCTGTGCCGCCGTCAGGTGGAAGCGGTGGTGGCCACCCGCGAAGGCCTGGAACTGACCCTGCGCGACCTCGCCACCAATCAGCAGCAAACCCACCGCTACGATGCAGTGATTCTCGCCACCGGCTACGAACGCCGTTCGCACCTTGACCTGTTGGCACCCCTGGCCGGCTACCTGGACGACTTCAGCGTCGACCGCCACTACCGCGTGCTGGCCAGCCCCGATATGCAGGCGTCGGTATACCTGCAGGGCTTCTGCGAAAATAGCCATGGCCTGAGCGACACCCTGCTTTCGGTGCTGCCGGCACGCGCCGCAGAAATTGGCCGCGCGCTGTACCAGGACCTGGCGCAGCTGCATGGCAAGCCGCAAGCGGCAGTGGCGATGACCCGCGCTTGACCCCACCTCATGCCTTCCAGGCCAGCCTTGGCCTGATGCCTGACCGTTAGCGTCATTGGGGCAGCACACATCCTGTGGGAGCGGGTTCACCCGCGAACACCGGCAAAGCCGGTGCCATCCACCGCGTCGCCTGCTTCGCGGGTGAACCCGCTCCTACAGGGAACGCGCAGTTCTTGAGGCCTGCGCTGTACTTGTGGAGCTGGCTTGCCGGCGATTTGTCGTTTGAAACATTTGCTTGCATTTAAAACGGCAGGTTTTCAATTCTCATTCGTCCTTATCAGTACAGCCCTCTTTGGTTGGGCACACGCTCGACCACCCATTGCAGAAGACCGTCTGATGGCCAAATCACCCAAAAAATCCAAATCCAGGCTGTGGTTCCTGGTGCACAGCTGGCTTGCCTTGCCAATCTGGTTCTTTGTCTTGATCGTCTGCTTCACCGGCATGCTCGCCGTGGTGAGCCAGGAAATCGTCTGGCTGGCCGACCCGGCCGTGCGCGCCAACCAGCCCGACGCCGACGTCGAGCGCATGAGCTTCCAGCAGGTACTGGACGCCTTGAACAAGGCCGAGCCGGACATGGTGGTGGAGCGCCTGAGCCAGCCTGACGGTTCGCACTTCGCGGTAAAGGCCAATGTCACCCTGCCTGACGGTACCAGCCCGACGCTGTACGTAAACCCCTACACCGGGGCCATCCAGGGCAAGACCCCGGACTTCAACTTCGAAGCCTTTACCCGTGCCCTGCACGGTTGGTGGCTGGTGCCGTTCACCAATGGTTTCAGTTGGGGCTGGTACCTGGTATCGCTGCTTGGCCTGCCGATGCTGGCCTCGCTGGTCACCGGCCTGGTGGTGTACAAGAAGTTCTGGAAGGGTTTCTTCAAGCCCGTGCGCACCGGCCATGGTTCACGGATTTTCTGGGGTGACCTGCACCGCCTGGCCGGGGTCTGGTCGATCTGGTTCATTGCGGTCATTTCCATCACCGGCACCTGGTTCCTGATCCAGGCAATCCTGTTCGACAACCACATCACCATTTCCAGCAGGCCCATCGTGCCGGTGATCGCCCGCGAGGAAGTGCCGCAAACACCGGATGGCAGCCCGGCACCGCGTATCGACCTGGATGAAGCGGCGCGCCTTGCCGGCCTGGCGATCCCGGGGCTGGAGGTCAGTTTCATCTCGCTGCCTGCCACCGCCTACAGCCATGTCACCTTGTCCGGGCCGGGCTGGTACCCGCTGATGTTCCAGAGTGCCTCGGTAAACCCGTACACCCGCAATGTCGACAGCCAGTTCGTTATCAGCGACCGCTCGGCGCTGGAGTTCGTCACCGAGTCCATGCGCCCACTGCACACCGGCGACTTCGGCGGCTTGCCGATCAAGCTGGTGTGGTTCTTCTTTGGCCTCATTCTCACCCTGATGGTGTTCAGCGGCCTGCTTATCTGGACCAAACGCACCGCCCAGGCCACCGCCGCCGCGCTCAAGCGCAGCGAGCGGGCACCGCGTGCGGCTCGCAGTGAAACCACCGTGGAGATCCACCCATGAGCCAGGCCCAAGCCCTGCCCGCCAGCCCGCTGAAGCAGTTTTGGCTGAAGTGGCGTTTTCACCTGAACATCCTGCTGATCCTGATCCCGCTGGGCTTCATGCCCAAGTACTTCGCCGACGCCAAGTTGTTCCGTGGCGACGCTGGCCTGGGTGCCAATGTGATCAGCGACATTCAGGTCGGCCCCTACAGCATCAACCTGGCCGAACTGCGCGACGAGGCGCCACGCACCGACGGCCCGGCCGGTTACTTCAAGTCGTTCAATGCGGCGCTGTGCAAGGCCTGCATCAAGGACGTCAAGGCTGCCTACTTGCGCATCGGCAAGCCGCGCAGCCTGCGCGCAGCCGGCACCATCTTCTTCGGCGCGCCGTACAACATGGGCACCTCGCTGCCGATCCCGCCGCGGACCAAACCCGACGCCCAGATCTGGATCACCCTGGAAGGCTGGGACGGCAGCATGCACCAGGCGTCCGTCCCGCTGGCCAAGGCATCGCCAGCCACCGTGGCCTGGCTCGAAAAACAAGGAGGCAAGAAATGAAACACCTGATGCGCACCCTCGCCCTGCCCTTGCTGGTGCTGGCCGCCGGCCCGGCCCTGGCGCACAACCCGATGTGCGAATGCGAAGAAACCGCCAGCGGCCAGGTCAAGTGCACTGGCGGCTTCTCGGACGGCAGCGGTGCCCCCGGGGTAACGCTGGATGTGATCGGCTATGACGAACAGGTATTGGTCGGCGGCAAGCTTGGCGACGACTCGACCCTGACCTTCAAGCGCCCGGACGGCGAGTTCTACGTGCTGTTCGACGCCGGCCCCGGGCACGTGGTGGAAGTCGACTACGCCGATATCGCCCAGCCATGAGCCGCGCCCAAGTGATTCGCCCGGCCGGCGCCGGGCACGAAACCCTGTACGTGCTGCTGGCCAGCCTGCTGATCGTGGTGCTTGCTGCCAGCGTGGTGCTGCTGCGCGGTGAGCGCGAAGACGAGCAGACCATCGCCAGCCACCAGATCGACGCCCGCCGCGACCTCACCGCCGCCGAGCAAGGCCTGTACACCGACCTGCGGGTGGCCTTCGACGAGATCCAGCTGCTGCGCGATGAAAGCGCCAGCGCGCCGAGTGTGCAGGGCCTGGCCGAAGAAGGCCTGCCGCCGTTCGTGGTCGATGCTGGCAGCCAGAGCCGCGGCAGCCACCAATGGTCATGGCTGGAGACCGGCGCCTACCTGGGCCGCAGCCAGGCACCTGAAGTTGCTGGCAGCCTGCTGCTGATCCTGCCAGCTGACAGCAGCGGCCAGGCCGATGTCTGGCTGCGCCGCGACAGCGCTGCCGTGATCCCGGACGACCTCAGCCAGGCTGCGCTGATCGCCGCCGGCTGGCAACAGGTGGTCAGCCACTACGACGCCGGGGTTACCCGCGAACACCGTCACTGAACCCAAGGACTCCCCCATGCTTCGCTCCGCCCTCGCCCTGCTCCTGGCCCTTGCCCTGCCGGCACTGGCACTGGCCGATAACGGCAAGCCGCTGCGCATCGGCATCACCCTGCACCCTTACTACAGCTATGTGAGCAACATCGTCGGCGACAAGGCCGAAGTGGTGCCGCTGATTCCGGCGGGCTTCAACCCCCACGCCTACGAGCCACGGGCCGAGGACATCAAGCGCATCGGCACGCTGGACGTGGTGGTGCTCAACGGCGTCGGCCATGACGACTTTGCCGACCGCATGATCGCCGCCAGCGAAAAGCCCGGCATCGCCACCATTGAGGCCAACCAGAACGTACCGCTGCTGGCAGCCACCGGCATTGCCGCACGCGGCGCCGGCAAGGTGGTAAACCCGCACACCTTCCTGTCGATCAGCACTACCATCGCCCAGGTCAACAACATCGCCCGCGAGCTGGGCAAGCTCGACCCGGACAACGCCAAGCTGTACACGCAAAACGCCCGCGCCTATGCCAAGCGCCTGCGCGCCCTGCGGGCCGAGGCGCTGGCCAAGGTCACCGAAGCGCCCAGCGCCACCTTCCGCGTCGCCACCATCCATGCCGCCTACGACTACCTGGTGCGCGACTTCGGCCTGGAGGTGACTGCCGTGGTCGAACCGGCCCATGGCATCGAGCCGAGCCCGGCGCAGCTGAAAAAGACCATCGACCAGCTCAAGGCGCTGGACGTGCGGGTGATCTTCTCGGAAATGGACTTCCCGTCAGCCTATGTCGAAACCATCCAGCGTGAGTCCGGCGTTCGCCTGTACCCGCTGACGCACATTTCCTACGGCGAGTACACCAAGGACAAGTACGAAGTGGAAATGAAGCGCAACCTCGACACCGTGGTACGCGCCATCCAGGAGAACCGCGCATGACCGCCGCCGCCAACCTGGTTGCAGCCTGCGGGCCGCGCATCGAGTTCGCCGGCATCGACCTGACCCTGGGCCGTACACGCATTCTCGAGCAGGTCAGTTTCAGCGTCACCGCCGGCAGCGTGCATGCCATTGTCGGCCCCAACGGCGGTGGCAAGAGCTCGCTGATCAAGACCCTGCTCGGGCAGATGCCACACCAGGGCCAGCTGACCCTGCACTGGCCGGGTGAGCGCGAAGTGATCGGCTACGTGCCGCAGGCGCTGGAGTTCGACCGTGGCCTGCCCATGACCGTGGACGACTTCATGGCTGCCATGTGCCAGCGCCGCCCGGCGTTCCTCGGTTTGTCACGGCGCGTGAAGCCGGCCATCGATGCTGCCTTGGCGAAGGTTGGCATGCTCGACAAACGCAAGCGGCGCATGGGTGCGTTGTCTGGCGGTGAGCGCCAGCGCGTGCTGTTGGCCCAGGGCCTGATCCCCGAACCGCAATTGCTGGTGCTGGACGAGCCGATGTCGGCCCTCGATGAAGCCGGCATCCAGGTGTTCGAACAGCTGCTGCTGGGCTGGCGCCAGGCCGGCACCACCGTGCTGTGGATCGAGCATGACCTGGCGGCGGTGCTGCGCCTGGCTGACCGGGTCACCGGCCTGAGCCGCCAGGTACTGTTCGACGCCCCACCCGCCCAGGCCCTGACCCCGGAGCGCCTGCTCGGCCTGTTCTCCGTTCACCCGCGCAGCGAGAGCCTTGCCTGATGAGCTTTGAAACTTTTCGCCAACTGATCCAGGACTGGGCCAACGCTGGCTACCTGCCCGAGGCGCTGGCCTACGGCTTCGTGGTCAATGCCCTGCTGGCCGGCCTGATGATCGGCCCGGTGCTGGGCGGCCTGGGCACCCTGGTGGTGGTCAAGCGTTTTGCCTTTTTCTCCGAGGCAGTGGGCCATGCTGCGCTGACTGGCGTGGCCATCGGTATCCTGCTGGGTGAACCCTACACCGGCCCCTATGGCAGCCTGTTCGGCTACTGCCTGCTGTTCGGCATCCTGCTCAACTTCCTGCGTAACCGTACCGGGCTGTCGCCGGACACATTGATCGGTGTGTTCCTCTCGGTATCGCTGGCGCTGGGCGCCAGCCTGCTGCTGATGCTGGCGGGCAAGATCAACGTGCACATCCTCGAGAACGTGCTGTTCGGCTCGGTGCTGACCGTCAGCGGCCAGGACCTGGTGGTGCTGGGCATCGTCGCGCTGCTGGTACTGGCCCTGGCCGTGCCGCTGTACAACCGCATCATGCTGGCCAGTTTCAACCCGCAGCTGGCGGCCGTGCGTGGGGTGGCCGTGAAAACGCTGGACTACCTGTTCGTGGTGCTGGTGACCCTGGTAACCGTGGCAGCGGTGAAGGTGATCGGGGCAATCCTGGTCGGTGCGCTGCTGGTGATCCCTGCCGCCGCCGCACGCCTGGTCAGCCAGTCGCTCAAGGGGTTTTTCTTCCTCTCGGTGCTGATCGCCACCGTGAGCACCCTGTTCGGCATCCTGCTGCCGATCGTGTTCGACCTGCCGGTGCCATCGGGCGCTGCGATCATCCTGGTCGCCGGCATGTGCTTTGCCCTGGCCGCGCTCGCTCGCGCCCTCGTTCCCCGCCTGCAAGGAAACCCGGCATGAACCTGAAACACCTGACCCTGGCGCTCGCCCTGGCTGGCCTGCCGTCGCTGTCTTTCGCCACACAAGTGCTGACTACCCTGCCCGTCACCCACAGCTTGGCCAGCGCCCTGCTCGATGGCACCGCAGTGCAGCTAAAACGCGCGGCACCGGCCAACCTGCCGGCCAGCCGCCAGCCGTCGTATTTCAGCGGGCGTGGTGGCGCCAGCCTGGACAAGGCCGCGCAGCAGGCTGATGCGGTGATCGGCGTGCGCTCGATCTGGCGTGACGACCCGCTGTACCCGATGGCCCGGCGTAGCAATATCCGCATTGTCGAGATCGATGCAGCGCGGCCGGTGGATGGCGCGCTGCCGGGGATCGCGGTGAGTGGTGACGATGCCTACGGTGCCTACCCCTGGCTCAACCCGACCAACCTCGGGCGCATGGCTGATGTGGTGGCCAATGACCTGGAGCGTTTGGCGCCGAACGACAAAGCGAAGATCCAGGGCAACCTGGCCGGGCTCAAGCGCCAACTGCTGGAGCTTTCGGCCAACAGCCAGACTCGCCTGGCCAAGGTCGACAACCTGACCGTGGTGAGCCTGTCGGAGCGGCTGGGTTACCTGGCTAGCGGGTTGAACCTGGATGTGGTCGAGCAGCCGTTGCCGGCTGAGTGGGATGCCGCGGCGCTCAAGGCTTTGGGCGAGAATCTGAAGGCGCAGGATGTAGCGCTGGTGCTGGACCACCGGCAGCCAGAAGCGGCGGTGGCCGAGGTGATCAAGGCCGCCGGGGTGAAGCTGGTGGTGGTGGAGAGTGACCCTGAGGATGCGTTTGCCGGGTTGAAGGCCAGTGTCGACCAGGTGGTTGGGGCATTGGGCGAAAGCTGATGCTGCCTGTGCCCGCTCCCACAGGTGCGCCGCGGTCCCTGTAGGAGCGGGGGGGGGGGGGGGGGGGGGGGGGGGGGGGGGGGGGGGGGGGGGGGGGGGGGGGGGGGGGGGGGGGGGGGGGGGGGGGGGGG
>NZ_JBIVIF010000071.1:0-15692 GCF_044749595.1 Pseudomonas sp. NPDC089392
GGCGGTCGCGCGCGCCTGGCACAGGATGGACTGGCCCGAAACAAACGTAGGAGCGGCTTTAGCCGCGAAGCGCCGCGCGGGCGGCGCTCGATCTCTCAGGCCCTCAACATCTCAAGGCAAGCACCTGTCAGCCCATACCGCTTAACTGCCTGGCAATAAGGCAAGCCCGCCCCTGCAACCACCCGGCGAGGCGTGCTTAGCGGTTGGCGCTGGCGGCGGCCATCAGCTTGTTGACTTCGCTGCGCACCATGCTGGCGTACTCGGGCGGCGTCATGCCGTCCAGCTCGGCCCGCACCCACTCGGCCCACTTGCCCTTGCGCCGCGGCTTTTCGGCGATCAGCCGGGCGGCGTCACCTTTGGCCTTGCCCAGGTTGTTCTGCCACAGCTCGAACAGCCGGGCCTTCTCTGCCTCGATCTGCGCCCGTTCCTCGAAGCTCATGTTGGCCAGATTGAAACTCATGAAGGTACCTGCAGGTTTGAAAATGGCCGCTATCTTACACCCAGCCAACGCAACATCGGAAAACCGCCGCAACTTTCCCGACGCGGCGGCATCCATTGTTCAAACCACCCCATCGACGAGGACGAGTTCATGGCCCGAAAAATTGCCGCACTGGCCGACAGCGATCAGATCAAGGACCAGGTATTCAGCGAGCTGCAGTCGCTGATCGAAGAATCGGAGAGGCTGCTGAACGACAGCGCCGCCCTGGTGGGCGAAGAAGCAGAAACCCTGCGTGCACAAGTCAGCCTCAAACTGAAGCAGGCACGTCAGGCAGCCGGTAACGTGCGTGACAAAGCGCAACCGGTGGTGGACGCCACCCAGGACTACATTGGCGGCCACCCGTGGCAGACAGTGGCCATTTCCGCTGGCCTTGGCCTTGTAGTCGGCCTGCTGCTGGGCCGACGCAACTAAGGTTCGGGCCGCCTGGTGCGAATCAGGCGGCCTGTGCCATTGGAATGCCGCTGTGGAAGCGCAGCTCCTGGTCCGGTGACTGGATCAGCTCCATTTCCGCAGCGCGCACCAGCTCCACCCGGCGGGCGATGTCGGCCTCGTCACCATAGTTGTGCGCCAGCTTCAGGTAGCCCTGGTAGTGGCGTGCTTCGCTCTTCAGCAGGCCGTGGTAGAAGCGGCCCAGCTCCTCATCCAGGTGCGGCACCAGCGCGGCAAAGCGCTCGCAGCTACGTGCCTCGATGAACGCCCCCACCACCAGCGTATCCACCAGCTTGACCGGCTCGTGGGCACGCACCAGGCGCCGCAACCCCGAGGCATAACGCCCCGCCGACACCGGGCGCAAGGGCACGCCACGGCGTTTCATCAGGCGCAGCACCTGTTCGTGATGCACCAGTTCCTCGCGGGCCAGGCGCGACATCATGTTGATCAGGTCGAGGTGGGTGTTGTACTTGGCGATCAGGCTCAGGGCAGTGCTGGCGGCCTTGAATTCGCAGTTCTTATGGTCGATCAGCAGGGTTTCCTGATCGGCCAGCGCCGCTTCGATCCAGGCGTCTGGTGTCGGGCAACCAAGAAAGGCGTCGATTTCGGGGATCAGGGACATAAGCGTACAACCATACAGAACAGGCAGGGCCGGCGATTATACCGGCGACAGCGGGCGGCGCCAGTGACTATGCTTGATGTGCATCAAGCGCCAGCGGGGGAAGCGCCGACTATAGTCAGTCATTGGTCGCCACCATTGAAGGGAGCTAACGCCCATGCAAGCCGTCCGCAGCATCCTCGTCGTCCTCGACCCCTCGCACGCCCACAGCCGCGCCCTGACCCGGGCCAAACTGATCGCCGGCGTCACCGGCGCACGCCTGCACCTGTTGATGTGCGACAAACGGCATGACCACAGCGCGCTGCTGAGCCTGCTGAGCAGCCAGTTGCACGATGATGGGTACGACAACGTCACCCATGAAGAGGCCTGGCGCGACAACCTGCACGACACCATCATCTACGTGCAGCAGGCCGAGGGCTGCGAGCTGGTGATCAAGGAACACCGCCCGGACAACCCGCTGAAGAAAGCCCTGCTCACCCCCAGCGACTGGAAGCTGCTGCGCCAGTGCCCGTGTGCCGTGCTGATGGTCAAGAGCGAGCGGCCGTGGACCGGCGGCAAGATCCTGGCGGCGGTGGATGTGGGCAACCAGGACGAGGACCACCGCCGCCTGCATGCCAGCATCATCGACCATGGCTTCGAGATCGCCAAACTGGCCAAGGGCGAACTGCATGTGATCAGCGCCCATCCGTCGCCGATGCTGTCGGCGTCGGACCCGGTGTACCAGTTGAGCGAAACCATCGAGAAGCGCTACCGCGAGGCGTGCTCGGCGTTCCAGGCCGAGTACGGTATCGCGGAAGAATGCCTGCATGTGGCCGAAGGGCCGGCGGATGTGCTTATTCCGCATACCGAGAAGATGCTTGATGCGGTGGTGACGGTGATTGGTACGGTTTGCCGCACGGGGATTACCGGGGCGTTGATTGGTAATACCTCAGAGGTGGTGCTGGATGCGCTGGAGGGGGATGTGCTGGTGCTCAAGAGCGAAGAGGCAATCGCCCATCAGGCAGAGCTGGCCCGCGGCTGATTCTGCCTTCCTCAGGAGGACACATTATTATCTGAAATTGCAGGGCCCCTGTGGGAGCGGGTTTACCCGCGAATGCATTGTTGGACTCACCGCCGCATTCGCGGGTAAACCCGCTCCCACAAGGTTTCTTCTTACGGCCGAAAATCTAGGCCAACGCCTCGCGCACCTTAGGGTCCAGCCCCTCCCCTTCATTGGCCGCAACCCACTCCGCCAGTTGCCGGCGCATGGCCGGCGTCCAGAAGCTTTGCAGGTGCTGCCGCACCCCTTGCACCGCCAGCGCCCGGTTGGGTTCGCTGTCGAAGTAATGGGCAATCTGGTTGGCCATCTTGACCAGGTTGTCGCTGCTCATCGGCGCACCTCGGCTTTCTCCGCAATACGGCGTTCCTGCAGCAGGCGCCGCTGTTCATCACTGAAGTCCTGGTAGCGCTTCTGCCACTGCGATGGCTGGAACACCTTCACCACCTCCACCGCCGTCACCTTGTACTCGGGGCAGTTGGTGGCCCAGTCGGAGTTGTCGGTGGTGATCACGTTGGCCCCCGACTCGGGGAAGTGGAAGGTGGTGTACACCACCCCCGGTGCCACCCGTGCACTGACCTTGGCGCGCAGCACGGTCTGCCCGGCGCGGCTGCCGATGCCGACCCAATCACCGTCCTGGATGCCCCGGCTTTCAGCATCGGTTGGGTGAATTTCCAGGCGGTCGGCGTCATGCCAGGCAACGTTGCCGGTACGCCGGGTCTGGGCGCCGACGTTGTACTGGCTGAGGATGCGCCCGGTGGTGAGCAGCAACGGGTAACGATTGTTGACCTTCTCGTCGGTGGGCACGTAGCCGGTGAGCATGAAGCGCCCCTTGCCACGCACGAACTGGTCGATGTGCATGGTCGGCGTGCCATCGGGCGCGGCGTCGTTGCACGGCCACTGCAGGCTGCCGTGGCGGTCGATCTCGGCGTAGCTGACGCGGTGGAAGGTCGGCGTCAGGCGGGCGATCTCGTCCATGATCTCGGACGGATGGCGGTAGTTCATCGGGTAACCCAGCGCATTGGCCAGGGCTACAGTTGCCTCCCAGTCGGCCTTGCCGGCCAGCGGCTCCATGACCTTGCGCACCCGCGAAATACGCCGCTCGGCATTGGTGAAGGTGCCGTCCTTTTCAAGGAACGAGCTGCCCGGCAGGAACACATGGGCGAACTTGGCCGTTTCGTTGAGGAAGATGTCCTGCACCACCACGCACTCCATGGCGTGCAGCGCTGCAGTGACGTGCTGGGTGTTGGGGTCGCTCTGGGCGATGTCCTCGCCCTGGCAGTACAGGGCCTTGAAGCTGCCGTCCAGCGCCGCCTCGAACATGTTGGGGATACGCAGGCCCGGGTCGGGCTGCAGGGTCACGCCCCAGGCCCGTTCGAACTCGGCGCGCACGCCCTCGTTGGAAATGTGCCGGTAGCCGGGCAGCTCGTGGGGGAACGAGCCCATGTCGCACGAGCCCTGTACGTTGTTCTGCCCGCGCAGCGGGTTCACCCCTACCCCTTCGCGGCCGATGTTGCCGGTGGCCATGGCCAGGTTGGCGATGCCCATCACTGCGGTGCTGCCCTGGCTGTGCTCGGTCACGCCCAGGCCGTAGTAGATGGCCGCGTTGCCGCCGGTGGCGTACAGGCGGGCGGCGGCGCGGATCTGCTCGGCGGGCACGCCACAGACCGGGCCGAGCACTTCGGGGGCGTTTTCCGCCAGGCTGACGAAGTCGCGCCAGCGGGCGAAGTCCTCGGTTTCGCAGCGGGCATCGATAAAGCGCTGGGCCAGCAGGCCTTCAGTGACGATCACGTGGGCCAGGGCGTTGAGCATGGCCACGTTGGTGCCCGGGCGCAGTTGCAGGTGCAACTCGGCGCGGGCGTGCGGCGAGTCGACCAGGTCGATGCGCCGTGGGTCGATCACGATCAACCGCGCGCCCTGGCGCAGGCGGCGTTTGAGCTGCGAGCCAAACACCGGGTGGGCATCGGTGGGGTTGGCGCCGATCACCAGCACCACGTCGGCCTGCATCACCGAATCGAAGCTTTGCGTACCGGCCGACTCCCCCAGGGTCTGCTTCAGGCCATAACCGGTGGGCGAATGGCACACCCGCGCACAGGTGTCGACGTTGTTGTTGCCGAATGCCGTGCGCACCAGTTTCTGCACCAGGTAGGCTTCTTCGTTGGTGCAGCGGCTGGAGGTGATGCCGCCGATGGAGTCACGCCCGTACTTCAGCTGGATGCGGCGGAACTCGCTGGCAGCGTAGGTCACCGCCTCGTCCCAGCTGACTTCCTGCCACGGGTCTTCCAGGCGCTTGCGGATCATCGGCTTGGTGATGCGGTCCGGGTGGGTGGCGTAGCCCCAGGCGAAGCGGCCTTTGACACAGGCGTGGCCGTGGTTGGCGCCACCATTCTTGTCGGGGACCATGCGCACCAGCTGGTCGCCCTTCATTTCTGCGCGGAACGAGCAACCGACGCCGCAGTAGGCGCAGGTGGTGATGACCGAGCGCTCAGGCTGGCCTAGCTGCACCAGGCTCTTTTCCGTCAGTGTCGCGGTCGGGCAAGCCTGCACGCAGGCACCGCACGACACGCACTCGGAGGCAAGGAAGTTGTCGCCGCCCGCTGCCGCCACTCGCGACTCGAAGCCACGCCCGGTGATGGTCAGGGCGAAGGTGCCCTGGATGTCTTCGCAAGCGCGCACGCAGCGGCTGCAGACGATGCACTTGCTCGGCTCGTAGTCGAAATACGGGTTGGATACGTCCTTTTTCTCGGCCAGGTGGTTGGCGCCGTCGTAGCCGTAGCGCACCTCGCGCAGTCCCACCTGGCCAGCCACGGTCTGCAGCTCGCAGTTGCCATTGGCCGAGCAGGTCAGGCAGTCCAGCGGGTGATCGGAGATGTACAGCTCCATCACATTGCGCCGCAGCCCAGCCAGGCGCGGGGTTTCGGTACGCACCACCATGCCTTCGCTGACCGGGGTGGTACAGGACGCCGGGTAGCCGCGCATGCCTTCGATTTCCACCATGCACATGCGGCATGAGCCGAAGGCTTCGAGGCTGTCGGTGGCGCACAGCTTGGGAATGCTGGTGCCGAGCATGGCCGCCGCCCGCATCACCGAGGTGCCAGCGGGCACGCTGATGGCACGGCCATCGATGCTCAGGCTGACCTGCACCTCGCTGTCACGGGCCGGGGTGCCGAGGTCGCTGCTTTTATCAGAAGCGGGGTCGAAGAAATTGATCACTGAGCGGCCTCCGTGGTGGTCAGCCCAAAATCGGCGGGGAAGTACTTGAGGGCGCTGGCCACCGGGTAGGCGGTCATGCCGCCCATGGCGCACAGCGAGCCGTACTGCATGGTGTCGCACAGGTCGCGCAGCAACAGCGCCTGGTCATGGCGTTCGGTGAGGTCGCTGCTGGCGATCAGCCGGTCGACCACTTCCATGCCACGGGTGGAGCCGATGCGGCACGGGGTGCATTTGCCGCAGGATTCCTCGGCGCAGAACTGCAGGGCAAAGCGCGCCATGCTGGCCATGTTCAGGGTATCGTCGGCCACCACCACACCGCCATGGCCAAGCATCGCGCCCATGGCGGCGAAGGCTTCATAGTCCAGCGGGGTGTCGAAGTGACTGGGCGGCACCCAGGCACCGAGCGGGCCACCCACTTGCGCAGCCTTCAGCGGCCGACCACTGGCCGTGCCGCCGCCATAGCCTTCCACCAGCTCGCGCAGGGTCAGGCCGAAAGCGCGTTCCACCAGGCCGCCCTGGCGGATGTTGCCAGCCAGCTGGAACGGCATGGTGCCCAGCGAGCGGCCCATGCCGAAGTCGCGGTAGAACGCCGCGCCCTTGGCCAGGATGATGGGCACAGAGGCCAGGGTGAGCACGTTGTGCACCAGCGTTGGCAGGCCGAACAGGCCTTGCAGCGCGGGCAGCGGTGGCTTGGCGCGCACAATGCCGCGCTTGCCTTCGATGGATTCGAGCAGTGCAGTTTCTTCACCGCAGATGTAAGCACCAGCGCCGACCCGCACTTCCAAGTCGAAGGCCTGGCCGCTGCCGGCGACATCAGCGCCGAGGTAGCCGGCGTCACGGGCGATGGCAAAGGCCTGGTCGAGCACGCGTATGGCGTCGGGGTATTCCGAGCGCACATAGATGTAGCCCTTGTCGGCGCCCACGGCGAGGCCGGCGATGATCATGCCCTCGATCAGCAGGAACGGGTCACCCTCCATCAGCATGCGGTCGGCGAAGGTGCCAGAGTCACCCTCGTCGGCGTTGCACACCACGTACTTTTGCCCAGCCCCGGCGTCACGCACGGTGCGCCACTTGATGCCAGCCGGGAACGCCGCACCACCACGGCCGCGCAGGCCGGAGTCGAGCACGGCGGCAACCACTTCGGCACCGTTCAGGGCCACGGCCGTTTCAAGGCCGGCGAAACCGCCGTGGGCGCGGTAGTCGTCCAGCGACAAAGGGCGGGTGATGCCGGCACGGGCGAACAGCAGGCGTTGCTGGGTCTTGAGGTACGGGATGTCTTCGACCGGCCCCAGCGCCAGCGAGTGGCCACCGGGCTCGCCAGCCAGGGCATCGAGCAATGACGGCACGTCTTGCGGGGTAACCGGGCCAAAGCCCAGGCGCCCTTGCGCGCTGTCGCACTCCAGCAGCGGCTCCAGCCAATACAGCCCGCGGGAGCTGGTGCGCTGGATGTCCAGGGGCAGTTGGCGGCGCTCGGCCTCGCGCTGCAGGGCATCGACGACCTGGTCGGCACCTACGGCGCGGGCTACCGAATCGCAGGGGATGTACAGCTTCAGCATGCTGCGTCCTCCCGGCAACCGTTTACCAACGCACGCAGGCGCTCAGGGGTGAGCCGCGCGTGCACCTGGCCGTCCAGCTCCAGCGCCGGCGAGCAGGCGCAGGCGCCCAGGCAATACACCGGGCGCAGGCTGATGGCGCCGTCGGCGCTGGTGCCATGGTCGTCCAGAGCCAGTTGATCGCGCAGTTGCGCGGCCAGGGCTTCGGCGCCACGGCTTTGGCAAGACTCCGCGCGGCACAGGCGCAAGGTATGGCGCGCGGGCGGTGTGGTACGGAAATCGTGGTAGAAGCTGATTACCCCGCGCACCTCGGCCAGGCTGAGGTTCAGGGCATGGGCGATTTCGGGGACGGCGGCATCGGGGATGTAGCCGATGTCGTTTTGGATGGCATGCAGGATCGGCAACAGCGCGCCGGGGGTATCCTTGTCGCGGGCCAGGATGCGGTGGATCACGGGCAGGTGGAGCAATTCATCAGGCATACAGCGGACCTCGGCATCACGGACCCTGCCTGAATTATTGTGAGGGCAGGTATCCGGCGTGTTCTGCTGTGGCGCGCCGGCCACGTCACGGTTGCGTGGTGCCGGCGGCCTCCTTGCCCACGGCCGCGCGTCTGCGCGCGCTGGTCCGAAGGCATCCTGCAAGCATGGCACTTGTAGCGCCGGGGGGTTGCGTGCGAGCGACCAGGCGCATCCTGAAACCGACGCGGGTTGATTCTGCCCTTATGCGGGCTGCTCTTTTGCTGCCCGCACTTGTGGGATCTGCTTATGTAGGAGCGGCCTTGTGTCGCGATGGGCTGCAAAGCAGCCCCAGCAATTTGCGCATCGGTGCTGAAACCCTGGGGCTGCTTTGCAGCCCATCGCGACACAAGGCCGCTCCTACAGATACTGCATATGGCTTGAGGCCAATGCGTTCGAGGCGGGAGCCTTCAGGCTACAGCCTTATCCACGCTGCGCCCGGCCTCCAGCTCACGCACCAGCGGCAACACATGTTCGCCGAAATACGCGACTTCTTCCTGAAAGTGCAAGAACCCGGACAAGATCAAATCCACCCCCACCGCCTTCAGCGCAACAATACGCTCGGCGATCTGCAGCGGTGTGCCGATCAGGTTGGTCTTGAAGCCATCGTTGTACTGCACCAGGTCCTCGAAGCTGGACTTGGCCCAGTTGCCCTCGCCCTCCGGGCTGGCGGAGCCGGCATGCTTCACTTCCTGGCCGAACGCCCGCACCGCCTCAGGGTTGGCCTTGTCGATGATCTCCTGCAACACGGCACGCGCCTGCTCCTCGGTGTCGCGGGCGATGATGAAGGCATTGACCCCGATCTTCACCGAATGGCCGTTGGCCGCGGCCTTGGCGCGGATGTCATCGACCTGGGCCTTGATCCCCTCCACGCTGTTGCCGTTGGTGAAATACCAGTCCGACACCCGCGCCGCCATGTCCCGCGCGGCACGGGAGCTGCCGCCCTGGAAAATTTCCGGGTGCGGTTGCTGCAACGGCTTGGGTTTGAGGTTGTAGTTGCGAAAGCGGTAGAAGTCGCCGTTGAAAGTGAAGTTGTCCTGGGTCCAGATGCCCTTCAGCGCACGGATGAATTCCTCAGAGCGGCGATAGCGCTCGTCGTGGTCCAGCCACGGCTCGCCAATGGCGTGGAACTCGCCCTTGAACCAGCCCGAAACCACGTTGATAGCGATACGGCCGTTGGTGAACTGATCGATGCTCGCCAGCTGCTTGGCCGCCAGCACCGGGTTCCATGGGCCCGGGAGGATAGCGGCGATGACCTTGAGTTTTTCGGTGGCAGCCAGTAGCGCGTGGCTGATGGTGACCGACTCATGCTGGTTGTCGGCGCCGTAGCCGGCGGTGAAGCGGATTTGCGACAGGGCGTAGTCGAAGCCGGATTTTTCGGCAATTTGCGCAAGCTTGCGGTTGTAGTCGATGTCCCAGCTCGTGCGTTGCTCGATGGTGCTGACCACCAGGCCGCCGCTGACATTGGGGACCCAGTAGGCGAACTTGATCGGGGCGTGGCTCATGGGGAGGCTCCTTGATGATGCGTGGGGTTCAAGGAGGTAGGAGCAGCAACTGTGCCAGGGTTACAAATTCTTTTAGTTCAATGAGTTAGCGGTTTTAAACGGCGATGTTGGCTGCATGCAGCCAAACAAGCTGTTGAGCCACTGTTGCCAGCGCAACATCGCCATTTGGGCTAGGTCATCGGTGCTTGCGCATGCCCATGTGGGCGTCATCCATCAGTGCCTTGGCCATGTCGCAGAGAAAATGCGACGCCCAGACCAGCACCGGTTCGTTGTCCATCACCCCGATAAACGATGCCCGCCGGGAGCAATCCATCAAGACTGATGCTTGCTCGACAGCATGGTCACAGCAGTTGCCGGGTTCGACGCGGAACAGCTTCTTGCCGTCGATAATGCCGTCCAGGAAAGTGGCCGAGCCTACGGTCAGGCCCAAGGTGCCGGTGTCGTCATCCAAATCCTTGTCCATCTGAAACCCTCTAATGATTCTGCCAGCCAGTGCCGATTCCCCCAGGCATTAGCACCTGAGACTGCCCCCCTATCCTGTGGGAGCGGGTTAACCCGCGAACACGGGCACAGCCCGTGCCATCCCCCGCTCAATCACAATCCAGGGCACTGCCTCATTACAGGGAAAGCACACTGTCCAGACTTGGCAAAAAATTGATAATCAGCCGATCAATGCAAGGTATGCATCTGTGGCCTGTCCCTGAGTTGTACCTGCGCAATCGCCGACTCCAGCAACGTACGCACAGCCTCCATTTCATGCATGACCGCCAAGGTCATGATGGTGGCGGGAGACTTGGGTAGCGTGGAGATGGCGTGATGGCCTACTGACAAAGCGCAGAGCACGTATTCCGTGGCCTGGGTCAGGGTGTCTTCCAAGTGATGCGATGGGTCGGACGTTATTGGTAGATCTGGAACTATTTTGAGCATGGTCACATCTCGATTTTGTGAGAGAAAACCACACCCCATCCCTTGCAGAGAATGGGTGGCGGCTGCGTACGGGCCTGCAAGACCAGGGGAGATCGAGAAACCCGGCTGACCAGAAGGTCACCCGTACGCAGCCACCATTAAGCACAACCATTGACTTAGGCCAACGGCTCGATGGCGAGCACGCTTTCGATACTTCCCCTAGGCTTGCAGACCCGGTCGTTGAATTTGCAACGACAGGTCCAGACTAGGGGGCTCATGTTTTCATCGCAATAGTGAAACGGCTTGAAAAGGATGATTCAGAAATGGACTACATGGAAGGGGAAAAAACTGATTATTTTCTGTAGGACCAACTAAAACCCCCAGCGCTCGCGCACTACTAGTTTGCTAGATATTACTGCTCACTTCAAAAGTCACATCTAACGAATTTTCCTACAGTACTTTCTTTTTTTGAGCATGACTGCGCCAACTCACACCGAATGGGTCTATGCTCGGTGCTCCCACAAAACAACGGACCGAGAGGAAACCGAAAATCACTGGTTTCACTGCGTTGAAGGCTGTAGCTGCAACCACCAAATGACTTGAACCAATAATCACTGTGCCCGCAGGCGCAGCAACTACGGTTTTGCCTTTTACAAGCAGAAATCTGCATTTTCAGAAGTTTCCTACAGCACCTGTCGAAGCTACTTTGGCGACCCGGAATGGATTCCTCGCTACGGTCTTGATTGCACTTACGCCGCGCGCCTTGCAATGCATTCGGCGCCATGAACCTGCCCGATGGAATGACCCGCAGGAGTTCGCATGAGCAACTTGAATGATGTGCGCTTTACCTTCAGTACACCCGCCGATGAGGCGATTTCATTTGATGTCGTAGCGTTCGAACTGAACGAGGGCGTCAGCCAGCTCTATTGCCTGGAAGTCGAACTGGTCAGCGCGTCGGCAGATGCTGACTTTGCCAATCTACTCGACCAACCCGCCGTGCTGACCATCTGGCAGCAAAAGCAACCTGTGCGCCATGTGCATGGCCTAATCAGCAGCTTCGAACAGGGCAAGACCGGCCACCGCCGCACCCGCTACCGCGCCGTGATCGAACCGCAACTGGCCCGCGCCGGCCTGCAATCGGACTGGCGCATCTTCCAGCACCGCACCGTTCCAACACTGCTGGAGGAACTGTTTGGTGAGCGCCAGTGGGGCACGCTGACCCAGTACCTGATCAACCCACACCAGAGCCGCGAGTTCTGCGTACAAGCCGGCGACCTGGACCTGGACTTCTTCTGGCGCCTGTCGGCCGAGGAAGGCCTGATCTCGATCTTCGAGCACAGCGAAGCCGGCCATGGCGTGGTACAGGCCGACAGAATCAACCAGTTCGGCAGCCTGGAAGGCGAGCCGGTGCTGTACGTCGCCAACCGCGGCGGCACCGAACAGCAACCCTGCCTGCACCACTTCGCCTACCGCGAGCAGATCCGCACCAGCGTGCAGGTGCAGCGCGACTACACCTTCACCCACCCGCGCTACAACCTGGAACACACAATGTACGCCAGGGACATGGGCAACCAGGGCAACGACTACGAGCGCTACCACTACCCCGGCCGCTACAAGCACGACAATGCCGGCAAGCCGTTTACCCAGACCCGCGCCGACGCCCTGTTCGGGGATGCCCGCGTGGCCGAGGTCATTGGCGACGATGCGCGCCTGCAGCCCGGTATCGCCTTCCAACTGACCGGGCATACCCGCGAAGACATGAACATCCTCTGGCGGCCGCTGCACATCAAGCATGAAGGCCGCCAGTTCACCGCACTGGAAGAGGATGCCGCCGAGGCCGACGTCGGCACCTCGTACACGCTTACTGCCAGCCTCATACCGGCCACTGTCGAATGGCACGCCCCTGCCCGGCCCAAACCCGTGATCGAAGGCCCGCAGATGGCCAAGGTGGTCGGTCCACCCGGCGAGGAAATCTACTGCGACGAGCATGGCCGCGTACGCGTGCAGTTCCCCTGGGACCGCCGGGGCCAGGACGACGACAAGAGCTCGTGCTGGGTGCGCGTGACCCAGGCCTGGGCCGGTGCCACCTGGGGCCATGTGGCCATCCCCCGGATCGGCCAGGAAGTGGTGGTCAGCTTTCTCAACGGCGACCCCGACCAGCCGATGATCACTGGGCGCAGCTACCACATCGTCAACCGCACACCGTATCGCTTGCCCGAGTTCAGGGCACTCAGCCCGATCCGCAGCAAGGAACACCACGGCAAACGCCACAACGAACTGCGCCTGGACGATACCACCGGGCAGATCAGCGCCGCCCTGATGACTGACCACGACCACACAGCCCTGTACCTGGGCTACCTGACTCACCCGCGTCATTTCGGTGGCCAGCCCCGTGGCCAAGGCTTCGAACTACGCACCGATACCCACGGCGTGATCCGCGCGGGCGGCGGCTTGCTGCTGACCACCGAACTGCGCGCCCGCGCCGTGCAGCACCACACCGACCTGGCCGAAACCGCCGAGCGCCTGAAGACCGCCCAGGAGTACCACACCAGCTTTGCCAGCGAAGCCCGCGATCACCTCGCCCAGGATGCCGGTGACCAGGATGAAGTGGGTGAAGCGTTCAAGGAGCAGCATGAGGCCATCTGCGGCTACGGCGGCAACCCTGAAGCCAATCGGTTTCCGGAACTGGCCGACCCGCAACTGGTACTGGCCAGCCCGACCGGAATTGCGACTACCACCCCGGAGTCGACCCATATCGCCAGCGGCGAACACCTGGGCCTGAGCACCGGCGGGCATACCAGCATGGCCATCGGCAAGCGGCTGTTGATCAGCGTCAGCCGTGGCGTGCGCCAGTTCGTGCAGAGCATGGGCTGGCGGCTGGTCGCCGCCTCCGGCGACATCGACCTGAAAGCGCTCAAGGACAACATCAACCTGCTGGCCAAACTCAAGGTCAGCGTCACCGCCGAACGCATCACCCTCAGTGCCAAGGAGGAACTGCTCATCCAGGCAGGCGGCAGCAGTACGACTTACAACGCAAGCGGCATCCTGCATGCCACGGCGGGCCAGTACACCGGCCACGCAACCGATTTCATCTACAAGAGTGCGCAGACCCAGACCGCCACGTTCCCGGAAGCGCCAAAAGCGGCCAAAGGCAATCTGGAGCTGTTCCGCAACTACGCCAACAACCAGCCATTGAAAGGCGCCGCCTATCAAGTAGAGGACGCGCTGGGTCAGGTCCTCACAGGCACGCTGGACGAAGCCGGGTTTGCGGCGGTAGCAGCGGTCAGCCCTGGCCCCACTGCAGTTGCTTTCAAGAAAGATCCAGCCGACCCATGGGCCGCTGGAAGCTACTTCGACAATCTGAAAAAGGATTTCTTAGGCCCGGATACAGCGCTGAAAGCCCCTGCGTCATTCCAGAACAGCGAAGGCCTCGCCAAGCATGGCGCACAAACGCTCATAGCCTCGCTGGGCGCTCTCACCCCTTCCGCAACACCCATTGAGCAGACCGGCATTGCTGGCCGCCTGACGACCGCACTCATCCAGGAAGGGAGCTGAAGCAATGAATGCACAAGACAAGAAAGAAATCGAAGAACGCGAAGTCGCACTGGTCCCGTTGAACAACTTGGTCGCAGAAGACCTCGGCCAGGGCGAAGCCACAGTCAACGCCTGGTTGCTGGAACTCAGCGGCAACAAGATCGACCTGGCCAGCGTCAAGGCCTGGGCCGGTGCCGTGCCCGTGGTCGGCAACATCGTCGCCTTGTTCGACGCCCTGGGCGACATCATCCACCTGGCCAAGACCGGCTCCAGTGACCCGCTGGACTGGGTCAGCCTGGGCATCAACCTGATCGGCGTGGTCCCCGTCCCACCGACCATGGCCGCCGCGCGGATGACCCTGCGTCCGGTACTGTTCCTGGCCCGGCAACAACTGAAGAAAAACAAAGGTGATTTCGCCGAAGCGGTGATCAGCATCATGGTCGGCCACCTCGGCGCCACGCTGATGGGCGAAATCGAAACCTTCGTCGAACGGGCCGAAACCGAACTGCCCGGCATCCTCAACAACTCTGGCAACACCGGCTTTCAAACACTCAACAGCCTGGCCGATGCCATCGAGCGCATCGCCAAGGGCGAGATCGATACCACCCAGCAGCGCAAGGCGATCATAAACAGCGCCCAGGCGATCTACGCCCCCCTTCAAGAACCCTCCCTCTGGGGCCTGCTGGACAGGGCCGGTTCGGTCATCAGCACTACCGCGGGTGCACTTCAGTACGGCGCAACGCAAGGGTACAAAGCGGCAGCGAGTAATACGGGCTGGGTTTTGAAACTCGCTCAGCCACATATCAATGTGCTCAAGGGCCTGGCGCAGTTGATCCGGCAGATGCTGACGGCGCTGGCCAACCCGGCCACGCAAAACAGCATTGCCTGGCTGCTCGCCCAGCTCAGCGCAGGCTTGCGCAAGCGCAGACCCACTCGCCGGATCTCGGCCAACACCCCGGCGCACGGCTCGGGGGTGGCCAAGCACAAGGGCACGGAAAGCCGTGTGGAGGCTACCCACCAGGAAACTCGACCCAAAAACGACCCGCGCTGCGACCTGAATGGCACCTGCCCCGGCACCAGCAAAAGCATCAGCTACGCACGCGGCACCGAAACCCTCCTCCACATCGACTTCAACCTGCCGGGCGTGTTTCCCATCACATGGGCACGCACCTACCGCTCCAGCCTCGACGCCTACGATGACAGTGAGTTCGGTGCGCGTTGGATAACACCGTTCTCGATGCGTTTCGATGTCGTCGACGAGGGTGTGCTGTACCACGCCGACGATGGCCGCACGCACAGCTACGCCCTGCCCAAGGAGGGGAAGCCCCTCTATGACCCGGTGGAAAAAACGCTGCTTATCCGGGTCGATGAAAACCGCCTGGCCCTGGCCCATGGTCATCAGCGCCATGAACACTACCAACGCGTGGGTGACCGCTTCCGCCTGGTCGGCATCATCCAGCGTGGCGGTGCGCGTATCGCCCTGCATTATGAGCATCAGCATGCCGGCAAGGCCGTACTCTCCGACCTGGTCACCTATCAGGATGAAAACCAGCACCGGCATGTGCAGACCCAGCTCGATGAGCATGGCCGTATCCAGGCGCTGTGGCTGATGCAGGACGGCCGGCAGGCACGCCAGCTGGCCGGCTACGACCATGACGAACAGGGTGACCTGTGCGCGGCCCGCGATGAGCACGGAGCGCAATGGGCCTACCAGTATGCGCAACACCTGGTCACACGCTACACCGACCGCACCGGGCGGGGTATCAACCTTGAGTGGCTAGGCCAAGGCCTAATGCCAGTCAGTTAAGAAATTGACTTGCTCGCCAAGCCACAATAGAAACGAGCTCTGTTTTTACGAGCTCGGTTCATGTCCCTTCAAAACG
>NZ_JBIVIF010000072.1:0-15276 GCF_044749595.1 Pseudomonas sp. NPDC089392
ACTGGCCCGAAACAGATGTGGGAGCGGCCTTGTGCCGCGAAGCGCCGCGCGGGCGGCGCTCGATCGAATAGGCGCTGCTAAAGGCATGGAGAACACCTTGCATTGCGCAACACGCTGGAGGACCAAGGCATTCAATAGCTGATCAGCTGCGACGTGGGGATCCCGAAAACATCTGAATTGACCTAGCGTACAATCGCTTTACCGCTCCAATGAGGTCCAACATGTCCACCCAACCGCTCAGTCCCGATTCTCTGCCCGATAACTGCAGGGGCCTGCTCTATGCCTTGGCGACGGCGTTCCCTGGCAAAGGGAAAACCTCGCTACTCAAACTGCTTCGGACCATGGGTATCTGTGACCCGGGCGGCAAGCTGCTTGATGTCACAACCTTGCCCGGCTTGCTGCAAGTGCTCCAGGACCAAGGCTGGGTCGAAGTCGAGCAGCGTAACGAAGGGCAATACTTCGTCGTGGCTGCACAGCGGCGCAACAGTGTACTGCTCAGCCTGCTAAACGCCGCTGACGGTGCCCAGCGATTGCAGCAGATCGACGACAGTCTGCCTGCACTTGGGCAGTGGCAAGCCCCTGGCAAGCCCCGGGCACTGCAAGAGCTCTGGCTGGACCTGCTGAGTGGTAGCGGCCAGCGATTGCAGCAGTCGATGTATCAGGCGGGAAGGCTACTCAACGCGAGGGAATGGACCAGTCAACACCCTATGCATCTTCTGCAGGCCGATGCGGCCGGCCTGAAAGTGTTTGCCCAGTTGGACGACACAGTACGCGGGCTGCTGCTGGAGGACTACCTGTGCTTGAACAACAGCCTGTTGGGGCCAGCATCGCAAAGCTATGCCGTAGCCCAGGTCGAAATGGCGCACTACCCCTCCCCTGCGCTGGGGGTGCAATTGATGCAACAGGCCCTGTGGCGAGGCGACTGGAAGCCGCTACAACTTTACGGTGAACAGGGCGCCCCGATCACCGTCGCAAGCGTGCAGTTCATGCTGCACGGCCAGGTTAGCGACGCCTTGAAATTGATACGGGCCTGGCTTACCGATCAGCGCAGGCAGACCAAAAAGCGCAAGATCGACCTGCCGCCGCTGCTCAACGCCCTGTACTGCCTGGCGCTCATCGCTGAAAACGATAGCCAGCACTACGCGGCGCTCAAGCAGGCTTTGGCGCTGGGCGACAAGCAGAACTACGGCATCGCCTACCCGGTGCTCTCCAAGCTGTTCGAGCAATTACAGGGCAATAAACCAGAACTCTCGTACCTGCGCTCCGACCCACTCAATGGTTTTGATGGCTTGATGCTGGCTCTCGCCCTGTACTGGCTGGATGCCCCGCTCGCGCGTGGGCAGGATTGGCGCACGAAGCTGCAAGACTACCGAGCTCAACTTGATCAACAGGGTTACGCCTGGCTGGCCGCGGAGTTCGATGCCTTGATTGCGGTACAGTATGGTGTACCACGGCAACTTCACGATCTGCATCACGAGGTAGGCCTGAAGCCGCTGGCCGCTTTGCTGCAGCGCCAGGAAGCCTGGCAACACGCCCTCAGTGCGCTGTGTCAGCTGAAGCCGGCCAGCGCGCCGACCAGCCCCACCAGCAAGAAGACAACTCGCCTGGCGTGGCTGTTGAATCTCCATCGCTACTCCAATCATCTAGAGCCGCGCGAGCAGAAGCTTGGGGCAAAGGGCCAATGGAGCAAAGGCCGTACAGTAGCCCTCAAGCGTCTGGTGGATGAAGTTGACCGACTGGACTTTCTTTGCGAGCAAGACCGGCAAGCGATCAGCATGATCCAGGCCAGCCAGACCTACTATTCACACGCCGAATACGAGCTACCTCCCGGCTTGGCCCTGCCCCGGCTGGTCGGTCACCCGGCGCTGTTCTGGCACGACGCACCGGATGTACGTGTCGAGCTTGAGGCAGGCCACGCCAGCCTGCACCTTGAAGCTGTCGATGGGCAGACTCATCTGCGCCTTGAGCCGCAGGGCATCGTCACCGAAGACACCTACTACCTGCACCAGCAAACGCCGACCCGCCTGCTGATCTATTCGATCAACAGCGACCTGCGCCAGATCGCAAAGATCATCGACAAAGGCTTGCACATACCGCAGTCAGGCAAGGCGGAACTGATCGAAGCGATCAGCGCCATCGCCCCGCTGCTGCCCATCCATTCAAACCTCCCCGAATTCGCGGCGCAGCTCGACCACGAACCGGCAGATACGCGTCTGTACGCACATTTGCTGCCACTTGCCGAAGGTTTGCGCCTGCAATTGCTGGTGCGGCCATTGGCCGAGAGCAGTTGGTTCCGGCCGGGCCAAGGCGCGCAAAACGTGCTTGGCGAGCGCGATGGCAAGCCACTGCAGGTGTGCCGGGACCTGGCAGGCGAACGCCAGGCATTGCAACAGGTGCTACTGGCCTGTCCCGGCCTGGCCAACGCCGATAGCGATGGTCAGGAATGGCAGCTGGCCCAGCCGCAGGATGCCTTGCAGGTACTCGCCGAATTGCATGCACTGGATGGCGACCAGGTGCACTGCGTTTGGCCGGAAGGCGAACGCATGCGCTTGAAAGGCCGCCTGGAGCTGAATGAGCTCAAGCTGGGCATGCGCAAACAAGGAGAATGGTTCGTGCTGCAGGGCGAGATCGCATTCGATGACGGCAAGGTGCTACACCTGCGCCAGCTTCTGGATCTGCTCAAGGCCAGCCCCGGACGCTTCCTCAAGCTTGGCGAGCGCGACTGGCTGGCACTTGATGAGACATTGCGCAAACGCCTGGACGAGCTGGCGCACCTGGCCGATCGGGTCACGGACCAAGGCCTGCGTCTGAGCCCGTTGACCGCACCGCTGCTGGCCGGATTGACAGCAGAAGTAGGCGAATTCTCTGCCGACAAGAGCTGGCAGGCACATCTGCAAAAACTGCAGTCGCTGCGCAATTACCAACCTCAACTACCCCGCACCCTGCAAGCCGACTTACGCGCCTACCAGCACGAGGGTTTCATCTGGTTGGCACGCCTGGCCGAATGGGGCGTCGGTGCCTGCCTTGCCGATGACATGGGCCTGGGCAAGACGGTACAGATCCTGGCCCTTCTGCTGCAGCGGGCTGCCGGCGGCCCACAACTGGTTGTGGCCCCGACGTCGGTAACGCTCAACTGGCAGGCTGAAAGCAGGCGGTTCGCCCCTCAGCTGAAGCTGCATCTGTATCACCAGGAACGCAACCTGAATGAGCTAGGCCCCGGCGACCTGGTTATCACCAGCTACGGCCTGTTACAGCAAGACAGTGCCGCATTCGCCGCCTGCTCCTGGAACAGTGTCGTGCTGGACGAGGCCCAGGCAATCAAGAATGCCCAGACCAAGCGCGCCCAGGCTGTCATGGCGTTGCAGGCGAATTTCCGCGTGGTCGCCACGGGTACCCCATTGGAGAACCACTTGGGCGAGCTGTGGAGTCTGTTCCGCTTTATCAACCCGGGCCTGCTCGGCAGCCAGGAAAGCTTTAACAGCCGCTTCGCTGCGCCAATTGAACAAGGCGATGCGGCAGCCCGCCGGACCCTCAAAGCCCTTATACAACCCTTTATCTTGCGCCGCCTCAAGAGCCAGGTACTCGACGAATTGCCTGCGCGGACAGAAATCACCTACAAAGTACCGCTGTCCGATGAGGAGGCCCACCTTTACGAAGCCCTTCGTCAGCAAGCTATGGATAACGTTGCAGAATCGGTTCCTGGTGCAGGAAGGTCTTTCCAGATATTGACGGAAATCACCCGACTGCGCCGCTTCTGCTGCCATCCAAGCCTGGTGGTTCCGGAATCTGTACTGCCAGGGAGCAAACTTCAGGCATTCGCCGCCCTCGTCGAAGAGCTTCTGGACAATGGCCACAAAGCCTTGGTGTTCAGCCAGTACGTAGACCAGTTGAGCATCGTGCGCACGTTGCTCGATGAAAAACGCATTAGCTACCAGTATCTCGACGGCAGCGTACCCGTCAAAGAGCGGGAACGCCGAGTGAACGCCTTCCAGGCTGGCATGGGTGAGATTTTTCTCATCAGCCTGAAGGCTGGGGGCAGCGGCCTTAACCTGACCGCCGCCGACTATGTCATCCATCTCGACCCTTGGTGGAACCCGGCAGTGGAGGATCAGGCCAGTGATCGAGCCTATCGCATCGGTCAGCAGCGCCCTGTGACCATCTACCGACTGGTCGCCGAAAACAGCATCGAGGAGCAGATCGTTGGCTTGCACGCTCGCAAACGAGACTTGGCCGACAGCCTGCTTGAGGGTGGTGAAATGAGCGCGAAGCTGGATGCCGACGCCCTGTTGGCGCTGCTCGCTGGCGGGACGCATTGATCCTGCGCCCATGGATATCGCATAAGGTTGGCACCGGCTGCGCCGGTGTTCGCGGCTAAAGCCGCTCCTACACCGACCCCATTGGATTCGGCACCTGCGCGGTACCTGTGGGAGCCGGCTTGCCGGCGACAAGGCCAATGCAGACAACTGTCTTGCTCAAAATATAAACACTTGCGCAAATCTCTGTGGGCGGCCTTGGCCGCGAACACCGGCGAAGCCGGTGCCATACACCTCGTTAGATTCTTCGCGGGCAAGCCCGCTCCCACAGGTACTGTGCTTGCATCGAGATGAAGCTGGTGATGCGGTACATGGCTAATTCCATCAAACCGATTCTGGGGCCGCCCTTCCCCGTACGTAACATCCTCTCCCGCCACAAACGCTGATCGCCTCTCGACAAGCTTGCACTCCCGCAATGGAGAGGCAGATTGACGCACCCCTTTCTCCAAACATACAATCTGTATACACATTGTATTCTTAGCATAAGAATCAATGCACTTCATGGATTCACCACATTCGGCCGTGCCGATGGGCGAACCCTGCAATACGACTTTGCAGTCGGCCGCTTCACCAAACACTTTGACTGAGATGGATGTAAATGGCAGTTACACGCAGGAATGTACTTATTGGGGCTGGCATCGGTGCCGGTGTTGTCGCAGCAGGTGGGTCAGCTGCATTGCTCAACGACGGAATCCCGGCCGACCCGGCCTCGCTGCATCGGGTGACCTCGCTGCCACGTGACGACTCGTCCCCGGGCTGGTTCCACACCAGCCGCGTGCGCCAGCCAAAAGCGCCGCTGGTGGGTGATGACAAAGCACCCTGGGTGGTGATCGGTGGCGGCTTCACCGGCCTGGCAGCCGCACGCCAGCTGGCACTTAACTTCCCTCAGGACAAGGTGATCCTGGTCGAAGCCCAGCAGGTCGGCTTCGGCACCTCCGGCCGTAACGCCGGTTTCCTGATCGACGTACCCCACGACATCGGCGCGCCGGACTACATCGGCGACAAGACCAATGCCAAGAACATCCTGCACCTGAACCAACGCGGCCAGGGCATCCTTCGCGACCTGGTCGAGCAGCACAACATCGTCGACGCCCACCTGCGCCACTCCGGCAAATACCAGGCAGCCATCGAGGACAAGGGCATCGCCGTGCTCAATGCCTACCGTGGCGGCTTGGAAGCCCTGGGCGAAAAGGTCGAGCTGATCGAAGGCAACGAGCTGAAAGACCACATCGGTACCTCGTTCTACCGCAAGGCGCTGTACACCCCGGGCACCATGCTGGTGCAGCCTTCGGCACTGGTCAAAGGCCTGGCCGACAGCCTGCCAGAGAACGTCACGCTGTACGAAGACACGGTGATCACCGCCGTCGACTATGGCCAGAAGATCGTCCTGCATCACCCGACCGGTCGCATCACTGCGGACAAGCTGATCCTCGGCAACAACCACTTCGGTCAGCATTTCGGCTTCCTGGAAAACCGCATGTTGCCGATCTTCACCTACGGCAGCCTGACCCGTCCGCTGACCCCGGCCGAACAGGCCAGCATCGGCGGCCAGGAATTCTGGGGCGTGATCCCGGCTGACCCGTTCGGCAGCACCCTGCGTCGTACCCACGACAATCGCATCCTGGTGCGCAACAGCTTCAGCTTCAACCCCGACGGCCGCTCCAAGGATGGCTATACCGACAAGGTCCGCGTCGCCCACCGCCAGTCGTTCGAGCGCCGCTTCCCAACCCTTACCGACGTGCCGTTCGAGCATACCTGGGGCGGTGGCCTGGGCATGACCCGCAACGGCGCCGGCTTCTTCGGCGAGCTGCGCGAGAATGTGTATGGCGCACTGGCCTGCAATGGCCTGGGTACCGTGCGCGGCACCGCCACCGGCACCCTGTTGGCCAACATGCTGGCGGGCAAGATGGAGCCGCTGACCGAGTTCCTGCTGGCCGCGCCAAAGCCTAACTGGAACCCGCCACAGCCGGCGCTGTCGATCGGCGTCAACTTCACCCTGCGCACCGGCCAGGCGAAGGCCGGGCTAGAAGCCTGATGACGTGCAGGCTGGTGCACATGCACCAGCCTGCCGATTCATCCCACCTGAACCAGGAGAACACCATGGGTATTTTTGACTGGAAACACTGGATCGTGCTGCTGGGCGTCGTGGTCCTGGTCTTTGGCACCAAGAAGCTGAAGCACTTCGGAAGCGACCTTGGCGAGTCGATCAAAGGCTTCCGCACGGCCATGAGCGACGAAGAGAGCAAGCCGACCGGGCTGGCGTCGACACCTGCCCAGCCGGCCCAAGCGCCGCAGCGCAAAGACTGACCCATGTTCGGTATCAGCTTCAGCGAGCTGCTGCTCGTCGGCCTGGTCGCCCTGCTGGTGCTCGGCCCCGAGCGCCTGCCGGCTGCCGCGCGTACCGCCGGGCTGTGGGTCGGCCGGCTCAAGCGCAGCTTCAACGCGATCAAGGACGAGGTCGAGCGCGAGCTCGGCGCCGACGACGTCCGCCGCCAATTGCTTAACGAGCATGTCCTGCAGGCGCCGCCGGCTCAGCCGAGCGCCACGCCAACCCCAGCCACAACCCCCGAACAGCCTCAACCGCAGCGAGCCCCATGAGCGCAAACCCGCAACACGACCAGCCGCTGCCGCTGGTTTCACACCTGACCGAACTGCGTACCCGCCTGCTGCGCTGCGTGGCGGTCATCTTTCTGATCTTTGCCGGGCTGTTCTCCTTCGCCCAGCAGATCTACACCCTGGTTTCGGCGCCATTGCGTGATCACATGCCGGCCAATGCAACGATGATCGCCACAGACGTGGCCTCGCCGTTTCTCACGCCGTTCAAGCTGACCATGATCGTCTCGCTGTTCCTCGGCATCCCGTTCATCCTGCAGCAGGTCTGGGGTTTCATTGCACCTGGGCTGTACCGCCACGAAAAGCGCATCGCCCTGCCACTGCTGGCGTCGAGCATCCTGCTGTTCTACGCCGGCATGGCCTTTGCCTATTTTCTGGTATTCCCGTTGATGTTCAGCTTTTTCGCCGCTGCCACCCCGGCAGGCGTGGCGATGATGACCGACATCGCCAACTACCTCGACTTCGTGATGACGCTGTTCTTCGCCTTTGGCGTGGCTTTCGAAATCCCGGTGGCGGTGGTGCTGCTGGTGTGGATCGGCGTGGTCGACGTGAAGTACCTGAAGAAGATCCGCCCCTACGTGGTCATCGGCTGCTTCGTGGTCGGCATGGTCCTGACCCCGCCGGATATCTTCTCCCAGACCCTGCTGGCCGTGCCCATGTGGCTACTGTTCGAGATTGGCGTGCTGTGCGGCAGCCTGGTCCGCAAGCGCAGCGAAGCCGACGATGCCCCCAACGCGGTCATGCAGGAGCGGCTTTAGCCGCGAACACAGGCAAAGCCGGTGCCATCCACCGCACAGGATTCTTCGCGGACAAGCCCGCGCCTACACGTACCGCGTCAGCACAGATACACAAATTGCCGGGGGCATCGACGGGAATTTTCACCTACGCTCCAGACTGGCCACACACCAGAGCCAGGAGGGACCAGCACCATGAACGCCGTCCAGTTACATCCATCGATCGACCAGGGTATTCAGCCCGAGCAGTCCGGTTTCTCCGGAGGCGCCCTGCAGTGCCTGTGCCCGACCGACAAGGTCCAGGTCGCCATCAACGCACAAACGCTGCACAACCATGCCTGTGGCTGCACCAAATGCTGGAAGCCTGCCGGCGCGACCTTCTCGGTGGTCGCGGTGGTCCCGCGCGACAAGGTCAGCGTGCTGGCCCATGGTGAGAAGCTGCAGGTGGTTGACCCCAGCGCGGTGATCCAGCGCCATGCCTGCCGTGACTGTGGCGCACACCTGTTCGGCCGCATCGAGAACAGCGGTCACGCCTTCTACGGCCTTGACTTTGTCCATACCGAGCTTTCCCCGCAAACCGGCTGGTCTGCACCGGCATTTGCCGCCTTTGTGTCCTCGGTGATCGAAAGCGGCACGCCACCGGCACAGATGGCAGCGATTCGCGAGCGCCTGCGTGAACTTGGCCTGGAACCCTACGACTGCTTGTCGCCTCCGCTCATGGATGCATTGGCAGTTCACGCCGCCAAGCAAAAAGGCACCTACCGCGACGCCTGACACTGCCTTTGGCGTCGACGCGGCCCGCCCGCCTCGACGCCAGTTGGAGCTTCATGCCGGTTCAGCGGGTCGCCTCATGCAATAGATGCGAAATCCATCAACCCTCTGCCATCAGAATGCGAATAAGGGCCTTGGCAGGATTGCTTGAGTCCACCCCTCGGCGGGTAACGATTTCATAAGGTTCGCTACGTGACTTCAGCTGCAATGGCAACTTTATGAGGGTGCCCCGCTCAATCTCCAACCTGACTACATCCCAAGGCATGACAGCCAGCAGTTGCGGGTCCTGACGCAACATCGCCAGCGTGGTGAACGTTGAAGAGGTCTCGATAGGGTATTGCGGGAAACCAAGCCCTCCCTCTCGAAACTCTCGCTCTAACGTCAATCGCATGGGCATGTTCACCGGAAACACAATCCAGCGGAAACTTACCAGCTGCATAAGCTCCAGGCATTGGCTTTCGGCAAGTGAATGCCTTGGGTTAGCTACCAGCACCAGTTTTTCCTGGTGCTTGACCCTACTCTCGTATGAGTCCGGTCGACGGCTGACGCTTGTTCTGCAAATCACCACGTCCATGCGTCCCTGATCCAGCATGCTCAGCAAACGATCGCTGGTGTCTTCGACTACCGTGACAGACAAGTCAGGTTGTTCTTCTCTTAGCTGAGCCAGGCCCTCCACCAGCATAGGCACTGCGCCCATTATGGTGCCGACAGAAAGCCGCCCACCGTGACCTTGAAGAATGCCCATCATCTCTTCGCGAAGATGAGCCAAGTCCGTGTTGATGAGTCTTGCATATCGCACTACGCAGCGGCCGAGATCATTAGCTTCCAGGCCTTTGGTGGTGCGCTCGAAAAGCACAGCACCCAAGGTCGACTCGATCTCATTTAGGGCCTTGGTGGCGCCTGGCTGGGTGATGGACATGGCCTCGGCGGCCTTGTGAATCGAGCCCAGCTCGTCGAGGCAGATCAACAGCCGCAGCTGGCGCAAACGTAGGCGTGAAGCCATGGAGCTCAAGGGTGGCAGCATAGGGGATCACTAAAAGTTATCACGAGGAGAACAGCTGTCATTAGGCAGCATCCTGCGGGAAATTTAAAGTGGCCTCCATTGATCCCCAAAAGAACAACAAGGAGCCCGCATGCGCCTGATCCAATTCGAAACCGCAACCGCTCAACGTCACGTGGGCCTAGTTGAAGGCGAGCAAATTCAGACCGTCCGCCATACCACTCACATGCGCGAACTGGCCCTGGCCGCTATCCGCAACCGCCGCAGCCTCAGTGCTGAAGTACTGGAGCGTGGCCTGGACAGCAGTACTGAAAGTTATCCCCTCGCCCTGGCCGAATGCCGCGTACTGCCGCCACTGGATCACGAAGACCCGGCTCACTGCCTGATCACCGGCACAGGCCTGACGCACCTGGGCAGTGCCTCGACCCGCGACAAGATGCACCAGCAGAAAGCCACCGACAGCGCCGCACAGACCGATACCTCGCGGATGTTCCAGTGGGGCATCGAGGGCGGCCGGCCGGCCGCCGGTTCCGTCGGCGCCCAACCGGAATGGTTCTATAAAGGTGATGGCTCCATCGTCGCCCGCCCGGGCCAGGCCTTGCAGAGCCCTGCCTTCGCCGAAGACGCAGGCGAGGAACCGGAACTGGCGGGGCTCTACGTGATCGGTGATGATGGCCTGCCATACCGCCTGGGCTTCGCCATCGGCAACGAATTTTCCGACCATGTGATGGAGCGCCGCAGCTACCTGTACCTGGCCCATTCCAAACTGCGCAATTGCGCCTACGGCCCGGAACTACGGGTGGGTGACCTGCCCCGCCACCTCGAAGGAACCAGCCGTATTCGCCGTGGCGACGCCGTGCTGTGGGAGAAGCCCTTCCTCAGCGGCGAGGACAACATGTGCCACTCCCTCGAAAACCTGGAGTACCACCACTTCAAATACTCACAGTTCCTGCGCCCCGGCGATGTGCATATCCACTTCTTCGGCACTGCCACCCTGTCGTTCGCCGACCAGGTCAAGACCGTCCCTGGCGATGTGTTCGAGATCAGCCTGAACGACTTCGGTGCGCCTCTGTGCAACACCGTAGGCCTCGCCCGGGAACCGCTGAAACCGGGAGCCGTGAAACCGCTCTGAGCCGATTCATCCACTGACTGAGGCGCAAGGAGGCGCCGCCCGACATTTCATAACAAACATAAGAGTGAGATGAGCATGAAAAACAGCCCTTATCCGGCGGCCCCCTCGCCCGCCCTCGCAGCCTCCGACAGCGCCCGCCCGACCACTGTGCGCTGGCGCATCTTCCTGATCCTGCTGTTGTTGGCAGCGATCAACTACATCGACCGCGCCTCGCTGTCGGTAGCCCTGCCGTTGATTTCCACCGAGTTCGAACTGACGCCGGCCCTGGAGGGGCTTATTCTCAGCGCTTTCTTCTGGTCTTACGCGCTGATGCAGATTCCTAGCGGCATGCTGCTGGACCGCTTCCAGGTCCGCAACATCGTCGGCGTCGCCACCGTCGGCTGGGGCGCGTTCCAGGCCTTGGGCGGGTTCGCCCACAACTGGATCACGCTGCTGATCACTCGCGTCGGCCTGGGTGTCGCCGAGTCGCCGATCATGCCGGCCGGCGCCAAGCTCAACGGCTCCTGGCTGACCCCCAACGAGCGCGGCCGCGGCGCAACCCTGGTGGACGGCGGCGCACCACTGGGCACCGCCTTCGGCGCGATCATCATCGCCGGCCTGATCACCTGGTTCGACTCCTGGCGCATCGCTTTCATCATCGCTGGTGTCGGCACCGTGGTCGTTGGCGTCTGGGCCTGGTGGTACATCCGCAACCACCCAAGCGAACACCCGCTGGTGAACAAGGCCGAGCTGGACTACATCACCCAGGCCAACGACGCCGCAAGCAAGGCCAACGGCAATCGCAAGGCCGTACTCAAGGAATTGCTCAAGAGCCGGTCGGTGCTGTGCATGTTCGCCGGCTACGCCTGCTACAACAGCGTGTTCTATGGCCTGCTGACCTGGATGCCGAGCTACCTGCACCAAACCCACAACCTGGATATCAAGGCCATGGGCGGTGCCACCTTCCTGATCTTCATGTGCGGTTTCGTCGGCGAGTTGATCGGTGGATGGATCGCCGACAAATGGCGCACCAATGGGGGCCAGCCGAACACCGTGATGCGCACCATGTTCGCCGGCTCCGCCGCCGTTGCCGCGCTGTGCATCCTGCTGGTGGCCTATACCCCGAATGCCGCGCTGGTCATCGGCCTGCTCTGCGTCGCCCTGTTCTTCATCCGCTGGTGCGGCATGTACTGGTGCCTGCCAGCCATCCTCGGCGGCAAGTCCAAGGCCGGCGTGCTCGGTGGCAGCATGAACTTCTGCGGCAACATGGTCGGCGTCATCGTACCGATCCTGATCGGCCTGATCGTGCAGTTCACCGGCTCCTACTTCCTCGCCCTGATCTTCTTCGTGGTCATGGCTTTTGGCCTGATGCTGTTCTCCGGCCTGATCGACTATCGCGAGCGCGGGCTTGCCTGAATTCCACCGGGTATAAGCCCCCCGTTTTTTGAGGTAACCGTGATGCAACTTATTACAAGTACAGGCAGTGAAAACGCTGCCTTGGCCGTGATCCGACTCAACCCGCTGGACGATGTGCTGATCGCTCGCCAGCCACTCACCGAAGGCCTGCAATTGCCTGAAGGCATCCTGGTGCGCGAGCCGATTCCGGCCGGCCACAAGGTCGCTGCCCGCGATATCGCCGCCGGTGAAGCGCTGCGCCGCTATGGCCAGATCATCGGTTTTGCCAGCCAGGCCATTGCTGCCGGCCAGCATGTCCACATACATAACGTGGCGATGGGCGACTTCAGCCGCGACTATGCCTTCGGCGTCGACGCCAAAGGCATCAAACAGCCCGTGGAAGACACCTTCATGGGCATTGTCCGAGCCAATGGCCAAGTGGCCACCCGCAACTACATCGGCATCCTCACCTCGGTGAACTGCTCGGCGACCGTGGCCCGGGCCATCGCCGACCACTTCCGCCGCGACATCCACCCCGAAGCGCTCGCAGCCTACCCCAATGTAGATGGCGTGGTTGCCCTGACCCACGGCGTCGGCTGCGCGGTCGACCCGGGTGGCGAAGCCCTGGCCATGCTGCAACGCACCCTCGGCGGCTACGCGGTACACGCCAACTTCCACTCGGTGCTGATGATCGGCCTAGGCTGCGAAACCAACCAGATTCCCGACCTGCTGGCGGCACAAGGCCTGGAAAGCTGCAACACCCTGCGCACGTTCACCATCCAGGGCACAGGCGGTACCTCCAAGACCATCGCCAGCGGCATCGCCCAGATCAAGACGCTGCTGGCCGAGGCTAACGCCGTGCAGCGGGAACCGGTCAGTGTTCGCCACCTCACCGTCGGCCTGCAGTGCGGCGGTTCGGACGGCTACTCCGGCATCACCGCCAACCCGGCGTTGGGCAATGCCGTGGACCGCCTGGTAGCAGCCGGCGGCACCGCAATTCTGTCGGAAACCCCGGAAGTCTACGGCGCCGAGCACCTGCTGACCCGTCGCGCGGTGAGCCAACAGGTCGGCGAAAAACTCATCGCCCGTATCCAGTGGTGGGAAGCCTACTGCCAGCGCATGGGCGCTGAACTGAACAACAACCCCTCGGCCGGCAACAAGGCCGGCGGCCTGACCACCATCCTCGAGAAATCCCTCGGCGCGGTGGCCAAGGCCGGCTCCAGCGACCTGATGGACGTCTATGAATACGCCGAGCCGGTCCGCGCCCACGGCCTGGTGTTCATGGACACGCCCGGCTACGACCCGATTTCCGCCACCGGCCAAGTCGCTGGAGGTGCCAATCTGATCGCCTTCACCACCGGCCGCGGTTCGGCCTACGGCTGCGCCCCATCGCCTTCGATCAAGTTGGCCACCAACACTCGCCTGTGGCAATCCCAGGAAGAAGACATGGACGTGAACTGCGGTGGCATCGCCGACGGCAGCACGACCATCGAAGAGCGCGGCGAGCACATCTACCGGCTGATGCTGGCCATCGCCTCAGGCGAGCGTAGCAAGAGCGAGCAGCACGGCTACGGCCAGAACGAATTCGTGCCGTGGCAGATCGGCGCCATCACCTGACACTTGTCCACCCGCTTACGGAGCCCTACATGACCCGCATCCTTGGTCACAACTACATCGGCGGACAGCGCTCGGCGCTGGGCGAGGTCCGCCTCAAAAGCCTTGACGCCGCAACGGGCGAAGAGCTGCCTGGCGCATTCAGCCAGGCCACCGCAGCAGAAGTCGATGCCGCTGCCACAGCCGCAGCCAACGCCTTTCCGGTTTTCCGCAGCCTGCCTGCTGGCCGGCGCGCAGAGTTCCTCGACGCCATCGCTGACGAACTGGACGCTCTGGGTGATGATTTCATCGCCACTGTCTGCCGCGAAACCGCCCTGCCCGCTGGGCGTATCCTGGGCGAACGCGGCCGTACCAGCGGGCAAATGCGCCTGTTCGCCAAGGTGCTGCGCCGTGGTGATTTCCATGGCGCGCGTATCGACCGCGCACTACCGGATCGACAGCCGCTACCGCGCCCGGACCTGCGCCAGTACCGCATCGGCGTCGGTCCGGTGGCAGTGTTCGGCGCCAGCAACTTCCCGCTGGCCTTCTCCACCGCCGGCGGTGACACTGCCTCGGCGCTGGCCGCCGGCTGCCCCGTGGTGGTCAAGGCCCACAGCGGCCACATGGCCACGGCCGAATGGGTGGCCGATGCCATCACCCGCGCCGCCGACCGCACCGGCATGCCGGCGGGCGTCTTCAACATGATCTACGGCGGTGGCGTAGGTGAGTGGCTAGTCAAGCACCCGGCGATCCAGGCGGTGGGCTTTACCGGTTCGCTAAAGGGCGGCAATGCCCTGAGTCGCCTCGCTGCCGAAAGGCCCCAGCCGATCCCGGTGTTCGCCGAGATGTCCAGCATCAACCCGGTGATCCTGCTGCCGGGCGCCCTGCAAGCCCGCAGCGACACCATCGCCCGCGAACTCAGTGCCTCGGTGACCCTCGGCTGTGGCCAGTTCTGCACCAACCCCGGCCTTATCCTCGGCCTTCGTTCACCGGCCTTTAGCGCGTTCGTCGAGCAGTTCAAGGCGCAGATGGCCGATCAGCCGGCGCAAACCATGCTTAACCGTGGCACCCTCGCCAGCTACCTCAAAGGGCTGAAGCATCTGCACGAGCATCCAGGCATCCGCCATTTGGCAGGCGTTGAACAGGTCGGCGGCCAGGCTCGACCACAGCTGTTCCAGGCCGATGTCAGCCTGTTGCTCAACGGTGATGAACTGCTGCAGGAAGAGGTCTTCGGCCCGGCAACCTTGCTGATCGAGGTGGAAGATCAGCAGCAACTGGCGGCCGCCATCCGGGCCCTGCGCGGCCAACTGACAGCCACGCTGATCGGCGAACCCGAAGAGCTGGCGGATTGGGGCTGGCTGGGCGAGCTGTTGCAGGAGAAGGTCGGCCGGGTGTTGATCAACGGCTACCCGACCGGCGTGGAAGTCTGTGATGCCATGGTCCATGGTGGGCCGTATCCCGCGACTTCGGATGCCCGCGGTACGTCAGTCGGCACGCTTGCCATAGATCGCTATTTGCGGCCTGTTTGTTTTCAAAACTATCCTGATGAATTGCTGCCGCCGGCCCTGCAGAAGAGTAACCCTCTGAATATATTGAGGCTGGTGGATGGAGAGTCTACACGTGAAGGTGCGTAGAGCCTAAGCGTGCATGTCTTGGGATTTGAGGTGATGCACAGATCGAGCGCCGCCCGCGCGGCGCTTCGCAGCACAAGGCTGCTCCTACATCTGTTTCGGGCCAGTTATTCCT
>NZ_JBIVIF010000073.1:0-15196 GCF_044749595.1 Pseudomonas sp. NPDC089392
CCGCCCGCGCGGCGCTTCGCAGCACAAGGCTGCTCCTACATCTGTTTCGGGCCAGTATCGCCTGTGCCAGCGCGCGCGACCGCCCTGTTTGTCCGCCGCGATATCGAGGTGAACGTCAAGGGGCCGCGCGCCAATGGCGCAGGAATAATTGGCCCGAAACAGATGTAGGAGCAGCCTTGTGCTGCGAAGCGCCGCGCGGGCGGCGCTCGATCTCAAAGGCGCTGAAAATGTTGTGACAAGCACCTAGCAGCCCAAATGCTTCTCCAACTCCGGCACCACCTCGAACAAATCACCCACCAGCCCATAATCGGCCACCTGGAAGATCGGTGCTTCTTCATCCTTGTTGATCGCCACGATCACTTTCGAGTCCTTCATCCCGGCCAGGTGCTGGATCGCGCCGGAAATACCGACAGCGATGTACAGCTGTGGCGCAACGATCTTGCCGGTCTGGCCGACCTGCATGTCGTTCGGCACGAAGCCCGCGTCCACTGCGGCGCGCGAGGCACCGACGGCAGCGCCGAGCTTGTCGGCCAGGCTGTACAGGTGCTTGAAGTTGTCACCGTTGCCCATGCCGCGGCCGCCGGAAACGACGATCTTGGCAGCGGTCAGCTCTGGGCGGTCGGACTTGGCCAGCGCTTCGCCAACGAAGGCCGAGATGCCGGCGTTGTGCGCAGCAGCAACCGCTTCAACAGCAGCCGAACCACCTTCCGCGGCCACGGCGTCAAAACCGGTGGCACGCACGGTGATGACCTTGACCGCAGCGCTCGATTGCACGGTGGCAATGGCGTTACCGGCATAGATCGGGCGCTTGAAGGTGTCGACGGACTCGACCGCGATGATCTCGGAGATCTGGTCCACGTCCAGCAGCGCGGCAACGCGCGGCAGGATGTTCTTGCCATTGGTGGTGGCCGGGGCCAGCACGTGGCTGTAGCCGTTGGTTCCGCTTTGCTCAACAAGCGCAACGATCAGCGGCGCAACGTTCTCTGGTAACGCGTGGGCGTAGGCGGCGTTATCGGCAACCAGTACCTTGGCCACGCCAGCGATCTTGGCAGCGGATTCGGCAACGCCGCCCACGTTCCGGCCGGCGACCAGTACGTGCACCTCACCACCGATCTTGGCGGCAGCGGCGACAGTGTTCAGGGTAGCCGGGGCTACGGCAACATTCTCCGGACCTTGTAGAAGGTCAGCGACAACCAGGATAGTCATATTCACATTACCTTCGCTTCGTTCTTCAGCTTCTCGACCAGTTCGGCCACCGACTTGACCTTGATGCCTGCGCTGCGTGCAGCCGGGGCTTCAACTTTCACGGTCTTGTTGGTGGAAATGAGGGCAACGCCCAGCGCGTCTGGCGTAATGGTTTCCAGCGGCTTCTTCTTGGCCTTCATGATGTTCGGCAGCGACGCATAGCGCGGCTCGTTCAGGCGCAGGTCGGTGGTGACGATGGCAGGCAGGTTCAGTGCAACAGTCTGCAGGCCGCCGTCGATTTCACGGGTGACGTTCAGCTTGTCACCAGCCAGTTCCACCTTGGAGGCGAAGGTGCCCTGGGCGAAGCCGGTCAGCGCCGCCAGCATCTGGCCGGTCTGGTTGTTGTCACTGTCGATGGCCTGCTTGCCGAGGATGACCAGCTGCGGCTGCTCTTTGTCGACAACGGCTTTCAGCGCCTTGGCCACGGCCAGGGAGTTCAGTTCATCGGCGGCTTCGACCAGGATGGCGCGGTCGGCACCCAGGGCCAAGGCGGTACGCAGTTGCTCCTGGGCGGCGCCCGGGCCGACGGAGACCACCACGACCTCGCTGGCGAAGCCCTGTTCCTTGAGGCGCACGGCTTGCTCCACGGCGATTTCGCAGAACGGGTTCATGGACATCTTGGCATTTGCCAGGTCGACGCCAGTGTTGTCCGCCTTGACGCGAACCTTGACGTTGTAATCGACCACTCGCTTGACGCTTACCAGTACCCTCATAGGCTCTCCAGTCATTGATGTTACGAACGCGGGGCAAGGGTTTGCCTGATAATGACGGTAGCGCAGCGGGGGTAGGCGGGGATCGTCCGTTTCAACTAGCTGGTTGGCACTTTTGGGCCGCCCTGGAAAAGCGTCTGGGCTGCGAGGTGCTTGTCATGACATTTTCAGCGCCTTTGAGATCGAGCGCCGCCCGCGCGGCGCTTCGCAGCACAAGGCTGCTCCTACATTTGTTTCGGGCCAGTCTCTCCAGTGAGGTCACCGCTGTCCGCCTTGTTTGTTCCCTTCGATATCGAAGGGGACGCCGTTGCTCTTCATCGATTTTCAGCCATGTGACAAGGATGCAACCCAACTGGCGCAGGAATAACTGGCCCGAAACAGATGTAGGAGCAGCCTTGTGCTGCGAAGCGCCGCGCGGGCGGCGCTCGATCTGTGCATCACCTCAAATCCCAAGCCATGCACCTGCAAGCCCCACCCCACTTCCCCGACGGGCAAAGCGCAGCCACTCTTCCCCCTACTTTCGCTAAAAACCCTTTTTACCCGTGGTTTTTGTAAACGCTATTGCCGCAACTGCGCGCAATAATCCTGCTCCGGCACCGCAGCCGTGTACCACACATAATCAGCTTCAGTCGCCTCGACCTGCTCGCCCACCTCGGCCAGCATCAACACCTTGCTCTCTCCTTGCGCCCCCAGGTCAGCCAAGTGCAACGGCACACCCAGGTCCTTGCGCACATGATAGGCCCCGGCAAACAGCAGCGCTGGTTGTGGCGCCGCCAGCAAGCGTTCGGCCATGCGACGGTCGCGCTGTTGCTGCACGGCCAGCATCGCCGGCAGTTGGCTTTCCGGGAGCATCCCACAGTGCCCGGCACGCACCTGCTCCAGCAAAGCGGCTTTCACGTTCGGGGCATTGGACTTCTCGCCCGCCAATGGGGCCGGATGCCGATAGGCCTGGCGCATCTCGCCAGGGGAAAGGTTGGCTGCCAGTAACGGCACCCGCTGCTGCAAGGCTTCGCGCACGATCGGCCCATACAACTGCCAATCCCAGCCATCCTGCCAGGCCAGGGCTTTGGCCAAGTCAGCCGGCAACGGTTGCCCCGCGAGCTTGTCTACCAGTGGTTGCTGCTCAGGCTGTAGCATCTCCAGCAACAGGCTGCCCTGGGTACGTTGGCCTTGCAAGGCGCGCAGCAGCCACAGCTGCAGTGCGTGATGGTCGGGGTTGTCGTGTTTCTCGCCTATCAGCACCCGCGGGGCGACTGCCAGGCGCTGCACCAGCTGCTCAGGGGTTATGACCTGGCCACTGGCAAGATCGATAATGAGCCCCAGTTCGGCACGCGTACGCCCTTCAGTGCTTTGCCAGGCAGGCAACGGCGGCAGGCTGGCTTGGCAGCCGCCCAGCGCTAGTACCAGGCAAAGTGAGAAACCGGATAGCAGCGGGTGTCGCATCGGCATTACCTCCATTCATGGCCTGCACGGTCCCCTGTAGGAGCGGCCTTGCGTCGCGATGGGGCGCACAGCGGTCCCCAGTTCTCAGCTTCGCCGCATATGTTGCCGGGGCTGCTTTGCAGCCCATCGCGACACAAGGCCGCTCCTACAACGATCGTGCCAGCGTTAGCGGGTGATGATCAGCGGATGCCCACGCTCCGGGTGCGCCTGCACCAGCACATCGATCCCGTACACCGCCTTCAACGCCGCTGGCGTCAGCACCTCTTCGGGCTCGGCAAACGCATGGCAGCGCCCTTGCTCCAGCAGCAGGATGCGATCACAGTAGCGCGCCGCCAGGTTCAGGTCATGCAGGATTACCAGCACCGCAGCGCCACGGTCGGCGAAGCGTCGCACAGCTTCCAGGGTGGTGTGCTGGTGCAGCGGGTCGAGCATCGAGGTCGGCTCATCGAGCAGCAGTGTGCTACCCGCCTCCCCCGGCCATAGCTGCGCCAGCACACGGGCCAGGTGCACCCTTTGCCGCTCACCACCCGATAACGCCAGGTAACTGCGTTCCACCAGGTGCCAGGCATCCGCCGCCTGCAACGCAGCCTCGACAATTTCCGCATCACGCTGCTGCCCGGTCCCGTGGGGCATGCGCCCCATGCCCACCACTTCCTCGACCCTGAACGAGAAACCCAGGCTGGACACCTGCGGCAGCACCGCCAGGCGCCTGGCCCGCTCCTGCCCGGCCCAGTCGGCCAATGGCTGGCCTTGTAGCGTCACCCGCCCGCGATCGGGCACCAGCTCGCCACACAGCACCCCCAGCAGGCTGCTCTTGCCAGCACCATTGGGGCCGAGCACACCCACCACCTGCCCCGGGCTCAGCTGCAGGTTAATGTCGTGCAGCACTTCATTGCTGCCCCGCCGCAGAAACAGGCCCTGCACTTGCAACATCAGCTGCGCCCTCGTATCAGCAGGAACAGGAAGAATGGCGCGCCAATAAAGGCCGTGACGATACCAATCGGCAGCTCGGCAGGCGCCAACAGCAGCCGCGCCGCCAGGTCGGCGAACAACATCAGCACGCCCCCGGCCAGCAACGAGGCAGGCAGCACCACGCGGTGGTCAGGCCCCGCCAGCAAGCGCACCAGGTGCGGCACCACCAGGCCGATGAAGCCGATCAGCCCCGCAGCCGCCACCGCCGCCCCCACCCCCAGCGCCGTGCAAAACACCAGCTCGCGCTTGAGCCGCTCCACGTCGACACCCAGGTGACGCGCCTCCGACTCACCCAGCAGCAAGGCATTCAACGCCTTGGCCCGGCGCGGCAGCCATAGCGCCACGCCCGCCGCCACCAGCAGCAAGGGCCACAGCCGCTCGTAGCTGGCGCCGTTGAGGCTGCCAAGGTTCCAGAAGGTCAATGTGCGCAAGGTGGCATCGTCGGCCAGGTAGGAGAACAGCCCCACGGCCGCGCCACCCAGCGCAGTCATGGCCACACCGGCCAGCAGCATGGTGGCAACGTTGGTCTGGCCATCGCGCCGCCCCAGGCGGTAGACCAGCGCGGTTACCCCAAGCCCCCCGACGAAAGCGCAGAACGACAGCAGATAGGGCGCGAAAGCATCCGGCATGCCGCCAAACCAGGCCCCACCGACAATCGCGACCGCTGCTCCCATCGCGGCCCCGGCAGCGACCCCCACCAGCCCGGGGTCGGCCAGCGGGTTGCGAAACAGCCCCTGCATGGCCACCCCGGACAGCGCCAGCACCGCGCCCACCGCAAGCCCCAACAGGGTACGCGGCAGGCGGATCTGGCCCAGGATCATCTCGGCCTGCTGCAGGCCGTCAGCCGCAATCGGCAGCCCCAGCAGGCGCAGGCCAGCGCGCAGGGTGTCGAACAGCGGCAGGCTGACCGGCCCCAGTGCCAATGACAGCCAGACCGCCAACAGGCACAGCAGGCTCAGGCAAACGAACAGCGTACGTGGCTGGACCCGCTGTTTCATTGGGCGAGGCTGGCCTTGGCGGTCGGGTAGAACGCCGCCGCCAGTGACTGCAGGGTCGCTGGCAGGCGTGGCCCAAGGCCACCGACCAGCAGCGTCGGGTCAAGCGATACCAGGCGCTTCTCACGCACAGCGCGCGAAGACGCCAACGCGGGGTTTTCTTTCAGCAGCGCCTGCAAAGCCTGCTCATCGGCCAGCGCCCGGTCGGAGAACACGATGACATCCGGGTCCAGTGCCGCCAGTGCTTCGTTGGAGAAATTCTTGTAGCCCTGATGCGCTGCCAGGTTGCGCCCGCCGGCCCGGCCCAGCAGCCAGTCGCCAGCGGTGCCCTGCCCGGCAATCAGCGGCTTGGCCCCGGCATGCCCGACCAGCAGCAGCACCCCTGGTGCCTGCTGCCCGGCCTGGGCTTGCTTGACCTTGGCCTGCAAGGCATCAAGCTGCTGATGGTAGCCCGCCGCCAATGTCGAAGCCTGTTGCTCTGCGCCGAGCAAGCGCCCCAGATGCTTGAGGTTTTCATCTACCGCGGCCAGGTCGGCCTTGCTGGAGAACAATTCGACCTGCACACCGGCCTTGCGGATTTGCGCCAGTACCGGCGGCGGGCCCATTTCCTCGGTGCCCACCAGAATATCCGGGCGCAGGCTGAGAATGCCCTCAGCCGACAACTGCCGCTGATACCCCACACTGGGCAATGATTTCAGCGACGCCGGGTGCTGGCTGGTAGTGTCCACGCCCACCAACCGCGCCTCACCGCCCAGCGCGCTGATCCACTCGCTTAGCGCGCCACCGGCACTGACCCAGCGCTGCGGCAGCACGGCCGCCAGGGCCTGGGTGGAGAGCACAAGGCTTGCGCACAAGGCGAGCAAGGCGACAGGACGGCGCATTATCGGGTTCCTTCTGAAGGCGGGCCGCGCGCCTTGTGGCGGGCGGCAGAACTGCGCACCATAAGCAGCCGGGCGCAGCGAATGCGGGCAATTTGATAATTATTCGCATTGAGGCGTCAAGCCATCATCTGTTTCACGAGTCGTCCTTGCCATGCACTTCCTTTGTACTTCACACAGCCTGGCCGAAGGCCAAAGCCGCGCCTTCAGCGTAGACGGCCTCGACCTGTTCGGCGTGCGCCGCCAGGGCCAGGTTTACCTGTACCGCAACCGCTGCCCGCACAAGGGCATCCCGCTTAACTGGGCAGAAGACGCGTTTCTCGATGACAGCGCCAGCCTCATCCATTGCGCCCATCACGGCGCGCTGTTCCTGATCGAAAATGGCGAATGCGTGGCCGGCCCCTGTGAAGGTGAGCAACTGCAGGCCCTGGGCTGCCACGAAGACAGCCAGGGCATCTGGTTCAAGGCGTAAGCAGCACCGGCAGGCGGCGGTCGATGATAATGCCTTCGGCGTCCAGGCGCGTGCCATAGGCCAGCACCTCAACCCCCTCCGCCACCGCAGCACGCAGGGCCTGGGCATAAGCCATATCGATTTCCTCGGCCGGGCGTACGGCGTCGATGCCGGTCAGGTTCACACAATACAGCTGCACCGCCCGCACGCCCTGCCGGGCCAGCTTCGACAACTCGCGCAGGTGCTTGGCACCGCGCTGGGTAACCGCATCGGGGAAGGCCGCGACTGTGCTGTCGGGGTAACCCAGGGTCACGCTCTTGACCTCGACATAGGCCGGGGCCCCGTCAAACTCCAGGCGAAAGTCGATGCGGCTGCCTTCCTCGCCGTAGGCCACCTCGCGCTTTAGTGCGGTGAAACCGGCCAGTTCGGCGATGATGCCAGCACGCAGAGCCTCTTCGACCAGCGCATTGGCCCGCCCGGTATTCACGCAGGCCAGCCGCCCCTGTGGCGTTTCGCTGATTTCCCAGGTACCCGGCAGCTTGCGCTTGGGGTCGTTGGAGCGGCTGAACCACACCTGCCCGCCTTCACGCATGCAGTTGAGCATGGAGCCGGTATTCGGGCAGTGGATGGTCATCTGCTCGCCGCTGGCCAGTTCGATATCCGCCAGAAAACGCTTGTAGCGGCGTAGCAGGCGGCCCTGTTCGAGTGGGGGAGCGAAGCGCATCAGCCTTGCCAGCTCCGCAGGCCGCGGGCAATGCGCTGCACTGCCTCTTCCAGGCGCGGCAGGCTCTGGGTGTAGGCAAAGCGCACATGGTGCCCGGCCAGGTGGCGGCCGAAGTCCAGGCCCGGGGTAAAGGCCAGGTGCTCGGTTTCCAGGAAGTGCCGACAGAAGGCGAACGCATCACCACCAAAGGCACTGATGTCGGCATACAGGTAGAACGCCCCCTGCGGTTCGACGGCAATGCGGAAGCCCAACTCGCGCAGGGCGGGTAACAGGTAGTCGCGGCGGCGAGCGAATTCGGCGCGGCGCTCCTCGAAAATGGCAATGGTCTCGGGCTGGAAGCATGCCAACGCGGCATACTGGGCCATGCTGGGCGCGCTGATGTACAGGTTCTGCGCCAGCTTCTCCAGGTCGGCCACCGCGCCGGGTGGAGCCACCAGCCAGCCCAGGCGCCAGCCGGTCATGCCGAAATACTTGGAAAAACTATTCAGGACGAACGCCGAGTCGTCCACTTCCAGCACGCTCGGTGCGTCCATGCCATAGGTGAGGCCATGGTAGATCTCGTCCACCACCAGGTGGCCGTGGCGCTCGTGTGTGGCTTTGGCAAGGCTGGCCAGCTCGTCGCGCCCCAGCACTGTGCCGGTCGGGTTGGCCGGCGAAGCAACCAGGGCACCGACAGTGTCCTTGTCCCAGTATCGCTCGACCAGGTCGGCAGTCAGCTGGTAGTTCACCTCCGGGCCCACTGGCACCAGCTGTGCCCCGCCCTCTACCAGGCGCAGGAAGTGGCGGTTGCAGGGGTAGCCCGGGTCGGCCAGCAGCCAGTGCTTGCCCGGGTCGACCAGCAGGCTGCTGGCCAGCAGCAGCGCGCCAGAGCCACCCGGGGTAACAAGAATGCGCTCAGGGTCGATATTCAGGCCATAACGCTGGCCATAAAAGCCGGCAATGGCTTCACGCAGCGCCGGCAGGCCGCGCGCGGCGGTGTAGCGGGTGTGCCCTGCGGCCAATGCCGCCTGGCCGGCGGCCACGATCGGTGCGGCCGTGGTGAAGTCCGGCTCGCCGATTTCCAGGTGGATCACGTCGTGCCCGGCCGCCTGCAGCTCGTTGGCCCGGGCCAGCAGCGCCATGACGTGGAAGGGTTCGATGGCGCGGCTGCGCGCACTGTAGGGGTGGGCCATGACCTTCTCTCAATTGGGTCTAAACTGTTGATTCTACCTTTGCACGGCAGCGAACGTGCGCCCCGCGCCGTTGTCAACAGCTAGGATCGGGCGGGCTAGCGCACCCCCGATCTATCTGGTAAGTTCGGCGGCTCGCAGTCGCAGGGCCGGCGGGTGCCGGAGATGGAGCAGCCTGCGCATTGGATCAGATGAGTGAGAGGCGGTCTATTCATGTCCACCGTAGAAAAGCAAAAAGCCCAGACCATGTACGGTGTCGAGCCATACGTAGAAACCAAGGGTGAAGAGTACATGGGCGAGCCCATGAAAAAGCACTTCACCAAGCTTCTCGGCGCCTGGAAGCAAGAGCTGATGACCAGTGTGGACCGCACTGTGGACCACATGAAGGACGAAGCAGCCAACTTCCCAGACCCGGCCGACCGCGCCAGCCAGGAAGAAGAATTCGCCCTGGAGCTGCGCAACCGCGATCGCGAGCGCAAGCTGATCAAGAAAATCGACAAGACCCTCGACAAGATCAAGGCCGACGAATACGGCTGGTGCGAATCGTGCGGCATCGAGATCGGCCTGCGTCGCCTGGAGGCTCGCCCTACCGCAGACCTGTGCTTCGACTGCAAGGAAATTGCCGAGAAAAAGGAAAAAACGGTCGGCAAAGGCTGATCTTTCTTCCACCTGAACGGGGCGCTCATGCGCCCCGTTTCATTTATATGCCCAGCCTGACCATGACCGACTCCAGCTACATCGGGCGCTTCGCCCCCACCCCCAGCGGTTTCCTGCACTTTGGCTCGCTGGTCGCCGCCCTCGCCTCCTGGCTCGATGCCCGCGCCGTCAACGGCCGCTGGCTGCTGCGCATGGAAGACACCGACCCGCCCCGGGAAATGCCCGGTGCCCGTGATGCCATCCTGCAAACGCTTGAGCGTTACGGCCTGGAATGGGATGGCGAGGTGGTGTTCCAGAGCCAGCGCCACGACACCTATGCCGCAGTGGTCGATCGCCTGTTCAACATGGGCCTGGCCTATGCCTGCACCTGTTCGCGCAAGCAACTGGAGGGTTACAACGGCATCTACCCAGGCTTGTGCCGCAATGCCGGGCATGCCCGTGAAGGCGCGGCGATCCGCTTGCGGGTGCCGGAGCTGATCTACCGCTTCACCGACCGGGTGCAAGGTGATTACCAGCAACACCTGGGGCGTGAGGTGGGCGATTTCGTCATCCAGCGCCGCGACGGGTTGTATGCCTACCAGCTGGCCGTGGTGCTGGACGATGCCTGGCAAGGTGTTACCGACATCGTGCGCGGCGCCGACCTGCTCGACAACACCCCGCGCCAGCTGTACCTGCAAGAGCTGCTGGGCTTTTCGCAGCCGCGTTACCTGCATATTCCGCTGATCGTGCAGCCTGATGGGCACAAGCTGGGCAAGTCGTACCGCTCGCCGCCTTTGCAGGCGGAGCATGCTACCCCGTTGTTGTTGCGGGCATTGCGCGCGCTGGGGCAGGACATCGACCCTGAGTTGCTGCTGGCGACCCCGGCTGAAGTGCTGGCTGTGGCCCGCACGCAGTGGCGGCCGGAGGCGATTGCGCGGAAAACCACTGTGCCAGAGGCCGATCTGCGCTAAAGCAGGCCCGGCCCTTTCGCGGGTAAACCCGCTCCCACAGGGACACCACAGATTCCGAAGGTGGTGGAGATCCTGTGGGAGCGGGTTCACCCGCGAAGAGGCCGCCACAGGCAACCCGCCCTCAAAAACAAAAGCCCAATAAATTCAAACCCTTGGCTAACCCTATGGATTCCCGCTAGCATCCCCCCAGCCATTTGCGCCAATAATAAGTCCAAGCCCGCAGCGCCCAACCATCGAGGCCAGCATGTACATCTATCGTTTGGTCCTGCTTCTGGTCGTGGGGATCTACCTGTTCTCCCCGGCCATCATGGACTGGTGGATCGAACCGACCGGAGCCTGGTACCGCCCTTACCTGCTCTGGCTGATCCTGATCGTCGTCACCTTTATCCTGCAGAGCCAACGAGATGCCGATGAGCTTTAGCCTGACCCAGATGATCCTGATCAGCGCCGGGTACCTGATGGTGCTTTTCGGCGTGGCCTGGGTCAGCGAGCGCGGGTTGATCCCACGTTCGATCATTCGCCACCCACTCACCTACACCCTGTCACTGGGCGTGTACGCCAGCGCTTGGGCCTTCTATGGCTCGGTGGGCCTGGCCTACCAGTATGGCTACGGTTTCCTCGCCTGTTACCTGGGCGTGTCCGGTGCGTTCCTGCTGGCGCCGGTGCTGCTTTACCCGATCCTGAAAATCACCCGCACCTACCAGCTGTCATCGCTGGCCGACCTGCTGGCGTTCCGTTTCCGTAGCACCTGGGCCGGGGCCCTGACCACCATCATCATGCTGATCGGCGTGCTGCCGTTGCTGGCCCTGCAGATCCAGGCCGTGGCTGACTCCATCAGCATCCTGACCGGTGAGCCGGTCAAGGCCCGGGTGGCCTTCGCCTTCTGCGTGCTGATCATCCTGTTCACCATCTTTTTCGGCTCGCGGCACATAGCCACGCGCGAAAAGCACGAAGGGCTGGTATTCGCCATTGCCTTTGAGTCGGTGATCAAGTTGCTGGCGCTGGGCGGCATCGGACTGTACGCGTTGTACGGCGTATTCGGCGGCCCACACGAACTTGAAGTCTGGCTGTTGCAGAACCAGACTGCCCTGGCGGCCCTGCACACCCCACTGCAGGAAGGCCCATGGCGCACCCTGCTGCTGGTGTTCTTCGCCTCGGCGATCGTCATGCCGCACATGTACCACATGGCCTTTACCGAAAACCTCAACCCACGCTCGCTGGTCAGCGCCAGCTGGGGCCTGCCGCTGTTCCTGCTGCTGATGAGCCTGGCGGTGCCGCTGGTGTTGTGGGCCGGCCTGCGCCTGGGCGCCAGCACCAACCCCGAGTACTTCACCCTGGGGCTGGGGATCGCCGCCAACAATCAGGCGCTGACACTGCTGGCCTACGTGGGCGGGCTAGCGTCTGCCAGCGGGCTGATCATCGTCACGACCCTGGCCTTGTCAGGCATGGCCCTCAACCACCTGGTGCTACCGCTGTACCAGCCGCCTGCCGAGGGCAATATCTACCGCTGGCTTAAGTGGACTCGCCGCGCGCTGATCGTCGCCATCATCACTGCCGGTTTCATGTTCTACCTGACCCAGAACAACCACCAGAGCCTGGCCAACCTCGGGATCGTCGCCTTCGTCGCCACCTTGCAGTTCCTGCCAGGCGTGCTTTCGGTACTGTATTGGCCAACCGCCAACCGCCGCGGCTTCATCGCCGGGCTGCTGGCCGGGACACTGGTGTGGACTGTTACCATGCTGCTGCCGCTGCTGGGCAACCTGCAGGGCTTCTACATTCCGCTGCTGGACATGATCTATGTGCTGGACGACACCAGCTGGCACATGGCGGCAATCGCCTCGCTGGCGGCCAACGTGCTGCTGTTCACCTTGATCTCGCTGTTCACCAACGCCAGCAGCGAAGAGGTCAGCGCTGCCGAGGCCTGCGCGGTGGACAACGTGCGTCGCCCGCAGCGCCGCGAGCTGCACGCCGCCTCGCCGCAGGAATTCGCCACCCAGTTGGCCAAGCCGCTGGGCGCCAAGGCCGCGCAAAAGGAAGTGGAGCAAGCCCTGCGCGACCTCTACCTGCCGTTCGACGAGCGCCGCCCCTATGCCCTGCGCCGCCTGCGCGACCGCATCGAGGCCAACCTGTCGGGCCTGATGGGGCCCAGCGTGGCCCAGGACATGGTCGAAACCTTCCTGCCGTACAAGTCCGGTAACGAAAACTACGTGACCGAAGACATCCACTTCATCGAAAGCCGGCTCGAAGACTACCACTCGCGCCTGACCGGCCTGGCCGCCGAGCTCGATGCCCTGCGCCGTTACCACCGCCAGACCCTGCAGGAGCTGCCCATGGGCGTCTGCTCGCTGGCCAAGGACCAGGAAATCCTGATGTGGAACAAGGCCATGGAGGAGCTCACCGGCATTGCCGCCAAGCACGTGGTGGGCTCGCGCCTGGTCACCATCGGCGAACCCTGGCGCGGCCTGCTGCAAGGCTTCATCAATGTGCCCGACGAGCACCTGCACAAGCAGCGCCTGGCGCTTGACGGCCAGCCGCGCTGGCTGAACCTGCATAAAGCGGCCATCGACGAGCCGCTGGCCCCGGGCAACAGCGGCCTGGTACTGCTGGTGGAGGACCTCACCGAAACCCAGGCGCTGGAAGACAAGCTGGTGCACTCCGAGCGCCTGGCCAGCATCGGCCGCCTGGCCGCCGGCGTGGCCCACGAGATCGGTAACCCGATCACCGGCATCGCCTGCCTGGCGCAGAACCTGCGCGAGGAACGCGAAGGCGATGGCGAGATCATCGAGCTGTCCAGCCAGATCCTCGAACAAACCAAACGCGTTTCGCGCATCGTCCAGTCGCTGATGAGCTTCGCCCATGCCGGCGGCAGCCACCAGAACAGCGAAGAGCCGGTGTCGCTGGCCGAAGTGGCGCAGGACGCCATCGGTCTGCTGGCGTTGAACCGGCGCAATTTCGAAGTACAGTTCTTCAACCTCTGCGACCCGGACCACTGGGCCGAAGGGGACCCGCAGCGCCTGGCCCAGGTGCTGATCAACCTGCTCTCCAACGCCCGCGACGCCTCGCCGCCAGGCAGCGCCGTGCGCGTGCGCAGTGAGGTCAACGAGCACACCGTCGACCTGATTGTCGAGGACGAGGGCAGCGGGATTCCGAAGAGCATCCAGGACCGCCTGTTCGAACCCTTCTTCACCACCAAGGACCCGGGCGAAGGCACCGGACTGGGGCTCGCTCTGGTCTATTCCATCGTGGAAGAGCATTATGGGCAAATCACCATCGACAGCCCGGCCGATATCGAACGGCAACGTGGCACCCGGATCCGCGTGACCCTGCCCCGGCATGTCGTAGCGACGTCCCCTGAAATTCGAGACCGTCGAGAGAATTGAATCAATGCCTCACATTCTGATCGTCGAAGACGAAACCATCATCCGCTCGGCCTTGCGTCGCCTGCTTGAGCGGAACCAGTACCAGGTCAGCGAAGCCGGCTCGGTGCAGGAAGCCCAGGAACGCTTCAGCATTGCCACCTTCGACCTGATTGTCAGTGACCTGCGCCTGCCAGGTGCGCCCGGCACCGAGCTGATCAAGCTCGGCCAGGGCACCCCGGTGCTGATCATGACCAGTTACGCCAGCCTGCGCTCGGCGGTGGACTCGATGAAAATGGGCGCGGTGGACTACATCGCCAAGCCTTTCGACCACGACGAGATGCTGCAGGCCGTAGCGCGCATCCTGCGCGACCGGCAAAACGCCCCGGCCGCCGCACCGGCAGCCGAGCCACGCGCCAGCAATGGCAAGGCTGCCCCGGCCGACAAAGGCAGCGCGGCAGCGGCCAATGGCGAAATCGGCATCATCGGCTCGTGCCCACCGATGCAGGACATGTACAGCAAGATCCGCAAGGTCGCACCAACCGACTCCAACGTGCTGATCCAGGGCGAGTCGGGCACCGGTAAGGAACTGGTCGCCCGCGCCCTGCACAACCTGTCGCGCAGGGCCAAGGCACCGATGATTTCGGTGAACTGCGCAGCCATCCCCGAGACGTTGATCGAGTCCGAGCTGTTCGGCCACGAAAAAGGCGCGTTCACCGGCGCCAGCGCTGGGCGAGCCGGCCTGGTAGAGGCTGCCGACGGCGGCACGCTGTTCCTCGACGAAATCGGCGAACTGCCCCTGGAAGCCCAGGCCCGCCTGTTGCGCGTGCTGCAGGAAGGCGAGATCCGCCGGGTAGGTTCGGTGCAGTCGCAAAAGGTTGATGTACGCCTGATTGCCGCCACCCACCGCGACCTGAAAAACCTGGCCAAGGCCGGCCAGTTCCGTGAAGACCTTTATTACCGTCTGCACGTGATCGCCTTGAAACTGCCGGCCCTGCGCGAGCGCGGCAGCGACGTGAACGAGATCGCCAACGCCTTCCTCGCTCGCCAGAAGGCGCGCATCGGCCGTGACGACCTGCACTTCTCGGCAGAAGCCGAGCAGGCGATTCGTCACTACAGCTGGCCGGGTAACGTACGTGAACTGGAAAACGCTGTGGAGCGCGCAGTGATTCTCAGCGAGAGTGCAGAAATTTCCGCTGAGCTGCTGGGCATCGACATCGAGCTGGGTGACCTGGAAGAGGATGAAATCCTCAACAACGCCCTGGTGGCGGCCAGTGCCGCGAATGCCAGCCACGAGCCGACCGAGGACCTGTCGCTGGAAGACTACTTCCAGCACTTCGTGCTTGAGCACCAGGACCACATGACCGAGACCGAACTGGCACGCAAGCTTGGCGTCAGCCGCAAGTGCCTGTGGGAACGCCGCCAGCGCCTGGGTATTCCACGGCGTAAGAGCAACGCTACCAGCGAGTAACGCCGTACGCCGAGGCCTATGTGGCGCCGGTGAGATCGAGCGCCGCAGGTGTTCGCCGCAACATTTTCAGCGCCTGTGAAATCGAGCGCCGCCCGCGCGGCGCTTCGCGGCTAAAGCCGCTCCTACGTTTGTTTCGGGCCAGTATCGCCTGTGCCAGACGCGCGCGACCGCCTTG
>NZ_JBIVIF010000074.1:0-15051 GCF_044749595.1 Pseudomonas sp. NPDC089392
TCGACGCTGCCCTGGGTTTTGCCGGCTTCAACGGTAATGGTCTGGCCGTTGGACAGGGTCACGGTCACCGGGGTCTGAGCTGGGTTGCTCAGGGTCACGGTGTAGGTGATCACGCCACCTTCGGTCACCGACGGGCTCGCCGTCAGCGTTGCAGTGGTGTTATCGGTCGAATCATTGATCGCCGTCTGCGCTGGCGTCGGGTTCGGCGTCAGCTGCTCGAAGTTGCCGCCCGTGGCGCTTTCGATGGTCACGCTAACGGTCGAGCCGTTGTTGTAGACATCGTTCGCCGGAGTCTGGAAGTCGATGCTGCCCTGGGTTTTGCCGGCTTCGACAGTGATGGTCTGGCCGTTGGATAGAGTGACAGTCACCGCCGTCTGGGCCGGGTTGCTCAAGGTCACGGTGTAGGTGATCACACCACCTTCTGTGACCGACGGGCTCGCCGTCAGGATCGCGGTGGTGTTATCGGTCGAATCATTGATCGCCGTCTGCGCTGGCGTCGGGTTCGGCGTCAGCTGCTCGAAGTTACCGCCCGTGGCGCTTTCGATGGTCACGCTAACGGTCGAGCCGTTGTTGTAGACGTCGTTGGCCGGGGTCTGGAAGTCGACGCTGCCCTGGGTTTTGCCGGCTTCAACGGTAATGGTCTGGCCGTTGGACAGGGTGACGGTCACCGGGGTCTGGGCTGGGCTGCTCAGGGTCACGGTGTAGGTGATCACGCCGCCTTCGGTGGCGCTTGGCGAAGCGGTCAGGGTTGCGGTGGTGGTGTCGGTCGAATCGTTGATCGTGGTCTGCGCTGGCGTCGGGTTCGGCGCCAGCTGCTCAAAGTTGCCACCGGTAGCACCAGTAATCGTGGTGCTGACCGTCGAACCGTTGTTATAGACGTCGTTGGCAGGCGTCTGGAAGTCGACACTGCCCTGGGTCTTGCCCGCCTCGATGGTAATGGTCTGGCCATTGGACAGGGTGACGGTCACCGGGGTCTGGGCTGGGTTGCTCAGGGTCACGGTGTAAGTGATCACGCCACCTTCGGTGACGCTTGGCGAAGCGGTCAGGGTCGCCGTGGTGGTATCAACCGAGTCACTGATTACCGTCTCTGCCGGCGCTGGATTCGGCGTCAGCTGCTCAAAGTTGCCACCAGTAGCGCCAGTAATCGTGGTGCTGACCGTCGAACCATTGTTATAGACGTCGTTAGCCGGGGTCTGGAAGTCGACACTGCCCTGGGTCTTGCCAGCCTCGATGGTAATGGTCTGGCCATTGGACAAAGTCACAGTCACCGGGGTCTGAGCCGGGTTGCTCAGGGTCACGGTATAGGTAATGACGCCGCCTTCAGTCACGCTTGGCGAAGCGGTCAAGGTCGCGGTAGTGGTGTCGACGGTATCGGTAACCTGGGTAACCGCCGGCGTTTGCGGCACTGTCACCGTCAGCCCGCCACCACCGGTAGTGCCTGTTACGGTCGCCGAAATCTGACCGCCGTCGATATACGGGGTATCGTTCGCCGGGACCACAACGTTGACGCTACCACTGGTCTGCCCGGCCGGAATGACAATCACGGCACCGTTTGACAGGGTAATGACCAGGTTGGTGGTCGGCGCCTGGCCAACTGTGGCGGTATATACGATTACGCCACCCGCCTCGCTGATGGAAGGGGTAGCGCCAAGAACCAGGTCGGTAGCAACGTTGGTGTCCGTGGTCGGCGTGGTCACCAGGTTGTTGCCATTGGCGTCCAGCAGGCCCACCTCTTCGCTATCCAGCACGGCAGCAAAGCCCAGCCCGTCAGTCGGGAAGCCAACCGTCGGGTCGACCCGGCCCGCTGTTTCTTCTAGCATCACGAAGCTGTGGCCACCGCCCAGCGCGCCGCCACCACCCGCTGCCGACGGGCCGGCCGCAGTAGCTTCAAGCTCGGTAGTCGGGTCGACACCAGCAGCAATCGCCTGCTGCAGCTCTTCCACCGACGGCGCGGCTTGAGCAGTCGCCTGGCTCAGGTCGGTGCTGCTGTCAGGCGCATCGGCGCTCCATTGGCTGTCACGGCCCAGATCGAGCAGGCGACCATCAGCCAGTTCCAAAGTAACTGCGCCGCCAGGGCCAGTGAGCACTTCCTCACCAGCCAGAAGACGGTCCCCTTCGATGAGTACACGCCGGATGCCCTCTGGGGATACCGCAATAACCTGGCCGACAATACTTTTGACGATGGCTACAACGCTGCTCATTGGACTCTCCGTGTGACCCTGTGGGTACTTCCCTGCCAGAGCGGCAGCTGTAAGCCACTTCAGGCGGAACTTATGTCGATGATCTCTTGACGCTTTTTGACGTCAATATTCCGTCTATAACTATTTGGAATTACTTAACTGCCAAACTATTGACCTTATACAGGCCATCCTAAACAATCGGCAATGTAATGTCACATTGATATTCGAACCCTAGCCAACGTTTGCTAAGGACAAATGTCGCACATCATGGGAAGCGCGATCGGTGGTCATTCCCGGTGACTTTTCCACACCTCGGCAACGCAAAATAAAGCTGCAAAACAACCGTTCATCGGGAGCTATCAAAGAATCTGGCGTCAACATTCGGGCCCCCTGTCACTCGCCCGGATCGGTGGTTGGGTACAAGCACAAACCTTGCCTGCCGACAGACAGACGATTGACCGGAAACCGCACAGAAACAGTCCCGTACGATACTGCAGCCTGACCCGGCCTTCAGCGGCCCCTGGGATTTGCCATAGATCAAAGAGATAGCAAAGCACTACGCAAATACTGCTATCCCGATAAGCGGGAAAAGCGCTGCGGATTGTAGAGCCCAAACTGGCTGCGACCTGCTTTCTTATAGATGAATTTTGACTACTTGGTTTCAGGATAGCGCCAACAAATCAGCGCCTGTTTCCTGACAATGCTATATGTCGATACCTAGCGCACTTGTGTCGCCCTCTGTACGGCAGTCTATGCTGCAAATCAGCTGCAACCTGGACGCGGACTGGATCAGAAATGAAACATTCGCCTCCCAGCACCGTCTGGTAAGAAGAAGCCCGTAGAGTTGTTTACTCAATAGCGATTCAAGGCGACCATTGGCCAACTGCTCAAGCGTCAGGGTGTCGTAACCCTCATCAGCACTGCTTGGCAGCACCATTGAAAGCCAGGGTGAGCCGACCAAGCCTGAACGGCGGCACACCCACCCCACCCACCACAAGGATGAAGAGAGCGCCGCGTGGAATCCGAAGTCAGTCGAGTCCAACTCAGCCACGATCCACGCAGTCAGCATGACGATCCCTTGCTGGATAGTCTGTTGAGCCTGTGTGTCCTGCACCAGAAACCCGCCAGCCGAGTCATGCTGACCACCGGCCTGCCGCTGCCCGCCCAGCGCCTGAGCCCCGAGCTGTTGCCCCGTGCCGCAGCCCGGGCCGGCCTGCAGGGGCGGCTGCTGCAGCGCAAGCTGGAGCAGATTCCGAGCATCGCCATGCCGGCCATGCTGCTGCTAAAGGAAGGCCGAAGTGCCGTCCTGCTGGGCTGGGAGAACGAAGATACTGCGCGCCTGCTGCTCAGCGAGAGCGACGGTGGCGAAGTACACGTCAGCCGCGATGCCTTGCAGAGCGACTACAGTGGCCGGGTGTTCTTCGCCCAGCCGCAGCACAAGTTCGACGTCAACCACGGCAACCTTATCCCGCGGGCGAAGTCGTGGTTCCGCGACACCCTGCTGCGCAGCAAGTGGCTGTACATTGACGCCATCGCCGCCAGCCTGGTGATCAACCTGATCGCCCTGGCCGCGCCGTTGTTCGTGATGAACGTGTATGACCGGGTGGTGCCCAACCAGGCAACCTCGACACTCTGGGTGCTGGCTGTCGGCATCGCCGGTGCTTACATCTTCGACCTGATCCTCAAGGGCCTGCGCGGCCTGTGCCTGGACCTGGCCGGGAAAAAGACCGACCTGATCATCTCGGCGACGCTGTTCGAACGCATCGTCGGCATGTCGATGAAGTATCGGCCGGCAAGGGTCGGCAGCTTTGCCCAGAACATTCACGAGTTCCAGGGCCTGCGCGACTTCCTCGCCTCGCTGACCCTGACCAGCCTGATCGACCTGCCTTTCACCCTCCTGATCCTGATCGTCATCGCCATCATTGGCGGGCACCTGGTGTGGATTCCGATCATTGCCTTCCCGCTGGCCCTGGGCATCGGTTACGCCCTGCAACGGCCGCTGATGGCGACCATGGAGCGGACCATGGCCCTGGCTTCGGAGCGCCAGTCCAGCCTGATCGAGACCCTGGCCGGCCTGGATGCGGTGAAGGTCAACAACGCCGAAAGCGAACGCCAGTACATGTGGGAGCAAACCCTCGGCACCCTCAGCCGCCTGGAACTGCGCGTGAAGGTGCTGTCGAGCCTGGCGATGAACATTACCCTGCTGATCCAGCAACTGGCGGGCGTGGCAATGATCTGCGTCGGCGTGTACCTGATCATCGATGGCAACTTGAGCATGGGCGGGCTGGTGGCCTGCTACATGCTCAGCGGCCGCGCCCTCGGCCCGCTGGGCCAGCTCAACGGCCTGCTCGCCCGCTACCAGCAGGCCAAGGTGACCATGGTCTCCACCGACCACATGATGGAGCTGCCGCAAGAGCGCAACTTTGAAGAGCGGCCACTGAGCCGCAAGGTGCTGCAAGGCAGCGTCGAGTTCCGCGGGGTCGACTTCACCTACCCAAACCAGCAGAACCTGGCCCTGAAGAACATCAACCTGATCATCCGCCCCGGCGAGAAGGTCGGCATCATCGGCCGCAGTGGCTCGGGCAAGAGCTCGCTGGCCAAGCTCATCGTCGGCCTGTACGAAGCCGATGGCGGCTCGCTGTTGGTCGATGGCGTGGACATTCGCCAGATTGACGTCAGCGAACTGCGCCACAACATCGGTTACGTACCGCAGGACATCCAGTTGCTCGCCGGCACCCTGCGCGACAACCTGGTCAGCGGCGCCCGCTACATCGAGGACGAGCTGATCCTGCAGGCAGCCGAGCTGGCTGGCGTGCATGAGTTCGCCAGGCTGCACCCGGACGGCTACGAGCTGCAAGTGGGTGAGCGCGGCCAGAACCTGTCCGGCGGCCAGCGGCAGAACGTCGCCCTGGGCCGTGCACTGCTGCTCAACCCACAGATCCTGCTGTTGGACGAGCCGACCAGCGCAATGGACAACACCGGCGAAGAACGCCTCAAGCAGCGCCTGCAGGCGGTGGTGGAAGGCAAGACCGTACTATTGGTCACGCACCGTGCCTCGCTACTGACACTGGTGGACCGGCTGATCGTGATCGATCGCGGGCAGATTGTCGCCGACGGCCCGAAAGCCGCGGTCATGGATGCGCTGAAGAAGGGGCAGATCAGTGTTGCATAAGCTGGATATGGGGCAATTCAAGGACGGCCTGCGGCGCTACTTCAAAGGCAGTGACTCGCTTGGCGGCCAGCCGCTGCCTGAGGTCAACAAGGCGCTGATCGAAGACGCGCCGCGGGTTGTGCGGCTGACCATCTGGGGCGTGATCCTGTTCTTCGTGTTCATGATCGTGTGGGCCAGCGTCGCGCCCATCGACGAAGTCACGCGAGGTGAAGGCAAGGCTATTCCGTCTTCCAAGGTGCAGAAGATCCAGAACCTGGAGGGCGGTATCGTCGCCGAGATCTTCGCCAAGGAGGGGCAGATCGTCGAGGTGGGCCAACCGCTGCTGCGCCTGGATGAAACCCGCTTCGCCTCCAACGTTGGTGAAACCGAGGCCGACCGTCTGGCCATGGCCTTGCGAGTCGAGCGCCTGAGTGCCGAGGTAGGTGACACGCCGCTGAAAATCGATGAGGAGCTGCGCAAAGCGGCGCCAAGCCAGGCGGCGAACGAAGAGTCGCTGTATCAGAGCCGGCGCCAGCAACTGCAGGACGAGATTGGCGGCCTGCAGCAGCAGTTGGTGCAGCGCCAGCAGGAACTGCGCGAATACAGCTCCAAGCGTGCCCAGTACGCCAACAGCCTGGAACTGCTGCGTAAAGAGATCAACATGTCCGAGCCACTGGTGGCCACCGGTGCGATCTCCCAGGTTGAAGTGCTGCGCCTGCGCCGCGCCGAAGTGGAAAACCGCGGCCAGCTGGACTCCACTGCGCTGGCCATCCCGCGTGCAGAAGCGGCCATCCGCGAAGTGCAGAGCAAGATCGAAGAAACCCGCGGCAAATTCCGCAGCGAAGCACTGACCCAGTTGAACGAGGCGCGCACCGAGCTGAACAAGGCCACCGCCACAAGCAAGGCACTGGACGACCGGGTGCACCGCACCATGGTCACTTCGCCAGTGCGCGGTGTCGTCAAGCAGCTGCTGGTGAACACCATCGGCGGGGTCATCCAGCCAGGCAGCGATATCATCGAAATCGTGCCACTGGATGACACCCTGGTCGTCGAGGCGAAGATCCTGCCCAAGGATATCGCCTTCCTGCACCCAGGCCAGGAAGCGACGGTCAAGTTCACGGCGTATGACTACACCATTTATGGTGGGCTCAAGGCCAAGCTGGAACAGATCGGCGCCGACACCATCACCGATGAAGACAAGAAGACCACTTACTACCTGATCAAGCTGCGCACCGACCGCAGTCACCTGGGCACTGACGAAAAGCCGTTGCTGATCATTCCAGGCATGGTGGCGACGGTGGATATCATGACCGGCAAGAAGACCATCATGAGCTACCTGCTCAAGCCGATCATGAAGGCGCGTTCGGAGGCGTTGCGCGAACGGTGATCGCCAACCTTGCGCGGTCCTCTGTAGGAGCGACCTTGTGTCGCGATAGGGCCGCAGAGCGGCCCCAGCAATTCATTCACTATTGCTGAAGTCCTGGGGCCGCTCTGCGGCCCTATCGCGACACAAGGCCGCTCCACAGGGGAGTGCGTGCCCCCCCTAGCGCCAGGGCGCTGGTTCGCCAACCAGTTGCCCCTGAATCCCGCCCACGCCCATCTCCTGCAACACCAGCCGCTCCCCTTCGGTCTCGACCCGCTCTGCAATCAGCGGCAAATCAATGCTGTGCGCCGCGCGCTGGATCGCTTCGATGAATAGCCGCTTGTGCTGCTCATGGTCGATGTTGCGGATGTAGCTGCCGTCGATCTTCAGGTATTCCAGGCCCAGGTGTGCCAAGTTGCCGATCATGCTGAAGCGCCCGCCAAAGCGCTGCAGCGCCAGGCCGAAGCCAAGCCCGTGCAGGCGCCGGGTGAGTTGCTCCAGGGCTGCCTGTTCAGGCAATTGCTCTTCGCCAATCTCAAAAATCAGCCGCGGGCCAAGCGCCGCGTTCTGCCCCAGCAGCTCGAAGACCCGCTGCAGGGCCTTGGGGTCGGCCAGGGTGGCGGCGGACAAGTTCAGCGCCAGCACCTGGTCATGCCCACGCAGGTGCGCCAACACTTTCTCAAGCACCAGCACGTCAAGCCGCGGCATCCAGCCGAAGCGTTCCAGCCAGGGCAGGAAGCGGCCCGCCGGCAGTGCCTCGCCCTGGCCATCCTGCAAGCGTGAAATCACCTTGTGGTGCAGTACCCGTTGCCCAGCGCTACATTCCACCACGGGTTGGAAGAACAGCTCGAAATGCCCGTTGTTGAACGCCTGGTCGAGCCGCTCGTGCCAGGCATGCTGGCTGTCCGCAGCAACGGCAGCCACGCCTTGCTCAAGGCAAACCCAGCCCGGCGCAGGCTGGTTCTCCGCGCGGGCCAGTGCCTCGTCGGCGAGCTTGAGCAGCGCCTGGGGCGCATCACCGGGGCTGTAAGGCGCTAGACCGATGCAGGCCACCGGGTCGATATCACTGGCACCGGTCTCATGCAGGCTTTGCAGGGTCGCCTCCAGGGCCTGGGCAAACTGAACCGCCTCCTCATGCACCATGCCCGGCGCCAGCACGGCGAACTCGCCACCACGGCTACGGGAAATCAGGTCGTTGGTTTCCGGGTAGCCGGCACAGGTGCGGCGCAACTGCTCACCCACAGCCTGCAGTAGCTGGTCGGTGCGCTGGCCGCCAAGGCGGGCGTTCAACCCCGCCAGCCCCTGGACCCGCAGCAACAACAGGTAGCCTGCACGCGCTTCCTCCAGGTTGCTCACCCGGGTGTTCAGCTGCATTTCAAAATAACGCCGGTTGGACAGCCCGGTCAGGCTGTCCTGATAGGACTCGGCGCGCAGCCGCTCACTGCGTTCGGCCTGTTCGGTAAACAGCGCCTTGAGCTTCTCGACCATCTGGTTCATCGCCTGCACGACACGGCGCAACTCGGGTGTGCGCGGCAAGTCTGGCAGGCTGAGGAATTCGCGGCGGGCAATGGCGTGGGATTGCTCGACCATGTAGTCCAGCGGCCGCAATTGGCGGCGCAACAGCAAGGCGCCGAGCACGGCACTGGCCGCGCCACACAGCAGCAGCCAGCCCAGGCTGCCCAGGGCGCTTTGCCAGAGCTTGGCAATGGCGAACATCGGGTGGCTGATCACTTCGACGCGTGCAGCCTGCTGCCAGCCGCGGCTGACGATGGCATCACCGCCGGCCGCTTCCAGGCCAATCAGGTGCACGAACCAGCGCGGCACACCGCCAGGGTCCGGCTCGGCGTGGCGCTCCACCAACACGGCGTTGGAGCCCAGGTCGACGACCTTGATGCTCGCGTAGTAACCACTGTCGAAGATCGAACTGACCATCAACTCGACCATCGCCGGGTCGTCGATGTTCGGCGTCAGTGACAGCGCCAGTGCGGTGGCAGCATCCTGCGCATGCGAGCGCAACTGGTTGACGTACTGGCTGCGCGAGCTTTCCAGGCTGACCATGAAACTGCCACTGAAGGCGACCACCAGGAACAGGCAAATGGCCAACAGCAATTGTTTGAACAGTGACATCTGTGCTCCTTCAGTAAACCGGCTCGGCCGGGAACCCTTCGGCCTGCATTTTCTTCAGCAAATCCTGCCAGCGTGACAACCGCTTGGTATCGCCGACCTTCTTGTTGCCTGCGGCCCCCGTCAGCCACAACCCTTCGCCATTGAAGGCGTACACCGGCAGCAAGTCGGTACGCTGGCTTGCCGGCTTGATGGCATCCATCAGGCTGTCGAGTACCAATGGCTGGGCCTGTGGGCTTGAATAATAGGTCAGGACCATGTGCGCCCGGTTCTGCCGCAACGCCTTGACGTAGGTGATACGCAGCTTTTCGCTGGGGATGCCCATGCGCCGCAGGCTGAAATACTTGGCGATGGCGTAGTCCTCGCAGTCCCCAGCACCTTTGATCAGTGCCTGCACCGGCGTGGCCCAGTAATCGACCTCATGCCACAGGTCGATGTCCTCGACATAGCGCAATTGCTGGTTGAAGAAGCGGTTGACCACCTGCAACCGCTCAAGCTCGCTACCTTGCTTCTGTGCGGCCATCAGGTTTTGCCAGGCATCAATGCGGCTCTGGCCGGCACCCAACGGCCCATAGAGGGCCTGCGAATTGCGGCTGATCTGGGAAAAGTCCCAATCCGCGTGCAAACCGCCCAGCAGCAGACTGCCCAGCAGCGCGGCAAAGCCGACACGTTGCACAACAGTTTTGAGCAGGCAGGATATCGCCACTGCGAAGCCCTGTTCAGACCAGTCGAAAGAAGCGATGGTGGGGCTTGCCAAGGTAAAAGACAATGGCACCCTGCAATCATGCACCCGCTGGTCAGCCGACCTACACTTTCTGGTTAGATCCTTCTATAGGCTGCTTCCTTTGGCAGGCGACTTCATCCACCATAGCCGCGCTTTTTGGGGCACCCGTACCAATGTCGGCACAGGTTTGACACCCCCACAGGCTGTTACTAGTGTCATTGGATCCAACTTTAGTCATTGTTGAGGCAGGCGTCGCGTGGCCGATAAAATCAAACTGAGCAATGTGCTGGCCAGCGAGCAGCTGTTGCCACACCAGGCCCGTGGCGTGATCGAAGAACGCCTGCGCAGTGCCATTCTCGATGGCCGCTTGCCGCCTGGCACTGCTGTGCGCCAGCAAGAGCTCGCCACCCTGTTCGGCGTCAGCCGCATGCCCGTACGCGAAGCCTTGCGCCAGCTTGAAGCGCAATCGCTGCTGAAAGTGGAGATGCACAAGGGCGCAGTGGTTGCGCCATTGATCGGCGAGGATGCGGTAGACACCTATGCACTGCGCGTGTTGCTGGAAAGCGAAGCGCTGCGCCAGTCCATTCCTTTGCTCGATGCCAGCGACATCGCCACTGCCCGTGGGTATATCCAGCAACTGGAGAACGAAACCCGCCACAGTGAGCTGGGCCGCCTGAACCGGCTGTTCCACATGACCCTGTACTGCAAGGCGACGAACAAGAAACTGCTGCGCCTGATCGAGAACGAGCTGAACGAAGAAGAACGCTTCCTGCGCTTCCACCTCTCCTCCATGGGCCTGGGCAAGCTCACCCAGGACGATCACAACGCCCTGGTGGACGCCGCCAGTGACAAGCTGGTGGATGAGGCCATCGCGGTGCTGGAGCAGCACCTCAATGGCGGTGCGAAGGTGATCCGCAAATACCTGGATAGCCAAATGGGGCGCTAGCCCGCTACTGGTTTTGCGCATGCTGCGCGCAGACGGGTTGCAAATTGATGCGGCGCCACCAACAATGAGACTAATTATCATTCATGCCCATTGATGCCAGCGCCCTCCCCCATGCCCAGCAACGATTCCGTGCAAACGCTCTACAGTGACCACCACGGCTGGTTGCATGCCTGGCTGCGCAGCAAATTGGGCAATGCCGCCGATGCTGCAGACCTGGCCCAGGACACCTTCGTACGCCTGCTGCAGCGCCGCGAGCAGCTGCAGTTGAACACGCCACGGGCCTTTCTGCGCACGGTCGCACGCGGGCTGGTGATCGACCACTGGCGCCGCGAGGAGCTGCACCGGGCCTACCTTGAGGCGTTGGCCCAGGTGCCGGAAGCACTGGCGCCTTCGACCGAAACCCGTGAGCTGCTGCTTGAACTGCTGGAGCGCATCGCGCGCATGCTCGACGGCCTCAAGCCAAAAGTACGCCGTGCCTTCCTGTTGGCCCAGTGCGAGGGGCTGAAGCACCCGGCCATCGCCGAGCAGATGGGTATTTCCGTGCGTACCGTTGAGCGCTACATCGCCGATGCGCTGTACCACTGCTACGTGCTGCGCTACGAAGACGAGTGCTGAAGCGATGACCGCCGCACAACCTGGCGCGAAAACGGTCAAGCAGGCCATCCTGTGGATGCTGAGGCTGCGCGAGCACGGCTATGAGCCCAGTCTGCAGCACCAGTGCGCGCAATGGCGCAACGCCCGCCCTGAACACGAGCAGGCGTGGCAGCGGGTAATCCAGATGCACCAGGACCTCGACCTGCGCGCCATTCCCGGCGCCGGGGTAGCCTTGCAGACCCTGGAAACCAGCCAGCGGCGCCTGCACCGCCGGCAGGCACTGAAACTGCTTGGCGGCGTTGGCATAGTGGGGGCTGCGGCATGGCTGGGCAAAGACTTGGAAGCGCTCAACGCCTGGACAGCAGACTACGCCACCGGCACGGGTGAGCGACGCAGCTTCACGCTGCCCGATGGCTCGCTGATGCAACTCAATACTCGCAGTGCCGTGGACCTGGCCTTCAACGACCAGCAGCGTCTGATCCACCTGAAGCAGGGGGAATTGATGATTACCTGCAGCCAGGCGCCGAACCTGCAGCAGCCCTTGCTGGTGCAAACCCGTGAGGCCTTGCTGGAAGGGTTCACAGGGCGCTTCGTGGCACGCCAGGACAGCGACTGCACCCGCGTCAGTGTCAGCCATGGCAGGGTGGCGATCCACCGGCCTGGCACTGGCCAGCTGCAATGGATTGAAAGCGGTCAGGACTGGCGGCTGGATGCGCAAGGTTCACAGCAGCTGGAACACGTGGACATGGATGCGATGGCCTGGAGCGAAGGACTGATCGTTACCCGGGACATGCGCTTGTTCGACTTTCTTGCGCAGGTCAGCCGCTATCGTCATGGCTACCTGGGCTGTAGCGACGAGATTGCCGATTTGCGCCTTTCAGGCGTATTCCGCCTTGAAGACCCGGAACAATTGCTGCAGCTGCTGCCGCAGACGCTGCCTGTACGGCTGCGCCAACGCACACGCTGGTGGGTGCGGGTGGAAAGGCTGACGTGATAACGCGGTCGATGTAGGAGCGGCCTTGCAGCCCTTTCGCGACACAAGGCCGCTCCTACAGGGGACCGTGTAGCGGCGCTCAATTTTTTGGCGGGTTTTGAATGACGGTCCGGCTAGGACAGTAAGCGACACCTTCTGCCCTCAACTCTCCAACGGACCACTCATGCCTATTGACACGGTGTACAAGCACCCTTCCCTCGCGAATGATTTTCGACCTGTTTTGCACTCAGCACTTTTGCGCAAAGCTGCCCGGGCTGCTCTGCTCAGCACGGCCTTGGGCCTGACCGCCACGTCACAACTTTCGATGGCAGCTGAAACCGCCCAGGCAAGCCATCACTACGCGATCCCGGCCGGCCAACTGGATGCGGTGCTCAACCAGTTCGCCCGCCAAGCCGGTATCACCCTGTCGAGTACGCCACAGCTCACCAGTGGCTTGCAGTCCGACGGCCTCCAAGGGCAGTACGCCACCGAGCAGGCACTGCGCCAGTTGCTAAGCGGTAGCGGCCTGCAAGCCGTCCGCCAAGACGGGCATAGCTATGTGCTGCAGGCACAGCCCCAGGATGCCGCCCTGTCGCTGCCAGACACCGATGTCCGCAGCTTCACCCTCGGCAATGCCCTGGGTAGCACAGAGGGCTACAACGCCACGCACAGCCAGGTGGCGACCAAGACCAGCATGCCGCTGGTGGAGACGTCGCAATCGGTCTCGGTGGTGACCCGCCAGCAGATCGATGACCAAGGCTCGCAGACGGTAGCCCAGGCCATGCGCTATACCCCTGGGGTACTGACCAACCCCTACGGTGCCACCCATCGCTATGACTATGTGGCCATGCGCGGTTTCAACGATGGCTCGGTGGATAACATCTACGTCGACGGGCTCAAGTCGATGGGGGATAACGGCACTTACAGCACCATGCAGGTGGACCCGTACTTCCTTGAGCGCATCGACATTCTCAAGGGCCCGTCTTCGGTGCTATATGGCCGCAGCTCGCCGGGTGGCCTGGTGGCGCTGACCACCAAGAAGCCGCTGTTTGACTCTTATCATCAGGTTCAGGCCACGGTCGGCACCCAGGGCCAGCGCGGCATGGGTTTCGACTTCAGCGGCCCTGTGGATGACGACAAGCGCATCGCCTATCGCCTGACTGGCCTGGCGGATGCCTCTGACACGCAGTTCGACCACAACAAGGAAGAACGCTACGCCATCGCGCCGGCCATCAGCATCGACTTCAGCGAAGACACCTCACTCACCTTGCAGGCCTACCTGCAGCACGACCCAAACGGCGGCTACCACGGCGGCAACCCTGCCGACGGCATGCTGCACCAGCGCAACGGCTTGCGCCTCTCAGATCACTTCTTTGAGGGCGAACCGGATATCGACAACTACGAGCGTACCCAGCAGTCCTTCAGCTACCAGTTCGAACATCGCTTCAACGATGTGTTCACCGCCCGGCAGAACTTCCGCTACCAGGATTCCGACGTGTCGATGGACCAGGTGTACTCGGCCGGTTGGGCAGACGCCGACAGCAATATCCTCAACCGCGCCTATACCGGCGGCGACGAACGCCTGCATTCGTACATCATCGATAACATGCTGCAGGCAGAGTTCTTTACCGCGGCGGCCAAGCACACCCTGCTGCTGGGTGCTGACTACCAGCGGCGCAAAGCCGACGTGGCATGGCGTTATGGCACGGTCGACCCGCTGGATGCCGGCAACCCGCAGTACGGCAATGGCAATCTTCAGGTGTTGGGCGAGAACCGCTACCAGCGGCGTTTGCAGCAAACGGGCGTGTACCTGCAGGACCTGGTGGAGCTGGACCAGTGGCGCTTCTCTCTGGGGCTGCGTCAGGACTGGGTGAAGGTGTCCGAAGAGAACCGTGACAGCGACACCAAGGTCAGTGATCAGCGCTCGAAGTTCACTACCCGTGCCGGGTTGCTCTACTTGTTCGAGAACGGTATTGCGCCCTATGTCAGCTACTCGGAGTCGTTCAACCCCAACACCGTATCCGACCAGGAGGGCCGCCCGCTGGCGCCCACCGAGGGCACGCAATGGGAAGCTGGCATCAAGTATCAACCGCCGGGCAGCGACAATCTGTTCACCGCATCGGTGTTCCGCATCGAGCAGGAGAACCTGGCGTCGAAACAGCCAAACGAGGACTTCTATCGCCCTGTCGGTGAAGTGCGTTCGCAAGGGCTGGAGCTTGAGGCCCATGTACAGTTGACCGAGAGCCTGAAGCTGCTGGGAGGGTATACCTTCACCGATATCGAATATTCCAAGTCGATGCCTAGCCTGGTATCGGGCAACCTGGACAACAAGGGCAATTCGCCAACCCAGGCGCCTAAACAGATGTTTTCGCTGTGGGCTGACTACAACTTCCACCAAGGGGCCCTGGATGGCCTGCGGCTGGGTGGTGGGGTGCGATATGTGGGGTACAGCTGGGTGGATGCGGAAAACAGCGTGAAGGTGCCCTCCTACACCCTGTTCGACGCTTCGATCGGCTACGACCTGGGCAAGGTCGGCCTGACGGGTGTGGATGTACGCCTGAACGCCAACAACCTTACCAATGAAAGCTACATCACCTCGTGTGCCAGCGTGAACTACTGCTACATGGGTGAGGAGCGCAATGTGAGTGCTACGGTGAGTTATCAGTTCTGACCGCTGATACGCGTTACTTGTAGGAGCGGCCTTGTGTCGCGATCGGGCGCGAAGCGGCCGCAATCCAGGCGACACGGTTTGCCTGGCAGATCCGGGATGCAGGTTTTACGGCCGCTGCGCGCCCGATCGCGACGCGAGGCCGCTCCTACACAGGGGATCGCACGAGCCTTGGAGTTCTGGCCCGGAAAAGACAAAGCCCCTGTCTGCATCGCAGACAGGGGCTTTGGGTTTGAATCTTGACGATGACCTACTCTCACATGGGGAAACCCCACACTACCATCGGCGATGCATCGTTTCACTGCTGAGTTCGGGATGGGATCAGGTG
>NZ_JBIVIF010000075.1:0-14861 GCF_044749595.1 Pseudomonas sp. NPDC089392
GCGTTCGCGCGCAAATCCCACAGGAATAATTGGCCCGAAACAAACGTAGGAGCGGCTTTAGCCGCGAAGCGCCGCGCGGGCGGCGCTCGATTTCACAGGCGCTGAATGTGTCGAGGCGAACGCTTCGGCGCTCGAACCCTCCAGGCGCCAAACCTTTAAAGCCGGACACCCCATACTATTTACCCATTTTCATGCCCTGCCCGTCGGCCTGAGGATGGCCGCTGCCCGGCAACCCTGATAAAATCGCGCGCCTTCACAGACCACTGACGTTTCAGGCAGCCGCCGCTTACCCGCCGGCCTTGGCCGTCATGGTCGTTTTTAAGAATCCCTCCCTCCTAAAGGCCTGGATCAATGAGCAAGCAACCCTCCCTGAGCTACAAGGACGCCGGTGTAGACATCGACGCCGGCGAAGCACTGGTCGAACGCATCAAGGGCGTGGCAAAACGCACCGCACGCCCTGAAGTCATGGGTGGCCTGGGCGGCTTCGGCGCCCTCTGCGAGATCCCGGCCGGCTACAAGCAGCCGGTGCTGGTCTCCGGCACCGACGGCGTCGGCACCAAGCTGCGCCTGGCGCTGAACCTGAACAAGCACGACAGCATTGGCCAGGACCTGGTCGCCATGTGCGTCAACGACCTGGTGGTGTGCGGCGCCGAGCCGCTGTTCTTCCTCGACTACTACGCCACCGGCAAACTGAACGTTGACGTGGCCGCGACCGTAGTCACCGGCATCGGCGCCGGTTGCGAACTGGCCGGCTGCTCGCTGGTTGGTGGTGAAACCGCCGAAATGCCTGGCATGTACGAAGGCGAGGACTACGACCTGGCTGGCTTCTGCGTTGGCGTGGTGGAAAAGGCCGAGATCATCGACGGCTCCAAGGTTGCCACTGGCGACGCGCTGATCGCCCTGCCGTCCTCGGGCCCGCACTCCAACGGCTACTCGCTGATCCGCAAGATCCTCGAAGTATCCGCTACCGACATCGAGAACACCCAGCTGGACGGCAAGCCGCTGACCGACCTGCTGATGGCGCCAACCCGCATCTACGTCAAGCCGCTGCTGCAGCTGATCAAGAACACCGGCGCCGTCAAGGCCATGGCCCACATCACCGGTGGCGGCCTGCTGGACAACATCCCGCGCGTTCTGCCGAAAAACGCCCAGGCCGTGGTTGACGTGGCCAGCTGGCAGCGCCCGGCGGTGTTCGACTTCCTGCAGGAAAAAGGCAACGTCGACGAGCACGAAATGCACCGCGTACTGAACTGCGGCGTCGGCATGGTCATCTGCGTGGCCCAGGACCAGGTCGAAGCCGCCCTGAACGAACTGCGCGCCGCCGGTGAGCAGCCATGGGTCATCGGCCACATCGCCGAAGCTGCCGAAGGCGCCGCCCAGGTCGAACTGCAGAACCTCAAGGCACACTGATGCCGAGCAATACCTGCAATGTAGTGGTACTGCTGTCGGGCTCCGGCAGCAACCTGCAAGCCCTGATCGACAGCTACCAAGGCCCGGACAGCCCGGTGTGCATCCGTGCGGTGGTTTCCAACCGCGCCGATGCCTACGGCCTGCAACGCGCTGCGGCGGCCGGCATCGACAGCGCCGTGCTCGACCACACCCAGTTCGACGGCCGTGAAGCCTTCGATGCCGCGCTGATGGCGCGCATCGACGGCTTCGCCCCGGACCTGGTGGTGCTGGCCGGTTTCATGCGCATCCTCAGTGGCGACTTCGTGCGCCACTATCAGGGGCGCCTGCTCAACATCCACCCGTCGCTGCTGCCCAAGTACAAAGGCCTGCATACCCACCGCCGGGCGCTGGAGGCAGGCGACGCCGAGCATGGTTGCAGCGTACACTTCGTGACTGAGGAACTCGATGGCGGCCCACTGGTCGTACAGGCTGTGGTACCGGTGGCGTCTGAGGACACTGTCGAAAGCCTGGCCCAACGGGTACACCACCAGGAACACCAGATCTATCCGCTGGCAGTGCAGTGGTTCGCTGAAGGGCGCTTGCTTCTTGGCGAACAGGGTGCATTACTGGATGGTCAGCCCCTGCCGGCCAGCGGTCACTTGATTCGATCCTAGGAGAATTTATGCGTCGCGCCCTGCTCTTGGCTCTCGCCGTGCTCGCCCTACCCCTCCAGGCAGCTGATTTGAAGCCATTCGCGGCCAGCTATACCGCTGACTGGAAGCAACTGCCCATGAGCGGCACCGCCGAGCGCAGCCTGGTCAAAAATGCCAACGGTACCTGGGACCTTAATTTCAAGGCCTCCATGATGATCGCCAGCCTGACCGAGCAAAGCACCCTGCGCATGGAAAACGACACCCTGCTGCCGCAGAAGTACCACTTCGAGCGCGGCGGCCTGGGCAAGGCCAAGAAGGTCGACCTGAACTTCGACTGGAACGCCAAGAAAGTCACCGGTAGCGACCGTGGCGATGCGGTCAACCTGCCACTGAACCGCGGCGTGCTGGACAAGTCGTCCTACCAGCTGGCCCTGCAGCATGACGTGGCGGCCGGTAAGAAAAGCATGACCTACCAGGTGGTCGACGGTGACGAGATCGACACCTACGACTTCCGCGTGCTGGGCACCGAAAAGGTCACTACCAAAACCGGCCAGATCGACGCGGTGAAGGTCGAGCGTGTGCGCGACCCAAGCCAGAGCAAGCGTATTACCGAGCTGTGGTTCGCCAAGAGCTGGGACTACCTGCTGGTGCAACTGCGCCAGGTCGAGACGGATGGCAAGGAGTACGTGATCGTGCTGCAGGACGGCTCGGTCGACGGCAAGCCGGTGAAGGGTAACTGAGCCCGCGCTGCCAGCAGTACCCGAAGCCCCGCCTTGAGCGGGGCTTTTTTCTGCCTGGGATTTCTGGGTTGCCGGCTATAGGGCCGGTACAGGCAGCACACCGTTGAGCATCATGAAACTTGTTTCATGCCTGTTTTATTTACTTAGCCTGCTAACAAACTCTATAAAGGGGGTGTGCGACACAGTGTCGCAGCTATCTGAAGAAGTGGAGTTTACCGATGACTGTCCAAGTAACCGAACGCGACGAATCGAGAATGTCCCACGAAGGCCTGGCCGCTGGCGTGCGGATCTGGGATGTGCACCAACAAGGCCAACTGGTAGGGATGTTCCACAACGAACACGAAGCCCACCAGTACCGCGTAGAGCTGGAAGACCTGGAAAACCAGCGCGCCACGCAATAACCCAGCCCTCAAACAGAAAACCCCGCCAAGGCGGGGTTTTTCGTGTTTACCACATCAGATCGTCCGGGATCTTGTAGGCCGCGTACGGGTCGTCTTCGTCCGCTTCCTCGACATGGGTGTTGAGCAACAGGATACGGTTAGGGTCGCGCTCCTGGATCTTGACCGCCGCTTCACGGGGGATAACCTCGTAACCGCCAGCGTGAGCCACGACGGCCAATGCGCCATTGCTCAGCTTCGTCCGCATCAGGGCGTTGACGGCAATGCGCTTGACCTTCTTGTCGTCGACGAAGTTGTAGTAATCCTCGGTGCTCAGCTTCGGCAAGCGCGTGGCTTCGATCAATTGCTTGATCTGCGCGGCACGGGCCTTCTGCTCGGCCTTTTCCTGCTGCTGGCGGTTCAGTTCCTGGTCGCGCTTGACCTTTTCGGCCATGGCTTCCTTGGCGATGCGCTGCTGGCTGTCGTCGACTTCGACCTGGCCTTTGTGCTCCATGCGCTTCTGTTTCTTTTCAGCTTTGTTGGTCTGCGAGACCTGTTTCTGGTTGACCAGACCGGCTTTGAGCAATTGGTCGCGAAGGGAAAGGCTCATGAATGTTCACTCACTTATGCAACAGCTCAGCCGCAGCTGGGCAGGTTCTTTTCCTGACGTTTGGCTTCACCCCAAAGGGCGTCCAGCTCGTCAAGGTTACAATCTTCAATGGGGCGACCACTGTCGCGCAATGCCTGTTCGATAAAACGGAAACGTCGCTCGAACTTGCGGTTGGCGCGGCGCAGGGCGTTTTCCGGGTCCTGCTTGAGGTGGCGGGCCAAGTTTACAGCGGCAAACAGCAGGTCACCGACTTCGTCTTCGAGTGCATCGGCATCGCCATCGGCCATGGCCTGCAGCACTTCATCCAGCTCTTCACGGACCTTGTCCAGCACTGGCAATGCCGCAGGCCAGTCGAAACCAACCGTGGCTGCACGCTTTTGCAGTTTGGCTGCCCGCGACAACGCCGGCAATGCTGCCGGTACATCGTCGAGCAGCGACAGCTGTTCGGGCTGGCTTTTTTCTGCGCGCTCTTCGGCCTTGATTTCTTCCCAGCGTGACTTGACCTGGGCCTCGCTCAGGCTGGGGGTGTCCACTGGCGCGTACAGCTCGCCGGTGGGGAATACGTGCGGGTGGCGGCGTATGAGCTTGCGGGTGATGCTGTCGACCACGCCATCGAACTCGAAACGCCCCTCCTCCCTGGCCAACTGGCTGTAGTAGACCACCTGGAACAGCAGGTCGCCCAGCTCACCTTGCAGGTGCTCGAAATCGCCGCGTTCGATGGTGTCGGCGACCTCGTAGGCCTCTTCGATGGTGTGCGGGACAATGCTCGCGTAGTTCTGCTGCAGGTCCCATGGGCAGCCGTACTGCGGGTCGCGCAGGCGGGCCATGAGGTGCAACAGGTCTTCGAGGGTGTAAGTCATTCAGGCAGGTCCTTCGGTGGTGGCTTCTTCGCGGGTAAACCCGCTCCAACAGGATGGATGCAGGTTTCGAAATCTGCACCGTACCTGTGGGAGCGGGTTTACCCGCGAAGTAGGCACCGCGGTCTCAAGGGGTACGATTACGCCGCGTCTCGATGATGTTAGGCAACTGCGAGATCCGCCCCAGCAGGCGGCCCAGCGCGTCCAGGCCTGGAATCTCGATGGTCAGCGACATCAGCGCGGTGTTGTCTTCCTTGTTCGAGCGGGTATTCACCGCTAGCACGTTGATCTTTTCGTTCAGCAATACCTGCGACACGTCACGCAGCAGGCCTGGGCGGTCGTAAGCACGGATGACGATGTCGACCGGGTAGGTCTGCACCGGGATCGGCCCCCAGCTGACCTGGATCATGCGCTCCGGCTCTTTGCCCGCCAGTTGCAGCACCGAGGCGCAGTCCTGGCGGTGGATGCTCACGCCGCGGCCCTGGGTAATGTAGCCGACAATCGCATCACCCGGCAGCGGCTGGCAGCAGCCCGCCATCTGCGTCAGCAGGTTGCCGACACCCTGGATCTGGATGTCGCCACGCTTGCCGGTACGCGGCCCGGTAGGCTTGCGCGGCACCAGTTCGATCTGCTCGATGCGCTCGGGCTCCAGCAGTTGCTGGGCGGCATTGACCAGGTGGGCCAGGCGCAAATCGCCGGCGCCAAGCGAGGCGAACATGTCCTCGGCAGTCTTGACGTTGGTTTTCTCGGCCAGGCGCTCGAAGTCCACCTGCGGCAGGCCCAGGCGGCTGAGCTCGCGTTCAAGCAAGGTCTTGCCGGCAGCGACGTTCTGGTCGCGTGCCTGCAGCTTGAACCAATGCACGATCTTGGCCCGCGCCCGCGAGGTGGTGACGTAGCCCAGGTTGGAGTTCAGCCAGTCACGGCTAGGGTTGCCGTGCTTGCTGGTGATGATCTCTACCTGCTCGCCGGTCTGCAGGCTGTAGTTGAGCGGCACAATACGCCCGTTGATCTTGGCGCCACGGCAGTTGTGGCCGATCTCGGTATGCACGCGGTAGGCGAAGTCCAGCGGCGTGGCACCCTTGGGCAGGTCGATGGCGTGGCCGTCGGGGGTGAACACATAAACCCGGTCCGGCTCGATATCGACCCGCAGCTGCTCGGCCAGGCCACCGATGTCGCCCAGCTCTTCGTGCCATTCCAGCACCTGGCGCAGCCAGGAGATCTTCTCTTCGTAGTGGTTGGAGCTGGGCTTGACGTCGGTGCCCTTGTAGCGCCAGTGGGCGCAAACGCCCAACTCGGCTTCCTCGTGCATGCCATGGGTGCGGATCTGCACCTCCAGCACCTTGCCTTCGGGGCCGATCACCGCCGTGTGCAACGAGCGATAGCCGTTTTCCTTGGGGTTGGCGATGTAGTCGTCAAACTCCTTGGGAATGTGCCGCCACAGGGTGTGCACGATGCCCAGCGCGGTGTAGCAGTCGCGAATTTCCGGCACCAGCACACGCACCGCGCGCACGTCGTAGATCTGGCTGAACTCCAGGCCTTTGCGCTGCATCTTGCGCCAGATGGAATAGATATGTTTCGCCCGGCCGCTGATGTCGGCCTTCACGCCAGTGGCCAGCAGCTCGTTCTGCAACTGGTTCATCACATCGCTGATGAAGCGCTCGCGGTCCAGCCGGCGCTCGTGCAGCAGCTTGGCGATCTGTTTGTACTGGTCGGGCTCGAGGTAGCGGAAGGACAGGTCTTCCAGCTCCCATTTGATGTGGCCGATACCCAGGCGGTGAGCCAGCGGCGCATAGATATCAGCCACCTCGCGGGCGACCCGCAGACGCTTTTCTTCATCGGCAGCCTTTACCGCGCGGATCGCACAAGTACGTTCGGCCAGCTTGATCAAGGCCACACGTACGTCGTCGACCATGGCCACGAGCATCTTGCGCAGGTTCTCGACCTGCGCCTGCGAGCCCAGCACCAGCGATTGCCGTGGGCTGAGGCTGGCACTGATGGCGGCCATGCGCAGCACGCCGTCGATCAGCTTGGATACCACAGGGCCAAAGCGCTGGCTGACTTCGGCCAGGGTGACCTTGCCTTCGCGCACCGAGCGGTAGATGACCGCTGCCACCAAGGAGTCCTGGTCGAGCTTGAGGTCGGCCAGGATTTCGGCAATTTCCAGCCCCGCCTGAAAGCTCGACGTACCGTCCGCCCAGGAATGCTTGGCCGGGTTGCCTTTTATCTCGACCTCATGGGCAAACTCGCAGGCTTCTTTCAGCGCTGCGCGATCCAGTGCCGAATCGACGCTTACCACATGGTCCAACCATGCTTCGAGATTGATACTGCCGTCGGTGTTGACCGGCTGGTGCACTCTCACCTGTACCATCTTTTTTTACCTTTCCATACAGCGCAGCACTCATGGCTGCGCTGGCGATCACCGTGCGGCCACCCTTCCGTGGTAGCCGCACCAAGGGGCCAGTCAGCTAGCCCGCTTCGAATAACGCCATGGCCTCGACATGCGCCGTCTGAGGAAACATGTCGAGAATCCCGGCCCTTTTTAACCGGTACCCCTGGCCGACCAGCACCTGGGCGTCTCGCGCCAGCGTGGCCGGGTTGCACGATACGTAGACCAGCCTGCTGGCCTTGAGGCGTGCGATGCCTTGCACCACCTCGTAAGCACCGTCGCGCGGTGGATCCAAGAGTACCGCAGAAAAGCCTTCGGCGGCCCATCCGGTGCCTGCCAAAGGCTGCGATAAATCGGCCTGAAAAAACTGTGCGTTATGCACATTGTTGTTCCGGGCATTGGCTGCGGCCCGATCGACCATGGCCTGCACACCTTCCACTGCCACCACTTCGCGCGCTTGGCGGGCCAGCGGCAAGGCAAAGTTGCCCAGGCCGCAGAACAGGTCCAGCACGCGCTCGTCGGCCTGCGGTGCGAGCCAGGCCAGGGCCTGCTCGATCATCGCCGTGTTGACCTGGGCATTCACTTGCACGAAGTCACCCGGGCGCCAGGCCAGCTCCAATTGCCAGGGCGCCAGAGCAAAGCCCAGTTGCGCGGCCGGGTCCACCGGTGCCGGCTCACCTTCGCCTTGCAGCCACAGCTGGGCATTGGCCTGCTCGCAGAACGCCTGCAGCCTGGCCAGGTCTTCTGCCGGCAGCGGCGCCACATGACGCACCAGCACCGCCTCGGCAGTGCCACTGAACAGTTCCACATGGCCCAACGCCTGCGGTTTGCTCAACGAGCGCAGCACGGTCGGCAAGTGGCGCAAAATTGACTGCAAGGGCTGTACCAGCACCGCACAATCGTCGATGGCGATGATGTCCTGGCTGGCTTCGGCGCGGAAGCCCACCTCCAGCTGGCGAGCCTTGACGTCCCAGCGCACCGCCACGCGGGCGCGGCGCCGGTAGCCGAATTCTGGCCCACTCAGCGGTGCGGCCCATTCCTCGGGCTGCACACCGGCCACCCGCTGCAGCTGCTCGGCGAGGGTGCGCTGCTTGAGCGCCAGCTGCGCTTCGTGCGGCAGGTGTTGCAGGTTGCAGCCACCGCAGCGGTCGTAGTACCGGCACGGTGCTTCACGGCGCTCAGGGCTGGCCTGCAGCAGCCGCTCCAGGCGGGCCTCGACCACTTTGCCACGGGCATTGAGCACCCGTGCCTCCACGGTTTCACCGGCCAGGGCGCCACTGACGAACCAGGTGCGCCCTTCAATGAAGGCGATGCCGCGGCCGTCACCGGCCAGGCGCTCGATTTCCAGGCGCTGCTTCTTGCCCACGGGGACCTGGGGGCTACGGTTGCCGCCGGCCGGCTGGAAGCGCAGGCCGCTGTTGCTTTTTTTCTTGGACATTTAGCTCGGGTCGAACAGGCCGGTGGACAGGTAACGGTCGCCACGATCGCAGATGATCGCGACCATCGTGGCATTTTCTACCTCGCGGGACAGGCGCAGCATGGCCGCGACCGCACCACCAGAGGACACACCGCAGAAAATGCCCTCTTCACGGGCAAGACGGCGGGTGGTGTCTTCGGCTTCCTGCTGCGACATGTCGACCACGCGGTCGACACGGCTGGCGTCGAAGATCTTCGGCAGGTATTCCTCGGGCCAGCGGCGGATGCCGGGGATGGCCGAGCCTTCCATCGGTTGCAGGCCAATGATCTGCACCGCCGGGTTCTGTTCCTTGAGGTACTGCGAGCAGCCCATGATGGTACCGGTGGTACCCATGGAGCTGATGAAATGGGTGATGCTGCCCTGGGTCTGCTGCCAGATCTCCGGGCCGGTGCTGTTGTAGTGGGCGATCGGGTTGTCGCCGTTGGCGAACTGGTCCAGCACCAGGCCGCGGCCTTCTGCCTGCAGCTTCTCGGCCAGGTCACGGGCGCCTTCCATGCCCTCTTCCTTGGTCACCAGGATCAACTCGGCGCCATAGGCGGTCATCGCGGCCTTGCGTTCGGCGGTGGAGTTGTCGGGCATGATCAGGATCATCTTGTAGCCCTTGATCGCCGCCGCCATCGCCAGGGCGATGCCGGTGTTGCCGGAGGTGGCTTCGATCAGGGTGTCGCCGGGCTTGATCTGGCCGCGCAGCTCGGCGCGGGTGATCATCGACAATGCCGGGCGGTCCTTCACCGAGCCGGCGGGATTGTTACCTTCGAGCTTGAGCAGGAGGGTGTTGCTGGTTTCGCCAGCGATGCGCTGCAGGCGAACCAGAGGCGTATTGCCGACGCAATCGGCGATGGTTGGGTACTGCAAGGTCATGGCGTATTTCACAATCCGGACGGCAGGGGCGCCTATCATACCGGCAAACCCCTCGCGGCCATATCACGCAATCTGTGGTGCATATAGCTACAAGCTATATCGGTGTGGCCTGTGCCGGCCTCTTCGCGGGTAAACCCGCTCCTACACGGACTCCGCTGGCCGTAGCAGCGGGTTTACCCGCGAAGGGGCCGGCACATGTAATGGCAATCTCATCCACAACCGCAGCCCCCGCTTGCCATTCTGCGCCCACAAGGTCCCGCCCTGGCGCTGGATGGCACTGCGGGCAATGCTCAACCCCAGCCCGAAACCACCATCCCCAGGCCGCGAGCCATCCAGCCGCGAGAACGGTGCAAAGATCCGCTCCAGGTCCTCTTCAGCCACCCCGCCACCTTCATCCTCCAGCCACAGCCACCAGTAACTGCCCTCACGCTGCCCACCCAACCGCACCACACCCTCGGCTGGCGAGTGACGAATGGCATTGCGCAACATGTTCTCCAGCGCCTGGGCCAGGTGGTTGAGGTTGCCTTGCACCCAGCAGTCAGCCGGCACTTCGCAGCGCAAGCGCGCGGGCGACCAGCCGCTTTCGTAGCTGGCATTCTCGGCCAGCAGTTCCCACAGCGCCTGGACCTCGATCGGCTCCAGGTTCATCGGCGCGCGTTCGGCATCCTGCCAGGCCAGTTGCAAGGTGTCTTCGACCAGCTGCTGCATGCAATCCACCTCACGCGTAAGGCGTTCGCGCAGGCGCTGCAGGTCGGTTTCACCGTCACAGGCCACCCGCAGCCGGCTCAGCGGCGTGCGCATTTCGTGCGACAGGTCGCGCAACAGCTGCTGCTGCATCGCCACCGTACCCTGCAACCGCTCGGCCATCTGGTCGAAGGCCCGGGCCAGCTCGCCAAGCTCGTCATGCCGGGCAATAGTGCGTGAGTCGAGACGCGCCGAGAGCTGGTCGGCACGCCAGGCATTGGCCTGCTCGCGGAGCTGGTTCAGCGGCACGATCAGCATGCGGTACAGGCCCACGCACAACAGCAGGGTAAACAGCCCCGGGATGATGCCGTTGGTGACGATTCGCCACAGCAAGCGGTACTGGTCCGGGTTGAACCGCTGCGGCAGTTCGATTACCAGCATGCCCTGCTCCGGTGCCCCCGGGAACGGTATGCGTACCCACGGCTGGTCGACGCTGCGCCGGCTCATCGGCCAGTCGACACCGCGCAGGCGTGTCAACCGTTGCATGATCTGCGGGTTGAGGGTGGCACTGTCGAGCGGCCGCAGGTTGATATCGAGCACGCCAACCCAGCCCCGCTCGCGTTGGTGCATGGCTGCCACCCACTGGTCCAGCCCTGCCCGCCCGCCGCTGCGCCAGGCCCGCTCGGCCTCGCCGGCATAGCCGCGCAAGGCCTGCCGCGCCGGCTCCGAGAGGAACGCGTTCTGGGTTTCCATGTGCCGGCCCCAGGTGTAGCTGAGGCCAATCATCAGCAGGCAGAAGCCCACCAGCAAAATGGCCAGTTTCCAGAACAGCGAATGGCGGTCGAGCATGGGTCACTCCGCCTCGCTGGCGCTGAGCACGTAGCCCTTGCCCCATACGGTACGGATCTGCCGTTCGTGGTAGCCGATGCCCTTGAGCTTGCGGCGGATCTGGCTGACGTGCATGTCCAGGCTGCGGTCATGCCGCGAATAACCACGCTGCAACACTTGCTGGTAAAGGAACGGCTTGCTGAGCACGTCGTCGAGGTTGCGGTTGAGGATGTCGAGCAGGCGGAATTCGCTAGGGGTCAGGCCTGCCAGGTGGCCATCGAGGCGTACATCGCACAGCCCCTCGTCAAACTGCAATTCGCCGCTGGCGGCAGGCTCATGCGGGGCTTGATGGCGACGTTCAAGGGCCACGCGGCGCAAGATTGCTTCGATGCGCACCTGCAGTTCGGCCATGCTGAACGGCTTGGGCAGGTAATCGTCGGCGCCGCGCTGGAAGCCGCTGATGCGATCGGCCTCGGCACCCAGTGCCGACATCAGGATCACTGGCGTAGCACTGCGCTTGCGCAACTGTGCCAGCGCATCCAGGCCGTTCAGCCCGGGCAACAGGATGTCCATGAGCACCACATCGAAGGCTTGGCGCCCAGCCGTCTCCAGGCCCTCCAGGCCATTGCGGCACCAGGTCACCTGGAAGCCGCCACGCTGCAACTCTTCGTGCAGGTAAGCGCCGAGCACCGGATCGTCCTCGATGGCGAGGATATTGGAATTGTGAATAGCTACAGGATTCATTGGCAACTGCCATGCATTCTCAATTGCGCAATTATTGAGCATCCACCGCCTGTCAGGCAACCACCCTGCGACCAATGCCCCGGCCACGGCGCAAAACACGTACTAAAGAGGTGCAATAGCGCGGCAGGCGGAGTAACTTCCCGGCTTGGCCGTCATAGCTTGACGGTGTCCAGGCACATCACAGGAGGCGAGTGTGCTCGATCGCTTGGGAATCCGAAGCCGGGTGATGCTGCTGGCCCTGCTGCCAGCCTGCCTGATGGCCCTGGTGCTGGGCAGTTACTTCACCTGGCTGCAACAGAACGAACTGCGCACCCAGCTGCTGCAACGCGGCAAGATGATCGCCGAGCAGCTGGCGCCGCTGGCCGCACCCGCCATGGCCAAGCTGGCACCGGCACAACTGGAGCGAATTGCCGCGCAAACCCTGGAGCAGGCCGATGTGCGAGCGGTCGCCTTCCTTGCCCCGGATCGCACGCGCCTGGCCCACGCCGGCCCGAGCATGCTCAACCTGCCGCCCAGCGGTGGCACCGGCACCCAGTTGCTGCAGCGCAGCGGCAATGACGCCACCCGCTACCTGATGCCGGTGTTCGGCCACCACCGCGACCTGGCCACCGATGCGGTACCCTCCGAGACGGAACGCCTGCTGGGCTGGGTCGAGATCGAGCTGTCCCACGACGGCACCCTGCTGCGTGGCTACCGCAACCTGTTCACCAGCCTGTTGCTGATCCTCGCCTGCCTGGTGCTCAGCGGCCTGCTGGCGCTGCGCATGAGCCGCACCATCAACGACCCCATCGAGCGTATCAAGCACGCGGTCAACCAGCTCAAGGACGGCCACCTGGAAGCACGCCTGCCGGCCATGGGCAGCCATGAGCTGGACGAACTGGCGCGGGGCATCAACCGCATGGCCGAAACCCTGCACAGCGCCCACGAAGAACTGCAGCACAGCATCGACCAGGCCACCGAGGACGTACGCCAGAACCTGGAAACCATCGAGATCCAGAACATCGAACTGGACATGGCGCGCAAGGAGGCCCTGGAGGCCAGCCGCATCAAGTCGGAGTTCCTGGCCAACATGAGCCACGAAATCCGCACCCCGCTCAACGGCATCCTCGGTTTCACCCACCTGCTGCAGAAAAGCGAACTGGCGCCACGCCAACTGGACTACCTGAGCACCATCGAGAAGTCTGCCGACAACCTGCTGGGGATCATCAACGAGATCCTTGACTTCTCCAAGATCGAGGCCGGCAAGCTGGTGCTCGACAGCATCCCGTTCAACCTGCGCGACCTGATCCAGGACACCCTGACCATCCTCGCCCCGGCCGCCCATGCCAAGCAGCTGGAGCTGCTCAGCCTGATCTACCGCGACACCCCGACGTCGCTGGTCGGCGACCCGCTGCGCCTAAAGCAGATCCTCACCAACCTGGTCAGCAACGCCATCAAGTTCACCCGCGAAGGTACCATCGTCGTACGCGCCATGCTCGAAGACGAGCACGAAGACAGCGCACAGCTGCGCATCAGCGTGCAGGACACCGGCATCGGCCTGTCGCCGCAGGATGTGCGCACGCTGTTCCAGGCGTTCAGCCAGGCCGACAACTCGCTGGCCCGCCAACCTGGCGGCACCGGGCTGGGGCTGGTGATTTCCAAGCGCCTGATCGAGCAGATGGGCGGCGAAATCGGCGTCGACAGTACCCCGGGTGAAGGTTCGCAGTTCTGGATCAGCCTCAACCTGCCCAAGGCCCACGACGATGTCGAAGAGCTGCCACTGCAGCCGCTGCTGGGCCGCCGCGCGGCCATCGTCGATGGCCACGAACTGGCGCGCCAAGCGCTGGAGCACCAACTGGAGGACTGCGGCCTCAGCGTCAGCCTGTTTGCCTCCTACGACCAGTTGCTGCAGGCGGTGCAAGCCGCCAACCAGGCCGGCCAGCCGTTCGAGTTCGCCGTGCTCGGGGCTAACCTGGGCAGCCTGTCGCCCGAGCAACTGGGCCATTACCACCAGCAGCTCGAACGCTACAACTGCCAATGTGTCGTGCTATGCCCCACCACCGAGCAGGCGCTGTACCACAAGTACTTGCCCAACGGCCATGGCCAGTTGCTGTCCAAACCAACCTGCACACGCAAGCTACGGCGCCTGCTGCTGGAACTGGTGCACCCGCGCCGCCCGCTGGGCGAGGCGAACAACGCCAACGGCCAGCGCCAGCCGAAGATACTCTGCGTCGACGACAACGCCGCCAACCTGCTGCTGGTGCAGACCTTGCTCGAAGACCTGGGCGCCGAGGTGCTGGCCGTCGACAACGGTTATGCAGCAGTACAAGCGGTGCAGGATGAACCTTTCGACCTGGTGCTGATGGACGTGCAGATGCCCGGCATGGACGGCCGCGCCTGCACCGAGCAGATCCGCCTGTGGGAAAACACCCAAAGCGGCAACCCGCTACCCATCGTCGCCCTCACCGCCCACGCCATGGCCAACGAAAAACGCGCATTGCTGCACGGCGGCATGGACGACTACCTGACCAAGCCGATCAGCGAACGGCAGCTGGCGCAGGTGGTGATGAAGTGGACCGGCCTGAGTCTGGGCGCGCCACCGCAGGAGCGGTTGGCCGAGCACCTGGCCAGTGGCGATGAGTTGCAAGTGCTCGACCCCGAAGAAGGCCTGCGCCTGGCCGCTGGCAAAGCGGACCTGGCAGCCGACATGCTGAGCATGCTGCTGGCCTCGCTGGAGGCTGACCGCGAAGCCATACGCGCCGCCCGTGAGGCCGATGACCACGGCACGCTGATCGAGCAGGTACACCGCCTGAACGGTGCCTCGCGCTATTGCGGCGTGCCACAGTTACGCGCGGCATGCCAGCGTAGTGAGACCTTGCTCAAGCAGGAGAACCCGCAGGCGCAACAGGCGCTGGATGAACTGGATGCGGCGATCAATCGGCTGGCTGCACAAGCTAGATTGAGCGCCTGATGGGGTCCGGCTTGACACATGTGGTGGCTGTGAGATCGAGCGCCGAAGTGTTCGCCTCGACACATTCAGCGCCTATGAGATCGAGCGCCGAAGTGTTCGCCTCGACACATTCAGCGCCTATGAGATCGAGCGCCGAAGTGTTCGCCTCGACACATTCAGCGCCTATGAGATCGAGCGCCGAAGTGTTCGCCTCGACACATTCAGCGCCTATGAGATCGAGCGCCGAAGTGTTCGCCTCGACACATTCAGCGCCTATGAGATCGAGCGCCGAAGTGTTCGCCTCGACACATTCAGCGCCTATGAGA
>NZ_JBIVIF010000076.1:0-14822 GCF_044749595.1 Pseudomonas sp. NPDC089392
CTGAGAGGTATCTCTCGGTTATCTGAAAGTCTCAGTCAGAGATCAGCGCTGGCGGGCTGAACTCTGATTTTGAGTTTTCACACAGCCTGTACAGGTTCAGCGCAGGCCTGAAGCTTTGTGGGGTACCTGTTGGAGCTGGCTTGCCGGCGATAGGGCCAGTTCAGCCAGACACTACTGCCCGACCTGCCACCCCCCACCCAACGCCTTGTACAACGCCACGCTCCCCTGCAACCGGGCCAGGCGCAGTTGCGCCTGCTGGTCCTGCGCCACATACAAGGTGCGCTGGGTTTCCAGCACGCTCAGCAAGGTCTCCGCCCCCGCGCCATAACGCTGCTGCGCCAGGTCGAAGGCCAACCGTGCCTGCTGCACCTCTTCATCCTGCCACTGCCGCTGGCGGTCCACACCGTGGATGGCATTCAGCGCTTTCTCGACATCGGCAAAGCCGGCCAGGATGCTGCTGCGGTAGGTCTCCAGCAACTCTGCCTGTTCAGCCTCGGCCAGTTCACGCGCAGCGCGCAGCCGGCCGTTGTTGAAGATCGGCGCGACCAGGCCGCTGGTGAGGGTGTAATAGGAGCTGTCGAACAAATGGGCAAAGGTGTTGGCCCCGGCGCCCAGGTTGGCCCCCAGGGTCAGCTTGGGCAGCATGGCGGCGCGGGCGACTTGCACGTTGGCACTGGCGGCGGCCAGGCGCGCTTCTGCTGCAGCGATATCGGGGCGGCGGGTGAGCAGCTCGCTGGGCAAGCCGCTGCCAATGGCCGGCCATTGCAGGGTACCGATCACTTCCTGGCTGGCGGGCAGCGACTGCACCGGGTCGCCGAGCAGGGTCGCCAGGGTGACCCGGCTGTCCTGCCATTTCTGCTCCAGCAACGGCAGCTGACGTTGCTGGGTGGCCACCAGGCTGCGTTGCTGGGCCAGTTCCAGGCGCGTGGCGGAGCCGTTGCGCTGGCGTGCTTCGACCAGGCCCAGTACGTCCTGGGCGTTGCGCAGGTTGAGGCGGGCGATGCGCAACTGCTCTTCCAGGGCCAGGCCTTGCAGGTAACTGTCGGCTACCGCGCTGACCAGGGTCAGCTCCACGGTCTGGCGGTCGAAACGGCTGGCATCCAGGCTGCGCAAGGCGTTGTCGCGGGTGGCCCGCAGGCCGCCCCAGAAGTCGATCTCGTAGCTGGCGCTGAGCTGCGCGTCGAACGAGGTGCTGGTGGGCTCGTTGCGGCTGACGTCGAGCTGGTCATTGCCGTCGCCGTGCAGCAAGCGCTGGCGGCTGCCGTTCAGGCCCAGTTGCAGCTCTGGCAGCAAGGGCGCACCGGCGATCACCGCGCGGGCCTGGGCCTGGCGCACCCGTGCCGTGGCGGCGGCCAGGTCGTGGGCGTTGTGCAGGGCATGCTGCACCAGGCGGTCCAGCTCGCGGCTGGCGAAGGCGTGCCACCACTGTGCCGTTGGCTGGCGAGCCGAGGATGATGCGGCATCGCCTTGCCAGGCGGGTGGCGCGACGATGCCGCTGGCGGGGGTGGGCGGCGTGCTGCAGGCGCCGAGGCATACGCACAAGGTCAACAGGCTGATACGGCTAGGCAGTGTCATGGGCTATTCGCTGGTAAGGGCTTTGACCGGGTCGAGGCGGGCGGCCTTGCGCGCAGGCATGAAGCCGAACACGATGCCAGTGACTACGGCACAGGCGAAGGCGCCGAGCATGGCAGGCAGGGCAAAGGCCACGGCGACCTCGGCCAGCATCAGGCCGCCACCGATGGCCAGGGCCAGGACGATGCCGGCCACTCCGCCGACCATCGACAGCATCACCGCCTCGCTTAAAAACTGGCGCAGGATGTCGCGCTGGCGCGCACCCGTGGCCATGCGGATGCCGATTTCACGGGTACGCTCGCGCACGGTCATCAGCATGATGTTCATCACGCCGATACCGCCGACCAGCAGCGAGATCGCGGCAATCGCCCCCAGCATCAGCGACAGGCTGTTCTGCGTGCGCGCTTCGGCCTGGATCAGCGCCGCGTCGTTGGTCAGTTCGAAGTCCTGGCGGCCGTTGTGGCGTTGGCGCAACAGCCGGTCGATGGCCGCTTCGGCTTCGTTGACCCGGGTCGAATCAATGGCCGCAACGGTGATGTAGTCCGGGTCGCGCTGGCCGAACAGGCGGATGGCCGCGGCGGAGTAGGGCACTGCAATGCGCCCGTCGCTGTCCTGGTCGCCAGAGCTGGCGCCTTTGCCGGCGAGAATGCCGACCACCTGGAACGGCACGTTGCCGATCAGGATGTATTGCCCCAACGGGTCGAGCCCGGGGTCGAGCATCTTTTCCCTGACTTTCTGGCCGATCACTGCCACCGCTGCAGCATTGCTTTCGTCGGCATCGGTGTAGAAGCTGCCTTCGACCGCCGGCCAGTTGAAAATTTCGGGGAACCAAGTGTTGTTGCCGCCGACATAGAATTTCTGGCTGTTGTTGCCGTGGCGCACCATCATCTTTTCACCGATCACCGGCATCACGTGCTTGACCTGCGGCAGCTGGCCGATGGCGGCGACATCATCCAGGGTGATGGTACCGGCCTGTTCGCCCAAGCTCGCCGGCTTGCCGTTGAGGTAGAGGATGTTGGAGCCGAACGCGGCCATCTGCGCCATCACCTGGCGCTTGCTGCCTTCGCCCACGGCCAGCATCACCACCACCGAGGCAACGCCGATAACGATACCCAGCAGGGTCAGGGCGGTGCGAAAGCGGTTGACCCACATCACCCGCCAGGCAGCCTGCAGGGCTTCGAGCAACTCGCCTTTCCATGCCCCGCGCATGGTGGCGCCGCGGTCCAGGCGCTGGCGCAGCTGGTCGGCTTGCAGGCCTTGACCATTGTTGCTGGTGGGCTGTTCGGTGGCCGAGTCGCTGATGATCAGGCCGTCGCGAATCTCGATTACCCGCTGCGCCCGTGCCGCTACTTCGCGGTCGTGGGTGATCAGGATGATCACATGGCCCTGGCTGGCCAGCTCATCCAGCAACGCCATCACTTCGGTGCCGCTATGGCTGTCGAGGGCGCCGGTGGGCTCGTCGGCAAGGATGATATGGCCGCCGTTCATCAACGCGCGGGCAATCGATACCCGCTGCTGCTGGCCGCCAGACAACTGGTGCGGGCGGTTGCCCGTGCGGCTGGCCAGGCCCAGGCGGCCGAGCAGGGCGCTGGCACGAGCGTGGCGTTCGCTGGCGTCGATGCCGGCGTAGATAGCCGGCATTTCGACGTTTTCCTGGGCCGAGCCCGAGGGGATCAGGTGGTAGCCCTGGAACACGAAGCCAAACGCCTCACGGCGCAGCCATGCCAGCTCGTCGCTGTCCAGGTCGGCCACGTCCTTGCCGGCGAAGCGATAGCTGCCGGAACTGGGCCGGTCGAGGCAGCCGAGGATGTTCATCAAGGTTGACTTGCCAGAGCCGGAGGCACCGACGATGGCGACGAACTCGCCGGGGTGGATGGCAAGGCTGATGCCATGGAGGATGTCGACCTTGGGTGTATCGACGCCGCCGTAGGATTTTCGGATGTCGACCAGCTCGATCAGGGGTGTGCTCATTCAGCCTCCGCTCATGCCCGGGGCGCCAATCACCAGGCGCTCGCCCTCGTTGAGGCCATCCAGCACCTGTACCCGCAGGCGGTCGCTGAGGCCGGTGCGCACCTGGCGCTGTTCCACCTTGCCGTCGCGGGTCAGCACATGCGCCAGGCGCAGGCCATCGCCGTCGTCCAGCGCGGCCAGCGGCACGGTCAGCACCTGGCTGGCGTTGCCTGCAACGAAGAACACTTGCGTGGTCATCTCGGCCATCAGCGCGCCGTCCGGGTTGTCGACATCCAGCAGCACGCTGTACTGCACCACCTGGCTGCCGGCGCTGCCATTGCTGACGCTGGCCGGGCTGCCGCCGCCCTGGCTGGCCTGCTCCAGCGGTTTGGGCGGGATCGGCAGCACTTGGCGCACGGTGCTGGTCCAGCGGCGCTTGCCGCCGGCCAGGGTGGTGAAGTAGGCCGTCATGCCGGGTTTGACCTTGCCGATGTCGGCCTCCGACACCTGGGCCCACACCGTCATCGGCGACAGTTTGGCGATACGCAGGATCAACGGGGTTTGCTGCTGGGCATTGAGGGTTTGCCCTTCGCGGGCATCCACTGCTACCACCGTGCCGTCCATGGGCGCGTAGATACGTGTGTAACCCAGCTCGGCCTCGTCGCTGCGCAGGCTGGCCTGGGCCTGGCGGATCTGTGCCTGGAACATGTCGATGCGCGCCTGGGTAACCTTCAGCTGCGCGGCGGCGGTTTGCACGTCCTCGTCACGGGTGGCGCCGGCGGCGGCCAGGTCGCGTTGGCGCTTGAGCTGCTGCTGGGCTAGCAGGTATTGCGCGCGTTGCTCGGCCAGCTGGGCCTTGAGGTTGTCGATCGAGAAGCGCCCGGCATCCAGCCGCGCCTGCTGGGTCGAGGGGTCGATCTCGACCAACAGCTGGCCTTTGCGTACGGTGTCGCCGACTTCGACGTGCAGCTTGTGGATTTGCCCGGATGCCTGCGCACCAACGTCCACATAGCGCCGTGGTTGCAGGGTACCCAGTGCGGTGACGCTGCTTTCGATATCGGCGCGGGTCACGGCGACCGTGCTCAGCGGCTGGGCACCATAGGGCAGGGCCTTCCAGGCCAGCAGGCTGCCCAGGCTGAGCAGGCCCAGGCCTGTGAGCAGGAGCCGGCGACGGGTGTTGGTTAAAGGTCTCATGCAGACATCCAGCCGAGGGGGTGCCAGATAGACGTAAGCGGCAGGGGGGGATTTAGCGAATATTGGGTAGGGGCTGACAGGTGTATGGCGACAGGGTTGTGGCGCCTGTGAAATCGAGCGCCGCCCGCGCGGCGCTCGATTTCACAGGCGGCAAACCTCGACAGCCATACCCTTGTTGCTGAGAATAATTATAATTTGTAAGATCGCACGTTGATATCACTCGGTCCCGCGTTGCTGCCTGAAAGGGCTTTCTGGCAGAGGCTGGCAGGACGATCTCAGGTAACGTCGTGGAACATTACTATCGCGAACTGGTGGGTTTCCTTTCTGCGCGCCTGGGCAGTCGTCAGGCCGCCGAGGATGTGGCGCACGACGCTTACCTGCGGGTGCTGGAGCGCACTGACGCCGAGCGCATCGAGCACCCGCGTGCCTTCCTCTACCGCACCGCGCTCAACCTGGTGGTCGACCGCCATCGGCGGCACCAGGTGCGCCAGGCCGAGCCGTTGGAGGTACTGGACAGCGACGAGCGCTGGCACACCCCGGCGCTGGCCCACAGCATGCAGCTTGATCAGCGCCTGGCGCTGATGCAGCGCGCCCTGGATGAGCTGAGCAAGGTGTGCCGCGACTGCTTCCTGCTGCGCAAGCTCGACGGCATGTCGCACCAGCAAATTGCCGAGCACCTGGGCATTTCCCGCAGCCTGGTGGAAAAGCACATCGTCAATGCCATGAAGCACTGCCGGCTGCGCATGCGCGAGTGGGAATGTTGATTGCCGGGTTAAAGGCAAATGAAAATTCCGTCAGTCAGTCACTTGATTTCTGCGGCTTTCCCGACTTCTATCAAAGAAGACCCCTGCCAGGCATAGCCTTGGCAGTAGCCGATACTGGTGCAGTTTGGTCATGGAGAGTTACTCATTACCCAACTGCCCAGGTCCGACCATGGCAAACAAGACCCTGCGCATCCTCATCGCCGACGCTCATCTATGCCAGCGGCTGCAACTGGAGCGGCTGCTCAATGGCCTGGGCTATTACCGGATAGCGCCCGTGGACACCTTCGAGGAGCTGCAACGCCTGGTGCAGTGTGCCTTGCAGCCATTCCACCTGCTGCTGGGCAACATCGAACTGGCCAGCCATGCCGGGGTCGACCTGGCGCGCTTCTGTCGTGTCAGCACGCAGATCCAGCACGCGTTGCTTTACCACTCCACCCAGTTGAAAGTGCCTTCGGTACCGCAGGCCGAACGCCAGGCTGTCAGCCTGAGCCTGCCGCAAGTACCCGATAACGAGGCATTGGAGTCGTTCATGGCGATCATCGACGCGCCACTGCTGGTCGGCAAGTTGCCACTGCCAGGCACCCTGCCGGCAGCGACGGCCCGGCCGCGGCCACGGGCCAACTTCGCCCACACGGTGTTCAACCGCTAGCGCCGCAGGGGGCAGGGCAAGGGAGCAGGTATTTGCTATGCTCTTGCCCTTTGCCGATTTGCGGACCCTGCCATGACTGCCATCGATACCGCTCGCCCGCCCCGGTTCAGCCGCGGCGACCACAGGACCCTGGGCCTGGCGGCGCTGGGCGGCGCGCTGGAAATCTACGATTTCATCATTTTCGTGTTCTTTGCGCTAACCCTCAGCCAACTGTTCTTCCCGCCCGAGATGCCCGAATGGCTGCGTCTGCTGCAAAGCTTTGGCATTTTCGTCACCGGTTACCTGGCGCGGCCGCTGGGCGGCATCCTCATGGCGCACTTTGCCGACCATCTGGGGCGCAAGCGGGTGTTCAGCCTGAGCATCCTGATGATGGCCCTGCCATGCTTGTTGATCGGGGTGATGCCGACCTACGCCGACATCGGCTATGCCGCGCCACTGATCCTGCTGGCGCTGCGCATCCTGCAGGGTGCGGCGGTGGGTGGCGAGGTGCCGAGTGCCTGGACCTTCGTCGCCGAGCACGCGCCAGCCGGGCGGCGTGGCTACGCCCTGGGTTTCCTGCAGGCGGGGCTGACCTTCGGCTACCTGCTGGGGGCGCTGACCGCGACCTTGCTGGCGCAAATGTTCACCCCGCAGGAAATCCTCGACTACGCCTGGCGCTACCCGTTCCTGCTGGGCGGGGTGTTTGGGGTGATCGGCGTATGGCTGCGCCGCTGGCTCAGCGAAACGCCGGTATTCCTCGCCCTGCGCGCACGTCAGGAACAGCCGGTGACCTTCCCGCTGCGACGGGTGCTGAACGAGCACCGCCGGGCGTTGATCCCGGCGGCGCTGCTGACCTGTGTGCTGACCTCGGCCGTGGTGGTGCTGGTGGTGATTACCCCGACGGTGATGCAACAGCGCTTCGGCATGACCGCCGGGCACACCTTTGCCCTGAGCAGCGTGGGCATTGTCTTCCTCAACATTGGCTGTGTGCTGGCAGGGCTGCTGGTCGACCGCGTGGGCGCCTGGCGTGCGCTGATGCTCTACAGCCTGCTGCTGCCGCTGGGTATCGGCGCGTTGTACGCAAGCCTGGTGGGGCAGTGGGGCATGACCTGGCTGGCTTATGCGCTGGCGGGGTTGAGCTGCGGTGTAGTGGGGGTGGTGCCGTCGGTGATGGTTGGGTTGTTCCCGGCCGAGATTCGCGTATCGGGCATTTCCTTCACCTACAACGTGGCCTACGCGCTTTGGGCCAGCACCACGCCACTGGCGCTGATTGCGCTGATGCCGTGGAGCCCGTGGGTGTGTGTCGGCTTTTGTCTGGTCATGGGCACGGTAGGGCTGCTGACGGCCTTGTATTTCGGGCGTCGCGAGCCATTGGCGTTTGCGGCGGAGCCGATGCCGATCATGTGTGGTGACAAATGACCGGATAAAGGCCCTTGGCGGCTGAGGCAGACTTCCGGGCGGCGGTTATTGAAATAACCTATTAGCTAAATTTAACCTGGAAGGTTAATTTCTCATGGAAAAGAGAACGCCTCACTGCCCGCTGGATCGGCTGCAAGTGCTGTTGAACCAGGGCAAGGTCCGTACTACCCAGGCGGCGACCTTGGGAGCGCGGTCACTTGGGCTAGGTCCCTATGACATGTTGGATGTCGTTCGCAAGCTATCGCCAGGCGACTTCCATAAAAGCATGACGAGCTATTCCGATCACCGTGTCTGGCAGGATGTCTATCGGGCGCGAACCGCCGTTGGCAGGGTCTACCTCAAACTGACAGTGGTCGACGATCTGCTCATCGTATCTTTCAAGGAGCTTTGAAATGAAATGTCCCCTGTGTGGAGGAGCGGAATTGGTCGCGCAGTCTCGAGACATGCCTTATCGCTACAAGGGTGAATCGACAGTCATTCCGGCCATCTTTGGTGACTACTGTCCGGCCTGTGGTGAAGCGGTACTGAGCATGGACGAGGCTCAGCGTATGAGTGACCTGATGACGGCGTTTGAACGCAAGGTTAATGCGGCCGTTGTCGATCCCGGCTTCATTGCTGCCATGCGCAGGAAATTCGACCTCGACCAGCGAGAGGCCGGGGAAATATTCGGTGGTGGGGTCAATGCATTCTCCCGCTATGAAAACGGTAAGACCACGCCGCCAGTGGCGCTGGTGAAACTGCTCAAGCTGCTGGACCGTCATCCTGAGCTGTTCGAGGAAGTACGTACCGCCTGATGCGGTCCCGGTTTCTGAATGGCGCGTTTGTAGGAGCGGCCTTGTGTCGCGAACGGGCTGCGCAGCAGCCCCAGGGTCTCGGTCCCGGCACAAATTGCTGGGGCCGCTATGCGGCCCGATCGCGACACAAGGCCGCTCCTACAACGACCGCATATGTCCAATAAAAAGCCCCCGGCTCGTGAGAACCGGGGGCTTTTGTTACCGCAAGGGCAGGGCCCTTACATGTTCGGGTAGTTCGGCCCGCCAGCGCCTTCAGGGGTGACCCAGGTGATGTTCTGGGCCGGGTCCTTGATGTCGCAGGTTTTGCAGTGCACGCAGTTCTGCGCGTTGATCTGGAAGCGCTTGTTGCCGTCTTCCTGGGTGACCACTTCATACACGCCCGCCGGGCAGTAGCGCTGGGCCGGCTCGTCGTACAGCGGCAGGTTGCTGGCGATCGGCACGTTCGGGTCGGTCAGCTTCAGGTGGCAGGGTTGTTCCTCTTCGTGGTTGGTGCTGGAGAGGAATACCGAGCTGAGCTTGTCGAAGCTGAGCTTGCCGTCCGGTTTCGGGTAGTCGATCTTCTGCGAATCGGCTGCCAGCTTCAGGCAGGCGTAATCCGGCTTGGTGTCGTGCAGGGTGAAGGGCAGCTTGCCGCCGAACCAGTTCTGGTCGACGTAGTTGAACGCACCACCGAGCAGCGGGCCAAACTTGTGCAGCGCCGGGCCGAAGTTACGGCTGGCGAACAGCTCTTCATACAGCCAGCTGGCCTTGAAGGCGCTGACATAACCGTCGAGCAGGTCACCGCCTTCGCGGCCAGCAGCCAAGGCGTCGGCCACCGCTTCGGCGGCAAGCATGCCGGACTTCATTGCGGTGTGGCTGCCCTTGATCTTGGAGAAGTTCAGGGTGCCGAGGTCGCAACCGATCAGCGCGCCACCGTTGAACACCATTTTCGGCAGCGAGTTCAGGCCGCCCTTGCAGATGGCGCGGGCACCGTAGCTGATGCGCTTGCCGCCTTCGAGGTACTGGCTCATCACCGGGTGGTGCTTGAGGCGCTGGAACTCGTCGAACGGCGACAGGTACGGGTTGGCGTAGGACAGGTCGACGATCAGGCCGACCACTACCTGGTTGTTTTCCAGGTGGTAGAGGAACGACCCACCGGTGTTGTCCTTGGCCATCACGTCCAACGGCCAGCCAGCGGTGTGCACCACCAGGCCTTGCTCGTGCTTGGCCGGGTCGATTTCCCAGATTTCCTTCAAACCGATGCCGTAGTGCTGGACGTCGGACTCGTTGTCGAGGTTGAAGCGCTTGATCAGCTGTTTGCCGATGTGGCCACGGCAGCCTTCGGCGAACAGGGTGTACTTGGCGCGCAGTTCCATGCCCGGGGTGTACAGGCCGTCCTTCGGGTTGCCTTCACGGTCGACCCCGAGGTCGCCGGTGACGATGCCGCGAACCACGCCGTTGTCGTCGAAAAGCGCTTCCTGGGCGGCGAAGCCTGGGTAGATTTCCACGCCCAGGTTCTCGGCCTGCTGGGCCAGCCAGCGGCACAGGTTGCCCAGCGAGATGATGTAGTTGCCATGGTTGTGCATGGTCTTGGGCACGAACAGGTCAGGCACCTTGGTGGCGCTGCCGGCATCCTTGAGCACATAGATGTCGTCGCGCTTCACTTCGGTGTTCAGCGGTGCGCCGAGCTCTTTCCAGTCGGGGAACAGCTCGTTCAGGGCGCGGGGCTCGAACACTGCGCCGGAGAGGATGTGGGCGCCGACTTCAGAGCCTTTTTCCACCACGCAGACGCTGATTTCGCTACCGGCTTCGGCGGCCTTCTGCTTCAGGCGGCAGGCGGCGGACAGGCCCGCCGGGCCGGCGCCGACGATGACCACGTCGAATTCCATGTATTCGCGTTCCACAGGTTCTCTCCTACTCATCAAGGCTCGTGCTGTTGCTTTGTCTTATTGGGTGCTTGCGTGCAGTGGCTCATCACGGGAGCGAAACTGTAGCTACGCAAATGACGGACTACACCGTTTTGTCTTGGCCGCGCATTATATCTACACCACTTGGCGGGTCCAATACAAACGTTTGTTTGAATTTGCCGCAGGCCAGTAAAATCACAGGAACGCGGCTGGAGGGTGACCGATTTGCCGTATTGACCGGATTGGGTGTTACGGTCAAGATACGAGCGGTTTTACGTTCGCCGTAGGCTTGCAGCCGGGCGCAGGTACACCTCTAAAGACCAGGTGTGGAGCAGGGTTTTGCGGGCTTGGCCCGGTTTGTAGTGGAGTTTACACGCCACGACAGAAAATGACCCGTGAGTATTTGTCGCAAGAGTCCGAACAAGACTGTTCGGTCACTGTGAAGATACTGCCTCCCGGTACGTTTTTAGAGGTGCCCTTGTACCCACGCGCATCGCCGGGCCTGGCCCCAGGCGACTATCTATTCACCGGAGAGTAACGAGGAATCCATGAAGGTTCTTGTAGCTGTCAAACGAGTGGTCGACTACAACGTCAAGGTTCGCGTCAAAGCGGACAACTCCGGCGTCGACCTTGCTAACGTCAAGATGTCCATGAACCCCTTCTGCGAAATCGCCGTCGAAGAAGCCGTACGCCTGAAAGAAAAAGGCGTTGCGACTGAAATCGTCGTGGTTTCCGTCGGCCCGACCACTGCCCAGGAGCAACTGCGTACCGCCCTGGCCCTGGGTGCCGACCGTGCCATCCTGGTCGAAGCCGCCGATGAACTGAACTCCCTGGCCGTGGCCAAGGCGCTGAAAGCCGTTGTCGACAAAGAGCAGCCGCAGCTGGTCATCCTCGGCAAGCAGGCCATCGACAGCGACAACAACCAGACTGGCCAGATGCTGGCGGCGCTGACCGGCTTCGCCCAAGGCACCTTCGCCTCCAAGGTGGAAGTGGCTGGCGACAAGCTGAACGTCACCCGTGAAATCGACGGCGGCCTGCAGACTGTTGCGCTGAACCTGCCTGCCATCGTCACCACCGACCTGCGCCTGAACGAGCCGCGCTACGCGTCGCTGCCGAACATCATGAAGGCCAAGAAGAAGCCGCTGGAAACCGTTACTCCAGATGCGCTGGGCGTTTCCCTCGCCTCCACCAACAAGACCGTGAAAGTTGAAGCCCCTGCTGCCCGCAGCGCTGGCATCAAGGTCAAATCGGTGGCCGAACTGGTCGAGAAGCTGAAGAACGAAGCGAAGGTAATCTAAATGACTATCCTGGTTGTCGCTGAACACGAGAATGGTGCCGTAGCCCCGGCCACCCTGAACACTGTCGCCGCTGCCGCCAAGATCGGTGGTGATGTGCACGTACTGGTCGCTGGCCAGAACGTCGGCGGCGTTGCCGAGTCCGCTGCCAAGATCGCTGGTGTGGCCAAGGTGCTGGTTGCCGACAACGCAGCCTACGCTCACGCCCTGCCAGAGAACGTTGCGCCGCTGATCGTCGAGTTGGCCAAAGGCTACAGCCACGTGCTGGCCCCGGCCACCACCAACGGCAAGAACATCCTGCCACGCGTTGCCGCGCTGCTGGACGTGGACCAGATTTCCGAGATCATCTCGGTCGAGTCCGCCGACACCTTCAAGCGCCCGATCTATGCCGGTAATGCCATTGCCACCGTGCAATCGAGCGCTGCGGTCAAGGTCATCACCGTGCGTACCACCGGCTTCGACGCCGTGGCCGCCGAAGGTGGTTCGGCTGCTGTTGAAGCGGTTGCTGCTGCGCACAACGCCGGCATCTCGGCCTTCGTTGGCGAAGAGCTGGCCAAGTCCGACCGCCCAGAGCTGACCGCTGCCAAGATCGTCGTTTCCGGCGGCCGCGGCATGGGCAACGGTGACAACTTCAAGCACCTTTACAGCCTGGCCGACAAGCTCGGCGCTGCCGTTGGTGCCTCGCGCGCCGCCGTTGACGCCGGCTTCGTGCCGAACGACATGCAGGTCGGCCAGACCGGCAAGATCGTTGCACCACAGCTGTACATCGCCGTCGGTATTTCCGGCGCGATCCAGCACCTGGCCGGCATGAAAGACTCCAAAGTGATCGTGGCGATCAACAAGGACGAAGAAGCGCCGATCTTCCAGGTAGCCGACTACGGCCTGGTCGCTGACCTGTTCGAAGCGGTTCCGGAGCTGGAAAAGCTGGTCTGATCCGCCTGCTTCACTTATAAAGAACCCGGCCCTCGTACAGGGGGCCGGGTTTTTTTTGTGGTCTGTCCTGGCCCCTGTAGGAGCAGCCTTGTGCTGCGAAGAGGCAGTCACAGCCATAGAGATTTGTTGTTCATGCAGGCCCTTTCGCAGCAAAAGGCTGCTCCTACAGGGGTAGCGTGTGCCGGTAGGGTGCGAAGCAAAAGGAGTGAGGGATGACATTGCGCGGAACGGGCAGGGTGCTGGCATGCATGGCGGCGTTGGTGTCACCACTGGCGATGGCTGCAGGTAAGTGCGAGCGCTTGGTGGCAACCGGTAGCCCCGATGCGCCGCCTTATTCGTGGCAAGACCCGAAAGACCCGAAACACCTGATCGGCGCCAACGTCGACCTGTTGCGCCAGGTGGCTGGCGAGTTGGGCGTAAAGGTAGAGGTGCTGAATGCAGGCCGCCGCGACCAGGCGCTGGAGGAAGTGCGCAGTGGGCGCATGGACCTGCTGCTCGACACCCCCATGCAGGTAGAGCAGTTGACCGCGCTGGACTACATCCACCCGCCGTTGCAGCTCAACGAGTACCTGGTATGGACGCGCCACGATGCCGAACTGACCTTCGATGGCCCGGCAGACCTGGCCAAGTACCAAGGCAGTTTATCTGAGCGCGCGCGCCTGACCCCGGCCTTCACCGCTTTCGCCAAGGCCCAGCTCAAGCTGGTACCTGCACAGAACCTGACCCAGGCATTCCAGAAACTGGTGCTCGGCCAGGTGGACTATGTGCTCGCCGGCCGCTACTCGGGCATGGCCATGGCCCAGAGCCTGGGCATGAGCAATCACCTGATCGCCCGCGGCTTGCCGGTGGATCGGCCGGGCCTTTACCTGGCCTTGTCGCACAACTCCGCCTGCAATGACAGCTGGTTGCGTGGGCAATTGGCGAAAAAACTGACAGAATTGCCGATCTCCGGTGCGTCCGAAGCTGTGCTGCAACGTAATGTCGAGCGCTGGAAAGCGCAGTTGCAGGTGCCGCAGGACGCCCCCAAACACTAGGAAGATTGCGTGAGAACCCAACCACTAATCCTTGCCCTGGCCGTGCTCGGCCTGGCTGGCTGCGCCAATGATCCGGCCCCGAACGAGCAGATGCGCATTTCCGAACAGGCACTGGAACAGGCTCGGGCCGTCGGCGCCACTGAACAGGTCGAAACGCTGAAGCTGGCTGAGGACAAGCTGGCCCGAGCCAAGACCAACATGCTCACCGAAGACTACCGCGATGCGCGCATGCGCGCCGAGCAGGCCGAGCTGGATGCGCGCCTGGCCGAGGCCCAGGTGCTGAACCAGAAGAGCGAAGAGCAGCTGCAGCTGCTGCAGTCGCGGGTCAAGCGCCTGCGCAAGCAACTGGAGGTGCAGCCATGAGCCGCTGTATGCCATTGGCCGCACTGGCGTTGCTGGCGCTGGCTGCAGGTTTGCAGGGCTGCGCCAGCCAGCGCAGCACTGCCGCGCTGGATGAAGCCACTGCCGCCTTCCAGAAGGTCAAGGATGATTCCGATGTGCTGCGCAGCGCGCCGCGTGATGTGATTCGCGCAGGCGAGTCGCTGGCCCGTGCCGAGCGCCTGTCCAGCTACATCGGCACCGGTGCCGATGTGCGGCATTACGCTTATCTCAGCCAGCGCTACAGCGAAATTGCCAGCGAGCATACCAAGCTGGCGCTGAACGAGGAGCGCCAGGCCAAGCTTGACCTCGAGCGCCAGCGCCTGCAGTTGGCATTGCGCGAGGCCAAGCTGGCCAGCGTGCAGCAGCAGGGCAAGTGGGTCGAGTCGCAGATCGCCGCGCTGGCCTCGGAGCAGGCCGATCGTGGCTTGGTGATGACCTTGGGTGACGTGCTGTTCGATACTGGCCGTGCCGACCTGAAGAACTCGGCCAGCCGAACCGTGCTCAAGCTTGTGCAGTTCCTTCAGCTCAACCCGCGCCGTGTGGTGCGTATCGAGGGCTATACCGATAGCACCGGCGCGGCGGAGGACAACCTGAAATTGTCCCGCGACCGGGCACAGGCGGTGGCAGACATGCTGGTGGACCTGGGTATCGATGAAAAGCGCCTGCAGGTTGAAGGCTATGGCGACCAGTACCCGATCGAGGCCAATGCCTCGGAGCGGGGCAGGGCGCAGAACCGCCGGGTCGAGATCGTGTTCTCCGATGACAAGGGCAAGCTCGCGCCGGCGCGCTGAGGATGGGTGGTTCGCCTCGACTCCGTCAGCGCCTGTGAAATCGAGCGCCTCCAGGTGTTCGCCGAGACATTTTCAGCGCCTATGAAATCGAGCGCCGCCCGCGCGGCGCTTCGCGGCTAAAGCCGCTCCTACGTTTGTTTCTGGCCAGTATCGCCTGTGCCAGGCGCGCGCGACCGCCTTG
>NZ_JBIVIF010000077.1:0-14787 GCF_044749595.1 Pseudomonas sp. NPDC089392
CTAGCAAGGGTGGCATTCGCCCTGATGAAAAATCAGGACGAATACACCACCAAAGGCATCAAACCGGCTTGCTGAAAACCATAGAATCTCCCACATCTGTTTCGGGCCAGTTACTCCTGCCACCTGCGCACTCGCACCCTGGGTGCATGGCTGGAAATTGATGAAGAGCAGCGGCGCCCCCTTCAATATCGAAGGGAACAAACAGGGCGGACAGCGGTGACCTCACAGGACTGACTGGCCCGAAACAGACAGTGGGAGCGGCCTTGTGCCGCGAAGCGCCGCGCGGGCGGCGCTCGATCTAACAGGCAACCAGAATCCCAAGGCAAGCCCCCGTCAGCCTTTACCGTTTAACCGACTGGCATCGCAAGTGCTGCGCAATGCGCAGGCCGCACGGGTATGATGGCGGCAGCGAAACCGTACTGACAGGCCCCGTGGATTATGAACCGTCGTAAGAAGATCAAGCAGCTGTTGCAAGCGCATCAGAAAAAGGCCAATGCCAAGCTGGCGCCGCGCAAGCCCAAGTATATTTGCAAGGCTGACCGCTTGAAGCTGGAAGCGGAGGCGGCAGGGGATACCCCCACCTGACCGGTCGACGCGGAACGTGTAGGAGCGGCCTTGTGTCGCGATCGGACCGCGCAGCGGCCCCACGATATCAGTATTAATGCAGATATCGCTGGGGCCGCTGCGCGGCCCGATCGCGACACAAGGCCGCTCCTACAGGGGGCGTGTCAGCAGCTTAGGGTCAACGGCGGTAGTAACGGTGGTCGTCATAGTGACGCTGTTGCATGGCCCGCTCATGTCGGCGTTCCCAGTCACGGCGCCGTTCCCAATCCCTGCGCCGTTCCCAGTCCCGCCGGGCTTGCTCACGCCGCCACTGTTCGCGGCGCCAGTCGCTGCGGTGGTCGTGCCAGCGGTCGTCGTCGTGCGCCAGCAGCGTAGCCGGCTGCTCATCCGCCACGCTGGCCACCCTCGACCAGGGGTTGCCCGCAGGCTGCAACGGTGACTGAACAGCCGGGGCCGCGGCCACGGGCGCTTTCATTTGTGTTGCCGATGCCGTGCCCATCGCCGCGAACGAGAACAGGCCGAGCAGCATCAACCTTGCGACATGTATTTTCATGAGCGAAGCCAACCTCTGATAACAATTGAGCCATCTGGCCAGCAGGTGGGGGGGCGAACCTTGTCTCGCGTGCCGCTACCTTCCTGTGCCTCCCAAATAGACCGGCAATTGAGAAAAAGTTCGCTGAAGCAACAACTTGTAGAACTTTTGCGGCTCAGAACAGATAGTCAGTGGTCAGGAAGCTGGACTCGCGGCGCTGGATGATGTCGCTGACCAGTGCCTTGTTGTCCGCCTGGTAGCGGGTGGCAACCAGCGTGCGGATGGAGAATACGCGCAAGGCGTCATGTACCGACAGGGTGCCTTCGGCGCTGTTCTTGCGGCCATTGAACGGGAAGGTATCGGGGCCACGCTGGCATTGTGCATTGATGTTGATGCGCCCGACCTGATTGGCCAAGGCATCGACCAGCCGGCCAACCTGGGCGCTGTCGTTGCCGAAGATGCTCGCCTGCTGCCCATAGTCGGAGGCCAGCACGTAGTCGATCACTGTCTGCAGGTCGCGGTAGGGCACCACCGGCACCAGCGGACCGAACTGCTCTTCGTGGTAAACGCGCATGTCGGGCTTTACCGGGTACAGCAGCGCCGGGTAGAAGAACGAACCCCGTACCGCACCGCCGCCAGGGTTGACCACCTTGGCCCCTTTGGCCTGGGCATCGGCGACCAGGGTGGCCAGGTAGTCGACCTTGCCAGGCTCCGGCAGCGGTGTCAGCGCCACGCCTGGCTCCCACGGCATGCCGGGCTTGAGCGCCGCGAGCTGGTCGTTGAACTTGGCGAGGAAGGCCTCCACCACGTCCTCGTGGACGAACAGGATCTTCAGTGCCGTGCAGCGCTGGCCGTTGAATGACAGGGCGCCAGTGATGGCCTCACTGACCGCGTTGTCCAGGTCGACGTCGGGCAACACGATACCCGGGTTCTTGGCATCCAGCCCCAGCGCGGCGCGCAGGCGGTGCGGGCGCGGGTGCAGCTTTTTCAAATCGCTGGCCGCCTTGTGCGTGCCGATGAAGGCGAACACGTCGACCTTGCCGCTGGCCATCAGTGTGCTCACCGTTTCCCGGCCGCGGCCGTAGATGACGTTGATTACCCCCGGGGGGAAGCTGTCACGGAACGCTTCGAGCAATGGGCGAATCAGCAGCACGCCGAACTTGGCCGGCTTGAACACCACGGTGTTGCCCATGATCAGCGCCGGGATCAGCGTGGTGAAGGTTTCGTTCAGCGGGTAGTTGTACGGCCCCATGCACAGGGTGACGCCCAGTGGTACCCGGCGGATCTGGCCGAGGGTGCCCTGTTCCAGTTCGAAACGGCTGGAGCGGCGGTCGAGCGCCTTGAGGGCATTGATGGTGTCGACGATGTAGTCGCAGGTTCGGTCGAATTCCTTTTCCGAATCCTTGAGGTTCTTGCCGATTTCCCACATCAGCAGCTTGACCACGGCTTCGCGCTGCTCGCGCATGCGTGCCAGGAAGGTTTCGACATGCTCGATGCGCTCGGCGACGCGCAGGGTTGGCCAGTTGCCCTGGCCATTGTCATAGGCGCGCACTGCGGCTTGCAGCGCGTCGAGCGCGGCGTCGGCATCCAGTAATGGGGCGCTGCCGAGGACGACTGGGTGGTCGCCGTTATCGCTGGCCAGGTAAACCGGGCTATGCACGGTGGCCACGGCGCCGCCCCAGTGGCGCAATTGGCCATCGACCAGGTAATCACGCTGGTGCAGTGGCTGGGCCAGGCGGTAGGCCGGCGGGATCTGTTCGGCGGTGGGGAAGAGGGTGCCAAGGCGTGAAGTGTCGCTCATGGTGGTTCCTTATTGTTGTACTCGAATTTTCAAGGCTTGCACCGCCCCCCTTGTAGGAGCGGGTTTACCCGCGAACACGGGCGAAGCCCGTGCCCATCACCGGGTTGAATTCTTCGCGGGTAAACCCGCTCCTACAGGGGGCTCTGCCGATATGGCCGCACGGCAAATGGCCGCGAACGCATCGGCATCCAGCGAGGCGCCGCCGATCAGGCCGCCGTCGATGTCCTGTTGGGCAAACAGCTGCGCGGCGTTGTCGGCCTTGACGCTGCCGCCATACAGCAGGCGCATGCGCGCCGCCGCTGCAGGGTCCTGCGCGGCCAGCAACTGGCGGATGTGCGCGTGCACCGCCTGTGCCTGTGTCGGGCTGGCGGTCTCGCCGGTGCCAATGGCCCACACGGGCTCGTAGGCGATCACGCCCTTGGCCAACTGCGCCATGCCAACCTGCTCCAGTACTGCCTTGAGCTGCGAGCCGATCACTGCGTTGGTATTACCCGCGCGCCGCTGGTGGATGGTTTCACCCAGGCACAGCACCGGGGTCAGGCCGGCGCGCAGCGCGGCCTCGAACTTCATGGCGACCTGGGCATCGGTCTCGCCATACAGGCTGCGGCGCTCCGAGTGCCCGACCAGCGCGTAGCCGCAGCCCATGTCGGCGAGCATTTGCCCGCTGACTTCGCCGGTGAACGCGCCCTCGGCGCGCTCGCTGATGTTCTGCGCGCCCAGGCAGATGCCGGTGCGGCCCAGCAGCCCGGCCAGCTGGGCGAGGTAGGGCATGGGCGGGCAGATCGCCACTTGCACCCCGGCCATGGCCGACAGCCCGGGCAGCAGGGCGTCGATCAGCCGGGCATTGCCGGCGTGGGTGCCGTGCATCTTCCAGTTGGCGATGACCAGCTTCGGGCCAGGCGCCGGGGTGTTGCGGGTTGGCATGTTCATCAAGGTTCTCCTGGCAGCTCAGCGAATGGCATCGCCCACCCGCACGATGCGCAGGGTGTTGGTACCACCCTGATCGTGCGCGTGGTCGCCGCGGGTGATCAGCACCAGGTCGCCATGGCTCACCACCTGGCGTTGCAGCAAGGCATCCACCGCGCACTGGGTGATTTCAGCCAGGGGTATCTGTTCGGTGTTCAACGGCAAGGGCTGCACGCCACGGAACAGGGCCACACGGTGTTGCGTGCGCGGGTTGCCGGAGCAGGCGTAGATCGGCAGGTGCGAGCGAATGCGTGACATCAGGCGCGGGGTATCGCCGGTTTCGGTCAGGCTGATGATGGCCTTGACCCCACTGAGGTGGTTGGCCGCGTACATGGCCGACAGCGCGATGGTTTCGTCGATGCGTTGGAACACCTCGTCCATGCGGTGACGCGAGCGCTGCGCCTGTGGGTGGCGTTCGGCACCGGCGATGACCCGCACCATGGCCTGGACGGTTTCCACCGGGTAGGCGCCAGCGGCAGTTTCTGCCGACAGCATGACCGCATCGGTGCCGTCGAGTACCGCGTTGGCCACGTCGAACACTTCGGCACGGGTGGGCAGTGACTGGCTGATCATCGATTCCATCATCTGCGTGGCGGTGATCACCACGCGGTTCAGGCTACGGGCACGGTCGATGATCAGCTTCTGCACCGCCACCAGTTCGGCATCGCCGATTTCCACGCCCAGGTCGCCGCGGGCCACCATCACGCCTTCGCTGGCTTCGATGATGCCGTCGAGCACCGCCGGGTCGGCGACGGTCTCGGCGCGCTCGATCTTGGCGATCAGCCCGGCTTCACCACCAGCGGCGTGCAGCAGCTGCCGCGCCTGGTGCATGTCGCTGGCATCGCGGGGGAACGACACCGCCAGGTAGTCGACCTGCATGCGCGCGGCAGTGCAGATGTCTTCGCGATCCTTGTCGGTCAGTGCGCTGGCGGACAGGCCGCCGCCCTTGCGGTTGATGCCCTTGTTATTGGACAGCCAGCCACCGACCAGCACCTCGCACACCAGCCGGCTGGCCTCGGCCTGCAGCACTTGCAGCTCGAGGCGCCCGTCGTCCAGCAGCAGGATGTCGCCCGCGCAGCTGTCGCTGACCAGCGCGGCATAGTCGATGCCCACCGCCTGGGCGTCACCGGCCTGCTTGTCGAGCGTGGCGTCGAGCACGAAACGCTGGCCCTTGTTCAGATGGACCTTGCCCTGGGCAAAGCGGGCAATGCGGATTTTCGGCCCTTGCAGGTCGGCGAGGATGGCGACGAAGCGGCCATGCTTGCGCGCCATTTCCCGCACCAGCTCGGCGCGGGCCATGTGCTCGGCTGCCGAGCCGTGGGAGAAGTTCAGGCGTACCACGTCCACACCGGCGCGGACCAAGGCTTCGATGGCGGCGGGTGACTCGGTGGCAGGTCCCAGGGTGGCAACAATTTTTGTTCTGCGCTGCATCGGGAGGGGTTCCTTCGAGGGCTGCGGTTGTATCGGTTTTATTGGATGTATGAATTCATACATACAAATAAGTGGCCATTTGCAAATTTAGATTGGCACATTGACGTTTTAAAATGCAATGGTATTTTGAGGCTGCGTTTTAGATCGACAACAACAAAGCCCGCCGCTACCCGGCGCGGGCAACACCTTCTAAACCAGGAAATACACACCATGCATGCAGCATCAGTTGGCCTCACGGCGTTGGCACTGAGCCTTTCAAGCGGTTTGGCACACGCTTCGGAGCAGGCCGAGGCAACAGGCTTCATCGAGGGCAGCAGCCTTCGCCTGCTTACCCGCAATTTCTATTTCAACCGCGACTTCCGCGATGCCGCTGCCGGCGACCAGAGCTACCGCGAGGAGTGGGCACAGGGGGTGATGGCGTTCTATCAGTCGGGCTTCACCCAGGGCATGCTGGGCCTGGGTGTGGATGCCCATGGCCTGCTCGGTGTGAAACTCGACGGTGGCCGTGGACGCTCGGGGGCCGATCTGCTGCCCGTCGACAGTGATGGCCGCCCTGAAGACAGCTATGCCAGTGCGGGTGCGGCGCTGAAGGCGCGCTTATCCAGCACCGAATTGCGTTATGGCGACATGCGCACCGAGCTGCCAGTGTTTGCCACCGGTGACTCGCGATTGCTGCCCGAGACGGCGACCGGCGTGCTGCTGACCAGCCAGGAGGTCGAAGGGCTGCGCCTGGATGCCGGGCATTTCACCGCGTACAAACTGCGCGATTCCAGCAACCACGACGATGAGCTGTACCTGAACTACGGCGAAGGCAAGGTCGGCAAGGCCATCGATTTTGTCGGCGGTACTTACGCAATCACCCCGCAGCTTAATGCCAGCCTGTACGCAGCCGATTTCGCCGAAACCTGGCGGCAGTACTACGGTAACCTGCTGTACGTGCTGCCGTTGAGCGATAGCCAGGCGCTGGACTTCGACTTCAACCTGTACCGCACCCGCGACACTGGCAAGGCCTTGCAGGGCGAGATCGACAACACCACCTACAGCTTTGCGCTGGGCTATGCCTTGGGTGCGCACAAGTTGACGGCGGCCTACCAGAAAGTCGATGGTGACACTCCGTTCGATTATGTAGGCGGTGACTCGATCTTTCTTGCCAACTCGGTGAACTACTCCGACTTCAATGGTGCCCACGAGCGTTCCTGGCAGCTGCGTTATGACCTGGACCTGGCGGGCTACGGCGTGCCAGGCCTGAAGTTCTCGGTGCGCTACATCAAGGGTGACGACATTGACGGCAGCAAGGCCGACCCGCTTGGCGGCTATGCCGGCTTGCAGGGGCAGGGCGGTGAGCACTGGGAGCGCAACCTCGACCTGCGCTATGTGGTGCAGTCTGGTGCGGCCAAGGACCTTTCGCTGCGCTTGCGCCACGCCACCCACCGCGCCAATGCGGCGCAAGGCGAGGGCGATGTGGATGAACTGCGCCTGATCGTGGAGTACCCGTTCGACATCCTCTGAGCCCGGCAGCGCCCACCAGGCGGCGGCGTTGCCCGGGCAGCGCCGTGGCCGCTCGCGTATACTGTGGCGCAGACCCGGCAGCGCAAACACTTACCTTTGATTGGTTCAGGTACATGGCATCGAGCACCCTAGTCCAGAGAATCGTTTCTGAGATCCGGCAAAAGATTCAGCTGGGCGAACTGCCCCCTGGCGCGCACCTCAGTGCGCAGAAGGTGGCCGACAGCTTTCACGTGTCGCGCTCGCCCGCGCGTGAGGCGCTGACCACGCTCGCCGAGCAGAAACTGCTGGAGCAGATCCCCAACCGGGGCTTCTTCGTGCTGGAGATGCCGGCTGAGCTGGTGACGGGCAGTGACGAAGTCACCTCGCTGGAAGAGCCGCCCGAGTACTACCGGCTTTCAGAAGACTGGCTCAATGACGCCATCCCGGCAGAGGTAACCGAAAAGTACCTGCGCGATCGTTATGGCCTTACCAAGTTCCAGGTGACCGACATGCTCAACCGGGCGGCCCAGGTCGGCTGGGCAGAGCCCAAGCCGGGCTATGGCTGGCGCTTCCTCGACGTGGCCAAGACCCCGGAAACGCTGGAGCAGATCTACCGCGTGCGCTCACTGATCGAGCCGGCGGCGCTGCTGGAAAGCAGCTTTATCTGCGACCTGGAGGTGCTGCGCCGGTTGAAGAAGGAGCAGAGCGATTTGCTGGCGGGCGGTATCGATACCCTGCCTGCGGACATGCTGCTGAAGTCGGGCATACGTTTTCATGAAGAGCTGATCAAGCTGTCGGGCAACCCGCTGTACCTGATGATTCTCAGGCAGTTGAACAACATGCGCCGGTTGATCGAATACCGCTCGATGATCGACCGCAAGCGCCTGTATACCCAGTGTGCCGAGCACCTGCGCATGGTCGAACTGGTGGAGGAAGGCGACAACCTGGAGGCGGCGCACCTGATGAAGCGCCACCTTAGCGGGGCGTTTGCGCGCAAGTCGCCGATCCTGGAGCTGCGGCGGGCGGCGCAGGGCCAGGTTGTGCCGAATGTCGTCGTGGAGATCTGAATTTCGGGGCTGCTTCGCAGCCCATCGCGACACAAGGCCGCTCCTACAGGAGACTGCGATTCCCTTGTAGGAGCGGCCTTGCGTCGCGATAGGGCCGCAAAGCGGCCCCGGCAATCTCAGGATTCAACCGCCGCCCGCCGCCCCAACCACACCTTCAACAGCGGCTCCGCACACAACATCACCACCACCAACCGCATGATCTGCATCGCCGTCACCATCCCCGCCCCCAGGTTCAGCGCCTCGGCCGTCAGGTACATCTCGGTGGCACTGCCCGGCATCATGCCCAATGCCAGCGTCAACAACCCGTTACCCGACAACCAGGCAAAGCCCCCGGCAAATAGGAAGGTGCAGGCAATCATCACCAGGGTGAACGCCACCACCTTGGCCAGGTATAGCGGCGAGCGCCGGAAAAAGCCGCGGTCGAAAAAGCTGCCCAGTGCGCAGCCAATCATCAATTGGCCGTAATGGCTCAATTCCACCGGCAGCGCCATGCGCAGGTCAAAGCTTGCCGTCAGCACCGCGCACAAGGCCATCGGCCCGAACATCCACGGGTTAGGCAAGCCCAGGCGCTTCCACAGCAAAGCCACCAGCACTCCGCCCGCCAGCATCGGCCCCAGCCACTGCCAGTCGGCTGGCAGGCGCGGCTGCACGGCGCCAGGCGCTGCGTGCATCAGCAGGAACATCGCCGGCGGCACACTGAGCACGATCAGCACCAGGCGGATGCTGTGCGCGGCGGCGATCTGGCTGACGTTGGCCCGGTAGCGCATGCCCAGCTGGATCATCTCGGCGAAGTTGGCTGGCATGAAGGCAAAGTAGGCGGTGGTCAGGTCCATGCCGCGGCGGTGCATGAAGGCGATGCCGGCCAGCGCCAGCAGCAGGGTGACGAAGGCGGCGGCCAGCATCAGCAGGAAATGCCCGGCGATTTCGTGCACCACCGGCTGGGTAAAGTGCAGGCCGATGGAGGTTGCGATCAGCCATTGGCCGGACTTGCGGCCATTGGGGATCTCGGCAATCGCCCAGCCGCTGCAGCGGGTGACGAGCACAGCCAGCATCGAGCCGATGATCCACGGCAGGGGCCAGTGGGCGGCGCTGACGAGCAAGGCGCCAGCGGTGCCTACCAGCGGGGTAGCCCACCAGGTTTTCAGGTTCTGGAACATGGGTTCTCCTGGCGATTTTGGGGAGGGTGGAATTCATGCAGGAGTGCGCGGTTCCCTTGTAGGAGCGGCCTTGTGTCGCGATGGGGCGCAAAGCGCCCCCAAAAATCTCCCAGACAACGCATCACTTGACCGGATATTGCCGCCGCAACTCCGCCACCTGCTCAGGTGTCAAGGTGCGGAACTTGTGCTGGAAAATCAGCAGAAACAGCTGCGCCGTCGCCTCCAGCTCCTCCGTGGCATCCACCGCCGCATGCAGGTCGCTGCCCGCCACCACCGGCCCGTGATGGGCCAGTAGCATGGCGTGGTGCTTGCCCGAAAACGCCCGCACCGCTTCAGCCAGTTCCGGGTCGCCAGGCGCGTAGTAAGGCACCAGCGGCAGCTTGCCGACGCGCATGGCGTAATAGGCGGTAATGGCCGGCAGCAGGTCGTCCGGGTCCAGCCCGTCAAGCACCGACACCGCCACCGAGTGCGTCGAATGCAGGTGCACCACCGCACCGCTGGTGGGCCGCTTCTGGTACATGGCCAGGTGCAGCATCAGCTCTTTGGACGGCTTGTCTCCGCTGACATGGCGGCCTTCCCAGTCGAGCTTGGTCAGCCGTGCCGGGTCCAGCCGGCCCAGGCTGGCGCCAGTGGGCGTGAGCAACCAGCCATCGTCCAGGCGCACGCTGATATTGCCGGTGCCGCCGTGGGTCAGGCCGCGGTCATACATCGACTTGCCCAGCAAGACGATTTCTTCGCGTTGCTTGCTCTCGTTCATGGCGCCAGCTCCAGGGCTTGGGTGAAGAAGCCGGGGCCACCGAAGTTGCCCGACTTCAACGCCAGCGCCACCGGGGCCTGGCCCTGGCCGAGGGTCCAGGGCACGCCGGGGGCAATCGATGGGCCGATGCGCAGCGCCTCGACGCCCAGGGCCTTGACCACAGCACCGGAGGTTTCGCCACCGGCTACCACGAAGGTGCGCACGCCCATTTCCAGCAAGCCGACGGCGATCTGCGCCAGGGCGCGCTCGACGATTACCCCGGCGGCCTCCACACCTAACCGGTCCTGCACGGCCTTGACCGCGTCTGGCGGCGCACTGGCATAAACCAGCACCGGGCCCTGAGCCAGCAGTGGCTGGGCCCAGGTCAGCGCTTCAGTCACCAGGTCGTGGCCTTCGGCAAGGCGTAGCGGGTCGAGGGCGAAGCTGGGTTTGCCACTGTCGCGCCAATGCGCGACCTGGCCGTTGGTGGCCACCGAGCAACTGCCGGAAAGCACGGCTGCCAACCCATCGACCGGGGGCAGGTCTGCCGCGCAGGCGGTATCGGCCAGCAGGCCGGCGCGTTTGTAGTTGCCCGGCAGGCCCAGGGCAACACCCGAGCCACCGGTGATCAGTCGCTGCTCGCTGGCGGCTTCGCCAATCACCGTCAGGTCGGCGTTGCTGATGGCATCGACGATGGCATAGCCGCAGCCGCCCGCCTGGGCATCGGCCAAGGCTTGGCGCACTGCGGCGGCGCCTTGGCTGACCGTGGCATGGCGGACCAGGCCGACCTTGCGCGGCGTCTGCTGTTGCAGCACGCGCACCAGGTTGGCATCGGTCATCGGCGTGAGCGGGTGGTGGCGCATGCCGGACTCGCTCAGCAACGTGTCGCCGACAAACAGGTAGCCGTTGAACAGGCTGCGCTGGTTTTCCGGGAAAGCCGGGCAGGCCAGGGCAAACGGCGTGTCCAGGGCATCGAGCAAGGCATCGGCTACCGGGCCGATATTGCCTTGCGCGGTGGAATCGAAGGTGGAGCAGTATTTGAAGAAGTACTGCCGGCAGCCGGCGGCCTTGAGCCAGGCCAGTGCCGCGAGGGATTGCTCGACCGCCTCTGCGGCGGGCAGTGTTCGGGTCTTGAGGGCGATGACGATGGCATCGACATCGCTGTCGATCGGCCCGGCGGGCACGCCGATCACCTGCAGGGTGCGCATGCCGCCGCGCACCAGCGTGCTGGCAAGGTCGGTGCCGCCGGTGAAGTCGTCTGCGATGCAGCCCAGAATCGGTTGGCTCACGGCCAGTTCCTCCAGCCTGGCACCGAATGCATGGAGCTCGGAACGCAGGCCTGTTCAGGTAGGGAAGGGCGCGTGGCGGCACGCATGGGCGTGCCGCCAGCGCGTTCAGCCGGCGATAACTGCGGCCACGGCTTCGCCGAAGGCGCGGCAGCCCAGCTGGCCACCGAGGTCGGCAGTGCGCTTGGCCGGGTCTTCCAGCACCACGTCCACGGCCTGCTCCATGGCCTTGCCGGCCTCGAACAGCGCCGGTTTGCCGTGGTGCTCACCCATCCACTGCAGCAGCATGGCCACCGAGAGGATCATCGACACTGGGTTGGCCTTGTCCTGGCCGGCGATATCCGGCGCCGAACCGTGCTGGGCCTGGGCGCAGCAGTGGATGTCGCTGGCCATCATCGAACCGGCCAGGCCCAGGCTGCCGGACAGCTCGCTGGCCAGGTCGCTGATGATGTCGCCGTAGAAGTTGGTCGCCACCAGCACGTCGAAGCGCTCCGGGCTGCGCACCAGGTGGGCGGTGGATGCATCCACCAGCAGGTCGTCCAGTTGCACCTCCGGGAAGTCCTTGGCCACGTTGCGCACGCATTCCAGGAACAGGCCGTCGGTCATGTGGAAGCTGTTGGCCTTGTGAATCGCGGTGACCTTGCGCTTGCGTTTCATCGCCAGTTCGAAGGCGCGGCGGGCAATGCGCTCGCTGCAGTGGCGGGTGATCTTGCGGGTCGACAGGGCCATGTCGGGCGAGGGCATCACTTCTCCCCAGCCGCGGCTCATGTTGCGGTCCGGGTAGAAGCCTTCGGTGGCTTCGCGCATGATCACCAGGTCCATGTGCTTGCCCGGCTTCATGTTCGATTCGAGGAAGCTGCGAGTGCGCGCCGGGCGCACGTTGGCGTACAGGTCCAGGCCGATGCGGAAGCCCGCCGAAACGTTGCGCCCGCCTTTTTCCGGGGCCGGGTAGTCGGCATGGGACTGGGTGCCGAGGATGATGCCGTCGTAGGTCTTGGCCTTCTCCAGCACTTCGTCGCGCAGGGTGGTGCCGTATTTTTCCAGGCTGACGAAGCCAACGTCGTCGTAGTCGAACGACAGGCCCAGGTCGAACTTGCCGTTGGCAGCGTGCAATGCCGCCATCGACGATTCCACGATCTCAGGGCCGATACCGTCGCAGGGAAGAACCAGAATTCGCATCACACTCTCCTAACCATTTTTATTCGGGCGTTCTGTTGAGGATCAAGGCGCTTAATCGATGACGTTTATTAGTGTACGTCATGATTACGAAATACATTAAAGGTCAGCCGCCCAGTAGGGTTCAGGTGCGCTCTTGCTGTGCACCAGGGAATGGCCTTTCGTGTTCGCCTTTGCATTTTATTGCATGTAAAACCAATTCATGCAACATTTGTTTCGGCAACGGACCTACTGAACAGAGGAGAGCGCAACATGATCATGACCACGGACCTGTGCGACGAACTGGGCGAGCGGGCCCGGGTGCTGGCGCCGGTTTTCGTCGACCTGGGCGGCAAACGGGATTTCCAGGGGCAGGCGGTGACGGTGAAGTGCTTCGAGGACAACTCACGGATCAAGGAGCTGAGCAGTCAGCCAGGGCAGGGCAAGGTGCTGGTGATCGACGGGGGCGGCAGCGAGCGCTGCGCGCTGTTCGGTGACCACATCGCCGAAGACCTGGCGCGCAACGGCTGGGCGGGGGTGCTGGTGTACGGCCATGTGCGTGACAAGGCCGTACTGCAAGGGCTGCCGCTGGCGATCAAGGCGCTGGGCGTGAGCCCACGCAAGTCGGTCAAACGCAACGAAGGGCAGGTGGGCCTGAGCGTGACCTTTGCCGGCCAGACCATCGCCGCCAGTGACTGGCTGTATGGCGACGATGACGGGGTGGTGGTGCTCGACGCGCCGTGTGCCTAACCCAGGTCGGAGACTGCCAGCGCCTGTTTCAGGTCGCGGGCATCCTGGGCTTCGCGCGCAGCCTTGAGCCGGCTGACCACATCCAGGTGCTCACGCAGGAACGCCGCGGCCTCTTCGCGCCGCCCCTGTTCGATCAGGTCGAGCAGCTGGATGTGCTCCTTGCACTGGCTGATCAGCCGTGGGCGGTCGACGTTGGACTGGTAGGCCATGAACCGGCGCAGTTGGTTCTGCCGACGGATCGCTTCAAGGAAGAAGGTGTTGCCCGAGCAGCGCACGATCAGTTCGTGCAGTTGCGAGCCGATCTGGAACAGCTGCGAACGCGACAGCGTGAAGATATCGCCGTCGAGCAGCGCTTGCTGGATGCGCCGGGCCTTGGCGAAGGCCGCAGTGTCGACCTTGTAGCCGGGCTCCAGCAGCGCCGCCGGCTCGATGGCCATGCGAAAACGGTAGCTCTGGATATGCGCCTCGGAATCGTGCAGGAAGCTGTTGATGCTCCAGCCCTGGCCCGGGTTGCGTTCGATCATGCCTTCGTTGGCCAGGCGGTTGAGCACCTTGAGCAATTGGCCGCGAGGCACGTCGTACTTGCGCAGCAGTTCGGCCTCGAAGAACGAGGTGCTGATCTCGCCGGCCAGCACATCGTCGACCACGCGCAGGTAGAAGTCTTCGAAGGTGTCGACGTCCAGCGGCAGCTTGCGCACGTCGATGTCGCGGGCATCGCGGGTGAGGAAGTAACCGCGGTTGGGCTCCTTAACCGCCAGGCCGAGGTCTTCGAGCAAGGCAAAGCCGCGGCGCACCGGCGAGCGCGACACGCCCAGCTCCTTGGCGAAGGCTTCTTCGCGCAGCGGGTCGCCGGCGCGCATGGAGCGGGCTCGGGCCATGTCGAGGATCTTTGGTGCGAGTTGGCCGGCGAGGTCCGTTTTTATCTTGGAGGTCATGTCCTGGCGCTTCGAGCAACGGGCGGCGAGCCGCGAAAAACAGCCGGGCAACCCCCGGCCGGAAACATCATCCCTGGCAAGCCTGGCTTGCCGTCAACAATGTTTGCACCTCTGGAGTACGCATGACCAGCACCAAACGCATTTTTCTCATCCACGCCACGCCCGTGGCCATTGCGCCGATCAATGAAACCTTCGCCCGGCTGTGGCCCGAGGCCGAGTTGTGCAACCTGCTCGAAGACTCGCTGTCCCGCGACCTGCGCAGTGCCGGGCAGTTGACCGAAGACCTCAAGCGGCGCTTCTGCGCACTGGCCCGCTACGCCCGCGATGCGGGTGCGCATGCGGTGCTGTTTACCTGCTCGGCGTTTGGCGAGGCCATTGAACTGAGCCGTCGCGAGCTGGACATTCCGGTGCTCAAGCCCAACGAGGCGATGATCGAAGAGGCGTTGGGGCAGGGCCGCACGATCGGCATTCTCGCCACCTTCGAGCCAAGCATCGGCTCGATGAGCGAGGAGTTCGCCAAGGCGGCCGAGGCGCGGGGTGTGCAGATTCGCCTGGTATCGGGGGCCTGCCCGCAGGCGCTGGAAGCCTTGCACCAGGGCGATGCGGCCCGGCATGACCGGCTGATTGCCGACCTGGCCGGGCAGATCGAGGCCTGCGATGTGCTGTGCTTTGCCCAGTTCTCCATGACCTCGGCGGCGGAAGGTGCGCGTTATGCCAGTGGCAGGGCGGTGCTGACTACCCCGGACAGTGCGGTGCTGATGCTGCGCAGGCTTCTGGAAGGCTAGTACATCTCTGCATCGCATACAGCCACTGTGGGGCGGGCCTTTGTAGGAGCGGGGGGGGGGGGGGGGGGGGGGGGGGGGGGGGGGGGGGGGGGGGGGGGGGGGGGGGGGGGGGGGGGGGGGGGGGGGGGGGGGGG
>NZ_JBIVIF010000078.1:0-12749 GCF_044749595.1 Pseudomonas sp. NPDC089392
TTTGAAATATCCCCGGCGAAGGCCGTATCAAGGCCGACAAGTGCCTGCCACAACATCATCAGCGCCTATGAGATCGAGCGCCGCCCGCGCGGCGCATCGCGGATAAATCCGCTCCTACATTTGTTGCAACGTGGCCATGCCTGACAGGCCATGGTTGTCAGCGGTTTGCAAGACTCAAGACATGCACCAAGGCAGGCGACCATGGCGTAACAGGTTCGGCACGTTGCAACAAATGTAGGAGCGGATTTATCCGCGATGCGCCGCGCGGGCGGCGCTCGACCTCATAGGCGCTGCAAGGCTTGTGGCGGACACCTCTCAAAGCCAACACCATATATAGACAGCCCCACCCCACCCCACCCTCAAACCGCCCTCCCCTGCCTCCGAAAAACCTTAGGCAACACCCGCGAAGCCGCAGGAATCCTCAACCCCATCAACACCACACCAATAAACGCATAAACCGCCCACTCCCGCAGATCCGAGCGCACGATCCACAAAAAATGCAGCAACCCCAACCCCAACACCCCATACACCAACCTGTGCAGCTTCTTCCACCGCGCCCCCAACCGCCGCTGGCTATACCGATTCGAGGTAACCGCCAACGCCAGCAACCCAAGAAACCCCAACGCCCCCACAATAATGTAGGGCCGCTTACGCAACTCTACCGCCAGCTGCCCCCAATCCAGCCCCAGGATAAAGAACAGGTAGGCCAGGATGTGCAGCACGATATAGGCAAACACCCACAACCCCAGCTGCCGCCTCGCCACGACCCAGCCCGACCAGCCCGTCAGCTTCTGCAGTGGCGTCATGCTCAAGGTAACCAGCAGAAAGGTCAGTGCGCCAAGCCCCAGGCGATCCATCATGATCTTCCCGGGATCAGGCCCAAGCAGATCCATCGCCGCCTCATACAACCACCACGCGGGGAACAGACACCCCACCACGAAGATGGCCAGACGAAACCAGGGGTAACGCATCAATAGTTCTTCCGCAGGTCGAGCCCGGTATACAGCGACGCCACTTCATCGGCATAGCCATTGAACATCTGCGTCTCCCGCACATTGGGACTGAACAGCCCGCTGGGCAGGCGCCGCTCGCGCGCCTGCGTCCAGCGCGGGTGGTCGACAGTCGGGTTCACATTGGCATAGAAGCCGTACTCATCCGGCGCCAAGCCTTCCCAGGTAGTACCAGGCCGCTCGGCCACCAGGCTGATGCGCACGATCGACTTGATGCTTTTGAAGCCATACTTCCACGGCACCACCAACCGCAAAGGCGCTCCATTCTGGTTAGCCAGCTCCCGCCCGTACATGCCAACAGCCAGAATGGCCAAAGGGTGCATCGCCTCATCCAGACGCAAGCCTTCTCTATATGGCCAGTCGATCAGGGCAAAACCCGAACGCTGCCCCGGCATGTGCTCGGGATCCTTTAGCGTCTCGAAGCGCACATAACGCGCCTTGGAAGTCGGCTCGACCTGCTTGAGCACCTGCGCCAAAGGAAACCCCAGCCACGGAATGACCATCGACCACGCCTCGACGCAACGCAGCCGATAAATGCGCTCTTCAAGCTGGTAGGGTTTGACGAAGTCTTCCAACGCATAGCGCCCAGGCTTACCTACTTCACCATCCACCACTATCGACCACGGCTCAGTCTTCAGGCTGCCACCATTGGCCGCCGGGTCGCCCTTGTCGGGCCCGAACTCATAGAAGTTGTTGTAGTGGGTGGCATCCTTGAACGGCGTGATCGCCTCACCCTTTACCGTTACTGCCTGCCATTGAGTGGATGCAAGCTTTTCGCTGAACCAGCCAGGTGCCTTGCCCGCCTCGACATCGGCGTAACGGCTAGCTTCGGCCGCATGGCCAATGCCGGGCAACGCCCCCAAGGCCAAGCCGGCCAAGGAGCCACCCAGCAGGGTACGACGGGAAAGGTAGATGCCTTCGGGGGTGATCTCCGACGCCTTGCACTCGGAAGACCTGGGTAGCTTGATGAGCATGGACGGCTCCACAGCACTGGATAACGGATGTACCAGTAAGACTATGGAGCCGGAGGGTTATTCCAGCATTAAGCGATTTTCACGCTTTGCGCCGGCGAGCCTTGAGCAGGAACTGGATCGGCCCCGATGCCGCATAGGCGAGGAAGATCAGCAGCAGAATGCGCGGCGGGTCGCTGAACACCACGGCAAACACCAGCACCACGGCAAGGATCGCCACAAACGGCACGCGGCCTTTGAGATCGAGCTCCTTGAAGCTGTTGTACTTGATGTTGCTGACCATCAGCATGCCGGCAGCAGCCACCAGCAGCGCCACCAGGAACGACAGTTTGGAGCCCTGGATGCCGTAGTCGCTGAACGCCCATACGGTGCCCGCGACAACACCGGCAGCAGCCGGGCTGGCCAGGCCGATGAAGTAGCGCTTGTCGGCGGTGCCGACCTGGGTGTTGAAGCGTGCCAGGCGCAGCGCCGCACCGGCCACATAGATGAAGGCGACCATCCAGCCGACCTTGCCCATGTCACCCAGCGCCCAGCCGAAGGCCAACAAGGCCGGGGCCACACCGAAGGCGACCATGTCCGACAGCGAGTCGTACTCGGCACCGAAGGCACTCTGGGTATTGGTCATGCGCGCAACACGGCCATCCAGGCCGTCGAGCACCATGGCCACGAAGATGGCGATGGCGGCAAAGGCGAAATACTTGCTCGCCTCGCGCGGGTCACCGGCACTCAGGGCGCTCTGCGCGCTCATCGAACTGATGATGGAATAGAAGCCGGCAAACAGGTTGGCGGTGGTGAACAGGTTGGGCAGCAGGTAGATGCCGCGGTGGCGCACCTTGCGGCCTTCGGCGTCATGCCCTTCTTCAACGTGCTCATCGACAGGTAGCAGGCTTTCGGCGTCGGAGGGCTTGTTCGGCTCTTCGGGACGTTCGCTCATGGAGGGTACCTTGCAACAGGATGGAAAATGTTCGACACGGGCCCGCGAAACAGGTTCTGACGGCAGGCCACTGGTCTGCTTTATACCAGAAGCTGACTGCCAGAACGAAAAAACGCGGCCGAAGCCGCGTTTTTCATGTTGCGATGTTACTTAGTTCTTGGCTTTGTCGACGATTTTGTTCGCCGAGATCCAAGGCATCATCGAGCGCAGTTGCTCGCCGATGATTTCGATGCCGTGCGAAGCGTTGTTACGACGCTTGGCGGTCATCGATGGGTAGTTGGTGGCACCTTCGGAGATGAACATCTTCGCGTATTCGCCGTCCTGGATGCGCTTCAGAGCGTTGCGCATGGCCTTGCGGGATTCTTCGTTGATGACTTCTGGGCCGGTGACGTACTCACCGTATTCGGCGTTGTTGGAGATCGAGTAGTTCATGTTGGCGATGCCGCCTTCGTACATGAGGTCAACGATCAGTTTCAGCTCGTGCAGGCACTCGAAGTAGGCCATTTCTGGCGCGTAGCCAGCTTCAACCAGGGTTTCGAAACCGGCTTTGACCAGCTCGACGGTACCGCCGCACAGAACGGCCTGCTCACCGAACAGGTCGGTTTCGGTCTCGTCCTTGAAGGTGGTTTCGATGATGCCGGTACGGCCGCCGCCAACGCCAGCAGCGTAGGACAGGGCGACGTTCTTGGCGTTGCCCGAAGCGTCCTGGTAGATAGCGATCAGGTCAGGGATACCGCCGCCTTTGACGAACTCGGAGCGAACGGTGTGGCCCGGGGCCTTCGGCGCGATCATGATCACGTCGAGGTCGGCACGCGGAACAACCTGGTTGTAGTGGATCGAGAAGCCGTGGGAAAAGGCCAAGGTAGCGCCCTTCTTGATGTTCGGCTCGATTTCGTTCTTGTACAGAGCGCCCTGGAACTCGTCCGGGGTCAGGATCATCACCAGGTCAGCCGCAGCGACAGCGGTAGCAACGTCGGCAACTTTCAGGCCGTGGGCTTCAGCCTTGGCAACGGTAGCCGAACCTTTACGCAGACCGACGGTAACGTCTACACCGGAGTCCTTCAGGTTGCACGCCTGAGCGTGGCCCTGGGAGCCGTAACCGATGATGGCGACTTTCTTGCCCTGGATGATGGAAAGGTCGCAGTCTTTATCGTAGAAAACTTTCATGAAAATACCCCTGGTTATATCTCGGCCCCTGCGGAGCCATCGCTAATTTTTGAATTTAGATGCTGAGCACTTTGTCGCCACGGGCAATGCCGGTAACGCCGCTGCGCACGGTTTCGAGAATCGATGCAGTGCCGATCGCCTGGATGAAGCTGTCCAGTTTGTCGCTGGTACCGCTCAGCTGTACGGTGTACACGCTGGCGGTCACGTCGACAATCTGGCCACGGAAGATATCCGTGGTGCGCTTGATCTCGGCGCGCTGGGCACCGGTGGCCTTGACCTTGACCAGCATCAGTTCACGCTCGATGTGAGCGCTTTCCGACAGGTCGACAAGCTTGACCACTTCGACCAGCTTGTTCAGGTTCTTGGTGATCTGTTCGATCACTTCGTCATGGCCAACGGTGGTCAGCGTCAGACGCGACAGGGTCGGGTCTTCGGTCGGCGCCACGGTCAGGCTTTCAATGTTGTAGTTGCGCTGGGAGAACAGGCCGACCACTCGGGACAACGCACCTGGTTCGTTTTCCAGCAGCAGGGAAATGATGTGCCGCATATCAGGTACGCTCCGTCTTGCTCAGCCACATGTCACGCATCGAGCCATCCTTGATCTGCATCGGATAGACGTGCTCACTGCGGTCAACCGCGATGTCGATGAACACCAGGCGGTCCTTCATCGCAAACGCTTCTTCCAGCTTCGGCTTGAGGTCCTTCAGGCTGGTGATGCGGATACCCACATGGCCATAGGCCTCGGCCAGCTTGATGAAGTCAGGCAAGGACTCGACGTACGAGTGCGAGTGACGACCGTTGTAGGCCATGTCCTGCCACTGGCGGACCATGCCCAACACACCGTTGTTCAGGTTGACGATCTTCACCGGCAGGCCGTACTGCATGCAGGTGGACAGCTCCTGGATGTTCATCTGGATGCTGCCTTCACCGGTCACACAGGCAACGTCCTGGTCCGGGAAGTTGAGCTTGACGCCCATCGCCGCCGGGAAGCCGAAGCCCATGGTGCCCAGGCCACCGGAGTTGATCCAGCGGTTCGGCTTGTTGAAGCGGTAGTACTGCGCCGCAAACATCTGGTGCTGGCCGACGTCGGAGGTGACAAAGGCATCGCCATTGGTCACTTCGCACAGGGTCTCGATGACTTTCTGCGGCTTGATGACGTTGCCGTCGCCCTTGTCGTAAGGGAACAGCTCGCCATTGCCACGCCACTCGTCGATCTGCTTCCACCAGGCATCCAGCGACACCTTGTCAGGCTGCTCGCCGATTTCCTTGAGAATGCCGAGCATTTCGCTGAGCACGCTGTCGACCGGGCCGACGATTGGCACGTCGGCCTTGATCATTTTCGAGATCGACGCCGGGTCGATGTCGACATGGATGATCTTGGCGTTCGGGCAGAACTTGGCCGGCCCGTTGACCACGCGGTCGTCGAAACGCGCACCGACGGCGAAGATCACGTCAGCATTGTGCATGGCCATGTTGGCGGTGTAGCTGCCGTGCATGCCGAGCATGCCGAGGAACTGGCGGTCGGTACCCGGGAAGCCACCCAGACCCATCAGGGTATTGGTGACCGGCAGGTTCAGCGACTTGGCGATTTCGGTCAGGGCTTCGGAGCCACCGCCGAGGATCACGCCACCACCGGCGTAGACGATCGGGCGCTTGGCCGCCAACAGCATTTCTGCAGCCTTGCGGATCTGGCCGGAGTGGCCACGGACCGCCGGGCTGTAGGAGCGCAGCTTGACCTTTTTCGGGTAGACGTATTCGAACTTTTCAGCCGGGTTGGTCATGTCTTTTGGAATGTCGACCACGACTGGACCTGGGCGACCGGATTGCGCCAGGTAGAACGCTTTTTTCAGAACTTCCGGGATCTCGGTCGGGTTCTTGATCATGAAGCTGTGCTTCACGATCGGCCGCGAGATACCGATCATGTCGGTTTCCTGGAAGGCATCGGTACCCACCATGGTGCTAGGCACCTGGCCGGACAGGATGACCATCGGAATCGAGTCCATGTAGGCGGTGGCAATGCCGGTAATGGCATTGGTCGCGCCCGGGCCGGAGGTTACCAGCACCACACCGGCTTTGCCGGTGGCGCGGGCGTAGCCGTCCGCCATATGGGTTGCCGCCTGCTCGTGACGAACCAGGATGTGTTCCACTTCCGGTTCTTTGAACAGTGCGTCGTAAACATGCAGGAGAGCACCACCAGGGTACCCGTAGATGTGCTTAACGCCTTCGTCACGCAAAAAGCGGACGACCATCTCAGCGCCAGATAAAAGCTCCACGTTGTTCACCTCTAAAACGCCAGAATACCGCCCTCACTGGGCGGGTCTTAATAGGTTTACTGCCAAGCAGAGCATGAGCGAACGTCAGCACTGACTGAGCAAGTATTGGGAGCACCCCAGAGTGTTGCGGGGTTTTCCCACCCAGCGCGAGGTAACGCGTTGCGGGGTGTAACAGGTCGGCGCGGGTGTGCACCTCATGATCTGCTTAGCGGGTCTGCTTCTGGCAGTCCCTCTACAGCGGAAGTTGGATTCTTGTGATTCGGCGGCCACAAGTCAAGAAAAATTATTGCCAATTTTTCCCCAAGATGAATTCCTGCCACCACTAAAAATCGCTTCAGCAGCAGAATTAATAAGATTTCCACAAAAAAGGGCCACAAACTGCGGCCCTTGAAGGAAAAACTGAAGAAATCAGGCGGAAGGAGCGATCAATTGGTCAAATGCTGCCAACAGGCGGCGCAGCTCACGACTTTGCTCCGGTCGGTCGACAAACACCGTTTCGGCCATGACCAGGATGCTGGAGGCATTAGGCAGCGGCTGGCCCAGCTCGATGATGATCTTCATGCGCTGCAGGAAGATCCATTGCAGCCATTGCTCGAAACGCAGGGTATCGACGGCGAACGGCACGGTACTGGCCAGTGCCTCGTCGCTCGGCGGCTCGTCATCCCACCAGCCTTGTACCTGCAGTTCACGCTCGATCAGCAGCAAGTGGTCGGCAATATCCAGAATACGTTGCTCGATCATCACGAATTGACCCGCGCCTTTTGCCGGGCCAATGCCGCGCCAGCGCTGTCACCCTGCTTTTCCCGGGCCTGGGCGATAGTGTTCCAAAGCTCGGCCTGCAGGCTCGGGCGGCCGTTGGCGTAAGTCAGGGCGCGGCGCGCCAGCTGCTCGGCTTGCGGCGCGTCACCCTGCGACAGGCGCACCTGGGCCAGGCGGTACAGCACCTGCGGCTCACGCGGCGCAATGCGCTGGGCACGCTCCAGGCTCGAAGCCGCACCGTTGAAGTCACCGCTGCCCTGCTGGGTCTTGGCGGTGGTCAGCAGCGCCAGCACCGGGCCGTCCAGTTGCTCATCGGCCGACAGGCCACCGGTAGCGGCGCTGTTGCGCGGAATACCGGTTGGCGCGCTGGTGCTTTGCGAAGTGCCGTTCATCGCCGCGATGTCGAACGGTTCGTCGGCTATCGGGTTGGGGTTGGTAGCCACCGGCGCCGAACTGACCGGGCCCGTAGTAATCGGGCCAGGCGTGATCGGCCCTGGGGTAATCGGCGAAGTGCTGATCGGCGCAGCGCCATTGCCCGCCGGGAAGGTCTGGATGCTTGAAGCGCCAGCGCCCTGCGGGATCATCACGGTCACGCCGGAGTCTTCAGGCAGCGTCTGCGCTTGCGCGGTGCCCGTGTTATAGCCACCCGCCGAGCGGTTGGCCGTCACGCGTTCGCTGTTGGACACGCGGGTGCTCGAGTCGACCACCGGAATATTGCCGCGCGGGACGCTGGAGCACCCCTGGAGCACAGCCAACGCCGTCACGGCAGGAAACAGCCACTTGTTCACGTCACACCTCATCAATGCAGCCTGTGCTTAATTCATCCAGCCCTTGACCCAGTCCATGACCGACTCGGCGGGATTCTGCTCGCCGCCACAGGTCGCGCCGGCGGGCGGTTCACTGCCGCGAATATACGGCATCTGCACCGCTCCCGGACAGCTGCCATCAGACCCGTGGCCACTGTAGGGGTCGATCCAGGCCTGCACCACGTTGTCTGGCTGCGGCATGTCCAGTGGTAGCGGGTCGGCCTTTTTCATGAAGCTGGTCCATACCTGCAGGGCACCGGTGGCGCCGGTAAACGGTGTTTTACCGTTGTCGTCGCGGCCCATCCACACCACCGCCAGCAGGTCCTGGCTGAAGCCGGAGAACCAGCTGTCGCGCGAATCGTTACTGGTGCCGGTCTTGCCCGCCAGGGTCAGTGACCGCGGCAAGGTGTTGTACACCGAGCGGCCAGTACCTTCGCGCATGACGCGCTGCATGGCGTTCTGCACCAGGTAGATAGCCCCTGGGTCGAAGGTTTGCTGGATCTGGAACGGGTAGCGTTTTAGTGGCTCACCCTCGGCGGTTAGCACGCTGCGGATACCGCGCATTGGCGTGTTGAAGCCGCCGTTGGCAATAGTCTGGTACATGGTCGCGACCTGCATCGGCGACATGCCGCCGGCGCCCAGCAGCATGGCCGGGAAGGCTGGCCAGTCGACATTCACCCCCAGCCGGCCGATGGTCTTGATCACGTTCGGCACGCCCACTTCCAGGCCGAGCTTGGCGGTCGACAGGTTGTAGGAGTTGGCCAGCCCCTGGTACAGGTAGATGGTACCGTGCGGGCGGCGGTCATAGTTTTGCGGGCGCCATACCTGGCCGTCGGCACCTTTGACCGAGAACGGTTCGTCCTGCACCCAGCTGGTCAGGGTGTACTTGCTCGGCTGCTCCAGCGCGGTCAGGTACACCGACGGCTTGACCAACGAGCCAATCGGCCGCACAGCGTCGATGGCCCGATTGAAACCGGCGAAGCCTGCCTGGCGGCTACCGATCAGCGCCTGCACTTCACCAGTTTCCGGGTTGGTCACGACCATGGCCGATTCAACCTCGTCAGCACCCTTGCGGCCCGCCAGGCGCTTGAAGGTCTCGCTCATCGAGGTTTCGGCCTTCATCTGCAGGATCGGGTCGAAACTGGTGAAGATGCGCAGGCCTTCTTCGGTCAAGTCTTCGTCGCGGTAGTCCTGGCGCAGCTGACGCTTGACCAGGTCGAGGAAGGCCGGGAACGAGCTGTCGGCCAGGCTGCCGCGCTTGGTCACGCCCAGCGGCATCTTCTTCGCCGCATCGACTTCCGCCTGGCTGGCCACGCCCTGCTCGGCCACCAGGTCGAGCACCAGGTTGCGGCGGGCCAGGGCGCGGTCGGGGTAACGCCGCGGGTTGTAGTAGGACGGGCCCTTGACCATGCCCACCAGCAAGGCGATCTGGTGCAGTTTCAGCTCCGACAGCGGCTGGCTGAAGAAGAACTGGCTGGCCAGGCCGAAGCCGTGCACCGCACGTTGGCCATCCTGGCCGACAAATACTTCGTTGAGGTAGGCCTCAAGGATCTCGCGCTTGTCGTAGTGCAGTTCCAGCAGCATCGCCATCATCGCCTCGGTCAGCTTGCGGCTGAGGCTGCGCTCGCTACTGAGGTAGAAGTTTTTCACCAGCTGCTGGGTCAGCGTACTGCCACCCTGGCGCATCGAGCCGGACGAGGTGTTGACCCACATGGCCCGGGCGATGGACTTGGGCGACACACCAAAGTGGCTGTAGAAGTCGCGGTCTTCGGTGGCCACCAGGGTTTCGAGCAGGTTCTTGGGCACCTGGTCGATCTTGATCAGGATGCGGTCTTCGAGGTTTTTCGGGTAGATGCCACCGATCATCAGCGGCTCCAGGCGCACCACGTCGAGCGCCTTGCCGTTGGCACCGGAGAGGCCCGCCACGTAATCGCCGGAGAAACGCACGCGTACGAACTGCGCTGGCTCCATGCCCTCGTAGAACTGGAAGCCACGGGTATTGAGGTCGACGTTATTGCCGCTGACTGCCGCCGCACCCGGGCCGTTGGCCACGCTTTCACGCCGGTAGCCGAGCGCATCGAGTTCAGTGAGGAAGTCGTTCTTGCTCAGTTTCTGGCCGGTGAACAGCTCCAGCGGCCGGGCATACACCTTGGCCGGGATGGTCCAGCGCTTGCCAGAGAACTTCTCCTGGACGACGGCATCGAGGTAAACCGCGAAGCCGGCGACGATCACCAGGCCGACCAGGCTGAGCTTCAAAGCCCAGCCCAGCCAGGCGCGAGAGCGGCCGGTCGGGCGTTTCTGAGGGGTACGGGGATTTCGGGTTCGGGTCATGGCGGCGGATTATACGCACTTTATAAAGGCTGGGCAGACGCCCCGGCGGTAGGCAGGGACGGCACCATTGACCATAATGGCGCATTCAAATTCCCTGCCCCGGAAGGATTTGCCGTGAGCCAAGCTCTTATCACTGCGTTGCAGAACCCAGCCCTGTACCCTCACCCTGTGGATGGGTTCCAGCTCATCGAGACGCATATCTCCTGGGTCCTGCTCACCGGCGAGTACGCCTACAAGATCAAGAAGCCGATGAACTTCGGCTTCCTCGACTTCACTGGCCTGGATCAGCGCCAGCATTTCTGTCACGAAGAGTTGCGCCTGAACCAGCGCCTGACCGACGGCCTGTATCTGGAAGTGTTGCCGATCACCGGTAGCGCCGATGCACCGCAGATCGGTGGCGAAGGCGACGCCATCGAATACGTGCTGAAGATGCGCCAGTTCCCCCAGGGGCAGATGCTCAACACCCTGCAGGCCAATGGCGAGCTTAACGCCGCGCACATCGACCAGATGGCCCGGCAGATTGCCGAGTTCCACCTGCAGGCCCCACGCGTGCCGGTGGAGCACCCGCTGGGTACGCCAGACAGCGTGATGGCACCGGTGGAGCAGAACTTCGAGCAGATTCGCCCGTTCCTCAGCGACAAGGCCGACCTGCAGCAGCTCGACGCCCTGCAGGCCTGGGCCCGCAGCAGCTTCGAGCGCCTGCATGGCCTGCTGGAGAAGCGCAAGGCCAATGGCTTTATCCGTGAATGCCACGGTGACATCCACCTGGGCAACGCCACCCTGATTGATGACAAGGTGGTGATCTTCGACTGCATCGAGTTCAACGAACCGTTCCGCCTGACCGACGTCTATGCCGACACCGGCTTCCTGGCCATGGACCTGGAAGACCGCGGCCTGAAATGCCTGGCCCGGCGCTTCATCAGCCAGTACCTGGAGCTGACTGGCGACTACGAAGGCCTGGAGCTGCTCAACTTCTACAAGGCCTATCGCGCCCTGGTGCGGGCCAAAGTGGCGCTGTTCAGCATGCCGGCGGATGCCGATGGCGTGCAGCGCGCCACCACCCTGCGCACCTACCGCAACTACGCCAACCTGGCAGAAAGCTACAGCGCCATCCCGTCGCGCCTGCTGGCCATCACCCATGGCGTATCGGCGGTGGGCAAAAGCCACGTGGCCATGCGCATGGTCGAGGCCTTGGGCGCAGTGCGCGTGCGTTCGGACGTAGAGCGCAAGCGCCTGTTCGGCGAACAGCAGCAGGCTGAGGCCGGCCAGCTGAGCACTGGCATTTATGACCAGGACGCCAGCGCAGCCACTTACCAGCGCCTGCACGAAGTGGCAGCAACCGTACTGCACGCCGGTTTCCCGGTGGTGCTGGATGCCACCTACCTCAAGCGCGAGCAGCGCCAGGCGGCGGCAGACGTTGCCAGCCAGACCGGTGTACCGTTCCTGATTCTCGACTGCCATGCGCCAGACGCGGTCATCGCCAGCTGGCTGGAGCAGCGCCAGGCCGTGAACAACGACCCTTCGGATGCCACCCTGGAAGTGGTCAAGGCCCAGCAGGCCAGCCGTGAGGCGCTGGATGCGCAGGAGCTGGTGCAGAGCACCCGTGTTGATACCCAGGACGCTGGCAGCATGGACCAGGTGATCGAACAGATTCGCCAGCGTTTGCCAGGGCTGTAAGCTCAGCGTACTCCTGCGCTGGCCTCTTCGCGGGTAAACCCGCTCCTACACAGGTACCTCTGCCCTGTAGGAGCGGGTTTACCCGCGAAGAGGCCGGCACAGGCCCCGCAAATGCCTTCAGGACATCTCATCACCCCCGATGGCAAAAAGCCGCGTATTCCCTAACCCCCGCTACACTCCTCTCTGACCTGCTCGCGATTTATCCCCAATCCCCGTTCAGCCATCGCAAGGAGGCTCGATGAACGATGAATTGCAGCATCTGAAGAACCTTGGCAAGACCTCTGCGCAGTGGCTGCACGCAGCCGGCATCCACAGTGCATCGGATCTACGCCGCCTGGGCGCGGTGGGTGCGTATCAGGCCGTAAAGACTCGAGGGTTCCGCGCATCGAAGGTGCTGTTGTATGCGATTGAAGGTGCCCTGCTGGACATGCACTGGAACGATTTGCCACTTGAGCGCAAAGAGGCGCTCAACCAACAACTGGATGCGAAAAGCCCTACGCAAAAAAATCCGAAATAATCATGAAAAGGGGATTGACGCCTAAATGAGAATTGTTATGATTATCACAACTGGTCGCGAGACTGGTTGGATAAGCTAAGAGCCCCTGGTTCGGACTCTCAGATTATCTCCTCATCAGGCTAATCACGGTTATTGACCCGGCAATTTTGCCGGGTCTTTTTTTTGCCTGCTTTGATAAAGCATTTTGGCTGCCAGGTGCTTGGCACAAGATTTTTATCGCCTGTGAGATCGAGCGCCGCCCGCGCGGCGCTTCGCAGCACAAGGCTGCTCCTACATCTGTTTCGGGCCAGTCACGCCTGTGAGG
>NZ_JBIVIF010000079.1:0-12363 GCF_044749595.1 Pseudomonas sp. NPDC089392
GGGCCTCAGCGCTTGACGGGCATCCATGCCCGTCACCTCCCTCCGCAAGCCCTTCGCTCGGCCTCCTGAAGTCGCAATCTGCGGCGCCTGAACTATCGCGCGCTTAGAAGCAAAAGCCGAAGCAAGAGCAAGAGTCTTTAGCTCAATGCCCCGCCGATGCCGGCCCCGCCTTGGCAGTAAAAGGTGGCTTGGCAAACCACACCAACAGGATCAACCCGGCAAACACCCAAGCCATCATGGTGAAGTAATCCACCGTCGACATCATGTAGGCCTGCCCGTTGAGTATCTGCTCCAATTTCGCGTAACTCTGTGGGTTTGCTCCACCCAGTTGCTCCAGCGTGTGCCGCGTGACCGGGTCGAACTGGCTGATGTGCTCGCTCAAGTAGGCATGGTGCTGGTCCGCCCGGCGAATCCAGATCCACGTCGTCAACGACGCCGCAAAACTCCCGCCCAATGTACGCAGGAACGTCGCCAGCCCCGAGCCATCGGCAATCTGGTGCGGCGGCAGGTCGGACAGCAGAATGCTCAAGGTCGGCATGAAGAACAGTGCCACGCCAATGCCCATGAACAACTGCACCAAGGCCACATGCTGGAAGTCCACCTCGCTGGTAAACCCGGCACGCATGTAGCAGCTGGCACCGATCGCCAGGAACGCCAGCCCCGCCAGCACCCGCAGGTCGAAGCGGTGCGCGTACTTGCCCACGAACGGCGACATGATCACCGGCAACAAGCCGATTGGCGCCACCGCCAGGCCCGCCCAAGTGGCGGTATAGCCCATCTGTGTCTGCAACCATTGCGGCAGGATCAGGTTGATGCCGAAGAACCCTGCATAACCCCCGACCAACACAATGGTGCCGACGCGGAAGTTACGGTGCACGAACAAACGCAGGTTGACCACCGGGTGGCGGTCGGTCAGTTCCCAGATCACGAACACCGCCAGGAACACTACCGAGATCAGGCTGCCAATGATGATGAACGACGACTCGAACCAGTCCAGGTCGTTGCCTTTGTCCAGCACCACCTGCAAGGCGCCGACGCCGATAATCAGCGTCAGCAGGCCGATGTAGTCCATCGGCTGGCGGCTGGTGACCACCGGCCGCGTACGCATCTGCTGGCGCACCACGGCAGCGGCAAACAGGCCGATCGGTATGTTGATGAAGAAAATCCATGGCCAGCTGTAACTGTCAGTGATCCAGCCACCGAGAATCGGCCCGGCAATCGGCGCCACCACCGTGACCATTGCCAGCAGCGCCAGCGCCATCCCCCGTTTCGCCGGGGGATACACCGCAATCAGCAGCGTCTGGGTCATCGGGTACAACGGCCCGGCGACCACGCCCTGCAACACGCGAAAACCGACCAGCTCCGGCATCGACTGGGCGATACCGCACAGGAACGAAGCCAGCACGAACAGCAGCGTGGCCCAGATGAACAACTTCACCTCACCAAAGCGCCGGCTCAACCAACCGGTCAGCGGCAAGGCAATGGCGTTACTCACCGCGAACGAGGTGATGACCCAGGTGCCCTGCTCGTAGCTCACCCCCAGGTTGCCGGAGATGGTCGGCAGGGCCACGTTGGCGATGGTGGTGTCGAGCACCTGCATGAACGTCGCCAGCGACAGGCCGATGGTGGTCAGCAGCAGGCTCGGCGGCGTGAACTGGGCAGCGGCGTTGTTGCTCATCGCTGGGCCGTCTTGCCGGTTGCGCTGTTTTCGTGGATCAACCGGGCGATCAGGTCGTCTGCCTCGACCAGTTGACGGTCATACACCTGGGTGGTGTAGCTGGCCTGCTGCGGTGGCTGTTGGGCCAAGGCCGGGCCGCTCTGGTCGTGCAGGTCGACTTCCACCACGGTTGACAGGCCAATACGCAGCGGGTGGTCCTTGAGCTGATCGGGGCTCAGGTGAATACGTACGGGCACGCGCTGGACAATCTTGATCCAGTTGCCGGTGGCGTTCTGCGCCGGCAGCAGGGCGAAGGCGCTGCCGGTGCCCGCACCCAGGCTGTCGACCGTGCCGCTGTACTTGACCTCGCTGCCGTACAGGTCAGCGCTGATTTCCACCGGCTGGCCAATGCGCATTTCACGCAGCTGGGTTTCCTTGAAGTTGGCGTCGATCCACACCTGGTCCAGCGGGATCACCGCCATGGTCGCGGTGCCCGGCTGCAGGCGCTGGCCCAGTTGCACGGTACGCTTGGCGACATAACCAGTGACCGGTGCCACCAGGGTGGTGCGGGCGTGATCGAGATAGGCCTGGCGCAGGTCGGCGGCGGCGGCCATCACCTCGGGGTGCGAGGACACCACGGTGTCATCCACCAGCGCGCTGCTGGTGCTGAGCTGCTGGCGCGCGCTGTTGACGGCGGCCTGGGCCACGCTCAGGTCATCACGAGCATGGGACAGTTCTTCGGCTGCAATCGCGCCGCTGTCGGCCAGCACCTTGCGCCGGTTGAAGTCCTGCTGCGCCTTGCGCAGTTCGGCCTGGCGCGTTTCCAGCTGGGCCTTGAGCGAATCGACGTTGCTGTACAGCCCGCGCACCTGGCGCACGCTGCGCGCCAGCTTGGCTTCGGCGGACTGCAAGGCCACTTCGCTGTCGGCCGGGTCGAATTGCAGCAACACCTGGCCGGCGTGAACCAGGTCGCCGTCATCGGCACCGATGCTGGTGACCGTGCCGGTGACCAGCGGGGTGATCTCCACCACGTTGCCGTTGACGTAGGCATCGTCGGTGCTTTCGTGCCAGCGCCCGACCAGGCTGAACCAGGCCCAGGCGCCAACGCCGGCAAGGATCAGCAGCAACAGCAGGCCAAGCAGCCAGGCCTTGCGTTTGCGAGACGGCTCGGGCGTGGCGGAGAGAGTCGGGGTGTCTGCGGGAGTGGCCATGACAATACCTTGGATAATTCGTGACAGGGTTCAACGATCGCCGAAGCGGCGGATCGTCAACGGGTCGCCGGCACCGAGCAGGACCTTGGCCAGCAGGCCTTCCAGGGTCTTGAGCTCTTCAGGTGCCAGCACGCCGCACAACTCGTTCATGGCGGCAGCACCGATTTCCGGCAGGCGGTCGGCCAGGCGCTGGCCGTCTGCCGTAAGGGCCAGGCGCACCTGGCGGCGGTCGTCGGCGCAGCGGTTGCGTACGATCAGCTCCTTCTGCTCGAGGCGGTCGAGCATGCGGGTCATCGAACCGCTGTCCAGGCCCAGGTAACGGCACAGCTCGGCCGGGGTATCCACCTGGTACTGGGTGACGATAATCAGCACCTTGAACTGCGCAGCGGTGACGCCCTCTGATTCGAGGTGCCAGTCGAGAATGCGGTCCTTGAGGATCGCCGCGCGGCCAAGCAGCATGCCGATGGCGCAGGTCTGGAAGTTTTCGGGGGAGAAATGGGCCATCGGCGACTGCTCGGGTAATTGTGTAAAAATATTACTGCCTAGGCAGTGAATGTCAAAGCTTTGATTAGCTTGCTATGGAAAATTTCATGATCTGGCGCTTCTGGCACCTGCCATGATGCCCCTTTGGAAACTTGCCCAAGCCTCTGTGGGAGCGGGTTTACCCGCGAAGAGGCCAGCAGCCCTGACACAAGGTCAACTGAGGCTACACTGGTCGACGATAGCCCCTGGTTGCCTGTACCGGCCCTTTCGCGGGTGAACCCGCTCCCACATGGACCGCGCCAGTCGCAGTTAAAGCGCTCGCAGGCCCAACGCCTCGACTGCCCCACAGGCAATGGCCATGCCCACCAGTTCCGCCAGGCTGGCGGCCTGCAACCGCTTCATCACCCGCCCCCGGTACAGGTCGACGGTCTTCACGCTGATGCCCAACTGCTCGGCAATCTCGCGGTTGTTCAGCCCTTGCGCCAGCGGCACGAACACATCTCGCTCACGCGGCGTCAGGCTGTCGATGCGCGCCTGTACCTGGGCCAGCGCCTGGTCGCCCTGGCGCGCCCGCCCGGCGTGCTCCAGCGCGGCTTGTACGCTGTCCAGCAGCAACTGGTCGTTGTAGGGCTTTTCGATGAAGTCGCAGGCGCCAGCCTTGAACGCCCGCACCACGATCGGCACATCGGCATGGCCGCTGACGAAGATCACCGGCAGTGCCAGCCCCCGCTCGCGCATCGCCTGTTGCACCGCCATCCCACCCAGCCCCGGCATGCGCACATCCAGCAGCACGCAAGCCGGCCCATCGTCGACGCAGGCGTCGAGAAACGCCTGCCCGCTGGCGAACGGCAAGGCCTGCAAGCCCACCGATTGCAGCAGCCAGACCGTCGAATCGCGCATACCCTGGTCGTCATCCACCACATACACTTTCGCTTGCACCACTACTCCCCCTTATCCCCTGCTGACCGCCAGCCGGCAGCACAGCACCAAACCGCCGTTGTCACCGGCCCGCGCCCACAGGCTGCCGCCAAAGCCCTCGATCAGGCTGCGGCTCATGCTCAAACCCAGGCCCAGGCCGTCGGCCTTGCTGGTGGTGAACGGTGTGAAGATTTCATCCAGGCGCTCGGGCGCCACACCCGGGCCCTGGTCGGCCACCTCGACCAGTACACCGTCGCCATCGCGCACGGCGCCAAGCAGGATACGTGACGGCCGCTCGCCATGCTGCTCGCGGTTGGCGTCGATGGCATTGCGCAACAGGTTGAGCAGCACTTGCTCCAGAAGTACCCGATCGGCGTACACCAAGGGCAACTGCGCACTCAGGCGCAGCTCGACGGCCACCTGGTCGCGCGCGGCTTCCCAGGCGCACAGGCGCATGGCTTCGCCGGCCACCTCGGCCACTTCCAGCGCTTGCAGGCGGCGTGGCCCTTTGCGCAGGAAGGCGCGCAGGCGGCGGATGACTTCGGCGGCATGGGTGGCCTGTTCGCTGATGCGCTGCAGGCCCTGCCCTACCCGCTCGCGGGCCTGTGGGTCGCGGTCCAGGCCTTGCAGGTAACGTTGGCTGGCGTTGGCGTAGTTGACCACCGCAGCCAATGGCTGGTTGATCTCGTGGGCGATGCCGGAGGCCAGCTCGCCCAGGGTCGCCAAACGGGCACTGTGCGCCAGGCTCTCCTGGGCCTCGATGCGCAAGGTGATGTCGCGGGACACGCTGACCACCTCTACCACCGCGCCGGTGTAGGTCTCGCGGATGGCCCGGCTGGCGATTTCGAACCAGCGGTAGCCGCCAGCAGCCTGGCGCACCCGGCAGGTCATGGTGTGGTAGCCGTCCTGGTCCAGCGCTGCGGCGGCCTGGCGCAGCACCTGGCGGCGCTCGCGCGGGTGCAGCAGGGTGTGCACGGCCATGCCGCGCAGTTGCTCGGGCCACAGGCCAAGCAGGCGGAATGCTGCCGGCGAAGCGTCGAGAAAGCGACCATCGGGGCTGTGCCGGGAGATCAGGTCGGTGGTGTTTTCGATGATCAGCCGGTACAGGCGCCGGGCCCGGCTGGCCTCGCGTGCGCCGTGGCGCTCTGCGCTGGCGTCACGGCAGCGCCCGAGCACCTGCTGGCCCTGGTCATCCGGAATGAACGTCCACAGCACGATGCGCTCGCCAACCTGTACCTCGACATCGGCAATCGCCCGATGCTGGCGCAGGCAGGCGCGCACCAGCGCGGCGCAGTTGGCCGGCAGCCAGTTGGCCAGTGCCGGGCCAGCATCGACCCAGGCCTGCAACGCCGGGTTGAGCGCCAGCGGCTTGGCGTCGGCAGCCAGCAACAGGCTGGGTTGTGGGTCCTTGGCGAGCAAGGGGTAAGTAGTCTGGTCCACAGTGGGCGGCTCGTTGTTATAGTAGTTTTACTATATTGCTATAGTCGATATTCCTACTACCATAGCGACTCGCGTAAAACTGCGACAGAGGGAGCGGTACACCGTCCGCCTCCCTGCACCCTGAACAGAGCTAACAATCAGCCACCGGGGGTCAAGCGCACAGGCTGCGCCTGCCTCCCCTACAGGATTACCGCATGTCGATCTATGCCCAGGGCCTGATGCCCGCTGCCGTCAACCATGTCGCCCTTACCCCGCTGAGCTTCATCGAGCGCACCGCCGCCGTGTATGGCAACTACCCCGCAGTGATCCACGGTGCCATCCGCCGCAACTGGCAAGAAACCTACCAACGCTGCCGACGCCTGGCCAGCGCCCTGGTGGGCCGCGGCATCGGCCGTGGAGACACCGTGGCAGTGATGCTGCCCAATATTCCGGCCATGCTTGAAGCGCATTTTGGTGTGCCCATGACCGGTGCCGTGCTCAACACCCTGAACGTGCGCCTGGACGCCGAAGCCATTGCCTTCATGCTGCAGCATGGCGAGGCCAAGGTGCTGATTACCGACCGCGAGTTCCACAGCGTCATCGAGGCTGCCCTGACCTTGCTGGAACACCCGCCCTTGGTGGTGGATGTGGATGACCCGGAATACGGCGAAGGCCGGGCGGTCAGTGCACTGGACTATGAGGCTTTCCTTGCCGAAGGCGACCCGGAATTTGCCTGGGAATGGCCCGATGACGAGTGGCAGGCAATCTCGCTCAACTACACCTCAGGCACCACCGGCAACCCCAAGGGCGTGGTCTACCACCACCGCGGCGCCTACCTGAACGCCTTGGGCAACCAGATGACCTGGGCCATGGGCCACCGCCCGGTGTACCTGTGGACCCTGCCGATGTTCCACTGCAACGGCTGGTGCTACCCCTGGACCATCACCGCCCTGGCCGGTACCCACGTATTCCTGCGCCGGGTCGACCCACAGAAAATCCTGACCCTGATCCGCGAACACCGGGTCAGCCACCTGTGCGGCGCGCCGATCGTGCTCAACGCCCTGGTCAACATGCCCGAGGCGGCCAAGGCGGCCATCGAGCACCCGGTGCAGGCCATGGTCGCCGGTGCTGCGCCACCGGCCAAAGTCATCGGCGCCGTGGAAGAGATGGGCATCCAGGTGACCCACACCTACGGCCTGACTGAAGTCTACGGCCCGGTGACCGTATGTGCCTGGCATGACGAGTGGGACGAGCTTTCGCTGGAAGAACGCGCACGCATCAAGTCCCGCCAGGGTGTGCGTTACCCGACCCTCGATGGCCTGATGGTCGCCGACCCGCAAACCCTCCAGCCGGTGCCACGCGACGGCAATACCCTGGGCGAGATCTTCATGCGTGGCAACACGGTGATGAAGGGCTACCTGAAAAACCCCGAAGCCACCGCCGAAGCCTTCCGTGGCGGCTGGTTCCACACTGGCGACCTGGCCGTGTGGCATACCGACGGCTACGTCGAGATCAAGGACCGGCTCAAGGACATCATCATTTCTGGCGGAGAGAACATTTCCACCATCGAGGTCGAAGACGCCCTGTACAAGCACCCGGCGGTGCTGGAGGCCGCCGTGGTGGCGCGCCCGGACGAGAAATGGGGGGAAACCCCGTGTGCCTTCGTTGCCCTCAAACCAGGGCGTGAGGACACCCGCGAAGCCGAAATCACCAGTTGGTGCCGCGAGCACCTGGCCGGGTTCAAGGTGCCCAAGACCGTGGTGTTCGGCGAGCTGCCCAAGACCTCCACCGGCAAGATCCAGAAGTACGTGCTGCGCGACCGGGCCAAAGCCCTGTGATCCCCTAGCGGCCCTTTCGCGGGTAAACCCGCTCCCACAGGGATTGCACAGAATCTGAGCCCTGTGCTGTTCCTGTGGGAGCGGGTTCACCCGCGAAAGGGCCTATCCTGATTTCTCCCTTTCAAGAGCCAACAATGACCTTCTACTCCGCCCCCCTGCGCGACATGCGCTTCGTCCTGCATGACGTGTTCAACGCCCCTGCCCTATGGGCCCGCCTGCCCGCCCTGGCCGAGCGCATCGACGCCGACACCGCCGACGCCATCCTCGAAGAAGCCGCCAAGGTCACCGGCCAGCTGATTGCCCCGCTCAGCCGCAATGGTGACGAACAAGGCGTGCGCTTCGACGCAGGCCAGGTCACCACCCCCGAAGGCTTCCGCGAAGCCTGGCACACCTACCGCGAAGGCGGCTGGGTCGGCCTGGGCGGCAACCCTGCACATGGCGGCATGGGCATGCCGAAGATGCTCGGCGTGCTGTTCGAAGAAATGCTCTACGCCGCCGACTGCAGCTTCAGCCTGTATTCGGCGCTGAGCGCCGGCAGTTGCCTGGCCATCGATGCCCACGCCAGCGAAACGCTCAAGGCCACCTACCTGCCACCGCTGTACGAAGGCCGTTGGGCCGGCACCATGTGCCTGACCGAACCCCATGCCGGCACCGACCTGGGGCTGATCCGCAGCCGCGCCGAACCCCAGGCTGACGGTAGCTATCGCATCAGCGGCAGCAAGATTTTCATCACCGGCGGCGAGCAGGACCTGACCGAGAACATCGTCCACCTGGTGCTGGCCAAACTGCCGCACGCACCCACCGGCGCAAAGGGCATCTCGCTGTTCCTGGTGCCCAAGTACCTGGTCGAGGCCGATGGCCGCCTGGGTGCACGCAACGCCGCCCATTGCGGCTCGATCGAACACAAGATGGGCATCAAGGCCTCGGCCACCTGCGTGATGAACTTTGATGGTGCCGTGGGTTACCTGGTCGGCGAGCCGAACAAGGGCCTGGCGGCCATGTTCACCATGATGAACTACGAGCGCCTGTCCATCGGCATCCAGGGCATCGGCTGTGCCGAAGCCTCGTACCAGAGCGCTGCCCGCTATGCCAACGAGCGCCTGCAAAGCCGCGCCGCCACGGGCCCACAGGCGCAGGACAAGGCTGCCGACCCGATCATCCACCACGGTGATGTGCGGCGCATGCTGCTGACCATGCGCACCCTCACTGAAGGTGGCCGGGCATTTGCGGCCTATGTCGGCCAACAGCTGGACCTGGCACGTTACGCCACAGACGCGGGCGAGCGCGAGCACGCCCAGCGCCTGGTGGCACTGCTGACGCCGGTGGCCAAGGCATTCTTCACCGACAACGGCCTGGAAAGCTGTGTGCTCGGCCAGCAGGTGCATGGCGGCCATGGCTACATCCGCGAATGGGGCCAGGAGCAGCGGGTGCGTGATGTGCGCATTGCGCAGATCTATGAAGGCACCAATGGCATCCAGGCCCTCGACCTGCTCGGGCGCAAGGTGCTGGCCGACGGCGGCCAGGCGTTGGCCAGTTTTGCCGCCGAGGTGCGGGCGTTCAGCGTGGATGCGCCGTTGCATCGCGAAGCCTTGCAGGCCAGCCTGGCGCGGTTGGAAGCTACCAGCGCCTGGCTGCGGGCGCGGGCTGGCGAGGATGCCAACCTGGTCAGCGCGGTGGCGGTGGAGTACCTGCAGCTGTTCGGGCTGACCGCGTATGCCTATATGTGGTCGCGGATGGCGGCGGTGGCGTTGGCCAGGCGTGATGAGGATGTAGCGTTTTACGGGGCCAAGCTGGCGTGTGCGGAGTTCTACTTCCAGCGGGTGTTGCCGCGGGGGTTGGGGCTTGAGGCCAGTATTCGGGCGGGTAGTGGCAGCCTTTATGGGCTGGAGGCGGCGCAGTTCTGATGGACCGCTGGGGGCGCTTTGCGCCCCTTCGCGACACAAGGCCGCTCCTACAGGGGATCGCAACAGCCTCGCGGGCGGCGCGGTCTCTGTAGGAGCGGCCTTGCCGGGGCGCCGGACCGGTCGGATGGGCTGCAAAGCAGCCCCCTACGATCTCTGCTTGCAAATGCTTGCGCGAAAGGTTCTCAAACGCCGAAAAACCATTGCAAATCCGACGAAAAACCGGCACAAATGATAGTCATTCGCCATTACGCCGGTTCTCGGGGGCCCTCTAGCAAGGGTAGAATGCGCAAAACCCGGAGCCGCAATGAACCACGACCGCCTCAATCCCAGCCCAGACGATGCCATCACCGACGCCGCCGCGCATTGGTGCATGCGCCTGCACGCCGAAGATTGCACAGCGGCCGAGCGCGAGGCCTTCGCCCGCTGGCTGGCGGCCGACCCGCGGCATGCCGAGGAATACCAGGCCATGCTGGAAATCTGGCAAACCGCCGACCTGCTGCCACGCAACGCCACCGTCATCGACTTCAACCCGCCGGTCAAACACGTCGCACGGCCGCGTAACTGGCGGCCGCTGGCGTCGGCTGCGGCCATCGCACTGGCGGTGATGCCGCTGGCCGGCTGGGTGGGCTGGGAACAGGGCTGGCTGCCCAATCATTACCAGCACTTCGAAGCCGCTGACCGCATGCAGACCGTGCAGTTGAGCGACGGCAGCACGGTGCAGCTCAACCTCAACACCGAGCTCACCTTCCTTAACTACAAGGACCAGCGCCAGGTCACCCTCAAGCGTGGCGAGGCGTTCTTCAAGGTGCAGCACGACAGCAGCCACCCGTTCATCGTGCATGCCGGCCGTGGCCAGACCCGGGTTACCGGCACCCAGTTCAACGTGTGGAAGTACCAGGACCAGGTAAAGGTCACCCTGGTGGAAGGTTCGGTGCTGGTGTCCAGCGACGGCAGTGCCGGCGGCTACCGCCTCGGCCCTGGCATGCAAGCCAGCTATCACAAGGGCGACTTCGAGCCGCAACTGGAACAGAGCGATGACTACGGCAACAGCCTGGCCTGGCGCAGCGGCAAGCTGGTGCTCGACAACCTGAGCCTGGAACAGGCGCTGCCGGTGATCAACCGCTACCTCGACGCACCGCTGCTGCTGGCCGACGCCAGCACCGGGCGCATCCGCATCAGCGGCATCTACAACACCCGAGAAGTCGGGCGCCTGGTCAACAACCTGCCCAAGGTGCTGCCGGTCTACCTGACCCGCAGCAAGGACGGCAGCACCGTGCTCAACCGCATCTCGCCGCCGCCCGATAAGGGCTGACGCCCTTCCCGCCTTACAAGGTCATCGCCGCCAACCAGCCGAACGCCAGCAGCGGCAGGTTGTAGTGGATGAAGGTTGGCACCACGGTGTCCCAGATGTGGTGGTGCTGGCCATCCACGTTCAGGCCCGAGGTCGGGCCCAGGGTCGAGTCCGAAGCAGGCGAACCCGCATCGCCCAGGGCGCCGGCAGTACCGACGATGCACACCGTGGCCAGCGGATCGAAGCCCAGTTGCACGCACAGCGGCACGAAGATCGCCGCCAGGATCGGCACGGTGGAGAACGACGAGCCGATACCCATGGTCACCAGCAGGCCCACCAACAGCATCAGCAAGGCACCGATGCCCTTGCTGTGGTCGATCCACTGCGCCGAGGTTTCCACCAGGCTCTTCACTTCACCGGTGGCCTTCATCACGTCGGCAAAACCGGACGCGGCAATCATGATGAAGCCGATCATGGCCATCATCTTCATGCCTTCGGTGAACAGATCGTCGGTGTCCTTCCACTTGACGATGCCCGACAGCGAGAAGATCAGGAAGCCGACCATGGCGCCGATGATCATCGAGTCAAGCAACAGCTGGACGATGAACGCTGCGGCGATTGCCAACCCGGCCACCATCAGGGTCAGCGGGTTGTACTGCACGCTCACCTGTTCCACCTGCTCGATGCGCGCCAGGTCGTAGTCACGCTTCTTGCGGTAGCTGATGAACACCGCCAGCAACAGGCCGACGAGCATGCCGGCGGCCGGGATGGCCATGGCGTGGGTGACGTTGACACCGCTCACGTCGACACCGGCGCGGGCAACGTTGGCCAGCAGGATCTCGTTGAGGAAGATGTTGCCGAAACCCACCGGCAGGAACATGTACGGGGTGATCAGGCCAAAGGTGATCACGCAGGCGATCAGCCGGCGGTCGATGCGCAGGCGGGTCAGCACGTACAGCAGCGGCGGCACCAGCAACGGGATGAAGGCGATGTGGATGGGCAGGATGTTCTGCGACGACACGGCCACCACCAGCATCAGGCCGATCATCAGCCATTTGACCTTGCCGCCATTGGCATGGCCCTGGCGGTCGATCATGGCCAGGGCGCGGTCGGCCAGGGCATGCGCCAGGCCAGACTTGGCGATGGCCACGGCAAAGGCGCCGAGCAGTGCGTAAGACAACGCCACCGTAGCCCCGCCGCCCAGGCCGCCGTTGAAGGCCTTGAGCGTGCCTTCGATACCCAGGCCGCCGACCAAGCCACCGACCAGGGCCCCGATGATCAGGGCGATGACCACGTGCACACGGGACAGGCTGAGTATCAGCATGATGCCGACCGCGGCGATCACTGCATTCATGGTTGGCTTACCTCATTGCGACAGAAAAAAGCGCGAACTCTGAAGCAGTGGGCGGCAGATGTCAAAAACGCCATGTTGCGGCGGATTTCACAGAGGCTGAATTTTAAATTGAATGTTTGAATAAAGAAAAAATGGGGTGGGCCGATACAGCGTGGGGTTGGGTGGTGCCTGGCTGGAGATTTCTGGTGCCTGTGAGATCGAGCGCCGCCCGCGCGGCGCTTCGCGGCTAAAGCCGCTCCTACGTTTGTTTCGGGCCAGTCCATCCTGTGCCGGGCGCGCGCGACCGCC
>NZ_JBIVIF010000080.1:0-11209 GCF_044749595.1 Pseudomonas sp. NPDC089392
GGCCTTGTGTCGCGAAAGGGCTGCGAAGCAGCCCCAGGGTTTCAGCGCAGATGCACAAATTGCCGGGGCTGCTTCGCAGCCCTTTCGCGACACAAGGCCGCTCCTACAAAAGCTCGCGCAGGCATCAGGACCAATGCAAGACAGTTCCTTTCATAGGTTTGTTGTCTATTTGAGTTCTAATGTGCAATCCAATTTTGGTCGGGCAAATAAATAAAATTGTACTGTGTCGCCTTGCAAAACAATTCGACTTCGCGTTAAGTAATGAGCAACCGCCGCCACCGGTGGCCAGCAATGCTCCCCACAATAACAAAACGGAGTACACCCATGAGCAAACGTATCGCCTATGTCACGGCGGGAATGGGCGGCCTTGGCACTGCCATCTGTCAGCGCCTGGCCCGGGACGGTTTCACCGTCGTGGTCGGCTGCGGCCCTGCATCGCCACACAAGGACGCCTGGCTGGCCGAGCAGAAACAGCGCGGCTTCAACTTCATCGCTTCGGAAGGCAATGTCGCCGACTGGGCTTCGTGCCAGGAGGCGTTTGCCCGCATCAAGCGCGAAGTCGGCCCGGTGGATGTCCTGGTGAACAACGCCGGCACCGCCATCAACGTGGTATTCCGCGACATGCAGCCGGGTGACTGGAGCACGGTCATCGATACCAACCTCAATTCCCTGTTCAACGTCACCCGCCAGGTGATCGACGACATGGTCGCGCGGGGCTGGGGCCGGGTCATCAACATTTCCTCGGTCAACGCACAGATCGGCCAGGTCGGCCAGGTCAACTATTCCACCGCCAAGTCGGCCATCCGTGGCTTCACCCGTGCACTGGCCCGTGAAGTGGGCGCACGTGGGGTGACGGTGAACACCGTTTCGCCCGGCTTCATCACCACCCCCAAACTGCGCTCGGTCACCAGCGCCTCGGTGATGGACCGCATCATCCAGGACATCCCCGCACGCCGCCTGGGCACCCCGGACGAGATCGCCGCCATCTGCGCCTGGCTGGCATCCGACGAATCGGGCTATGCAAACGGGGCGGATTTCTCGCTCAATGGCGGCCTGCACATGAGCTGACGGCACAGGCCGAACGCCTGCCGCTCTACCTTGATGCGCCTGTCTGGCGCTGACCCATAAAAACAATTGTATTTCAAGTCAAGGTGATACAAATGCTGTCATTTCTCGGATACGGCATGATCGTGACCTTCATGGCGCTGATCATGACCAAGCGCCTGTCGCCGCTGGTGGCAATGACCACGGTACCGATCCTGTTCGCGCTGTTCGCAGGCTTTGGGCCGGACATGGGCGACATGATGATCGAGGGCCTGCGCAAAGTCGCACCCACCGCGATCATGGTGATGTTCGCCATCCTCTATTTCGGTGTGATGTTCGATACCGGCCTGTTCGACCCGATCATCAAGAAGTTCATCCAGCTGATCGGTGGTGACCCGATGAAAGCGGTGGTGTTCGCCGCGCTGCTGGCGGGGCTGGTGTCGCTCGACGGCGACGGCTCGACCACCTACATGATCACCGTCACGGCCATGTTGCCGCTGTTCAAGCGCATGCGCCTGGACCCGCTGGCGCTGACCTGTGTGGTGATCCTCGCCGCCAGTGTCACCAACCTGCTGCCCTGGGGTGGGCCGCTGGCCCGTGCCGCCGCCTCGCTGCAGGTGGAAACCGCCGAGCTGTTCCTGCCGCTGATCCCGACCCTGATCATCAGCTTCCTGGGTGTACTGCTGCTGGCCTGGTTCATCGGTACCCGTGAACGCCAGCGCCTGGGCCGCCTGCCGCAGTCGCTGGGCGCGGCCGCCACGGTGTTCGACGATGCCGACAACGAGGCCACGCCTTCGCTGTCGGAAGAAAACGCCGAACTGCGCCGGCCCAAGCTGTTCTGGCTGAATGCCGGCCTGACCATCGCGCTGATGACCGGCCTGGTGCTGGAAATCCTGCCGCTGGCGATCCTGTTCATGGTCGCGTTCTCGATTGCCCTGGTGATCAACTACCCGCACATGCAGGACCAGCGTCGGCGCATCTCCGCCCACGCGCCGACGGCGCTGAATCAGATCGCCATCTTCCTCGCCGCCGGCATTCTCGCGGGCATCCTTTCGGGTACCGGCATGGTCGATGCCATGTCCAGGAGCTTCCTCGACATGCTGCCGGCCAGCTGGGGCCCGTACATGGCACCGATCACGGCGCTGGCGAGCATCCCGGGCACCTTCTTCATGTCCAACGATGCCTTCTACTACGGGGTACTGCCGGTGCTGGCCAAGGCCGCCGAGGTGTATGGCATCACCCATGCCGAAATTGGCCGCGCCTCGCTGGTCGGCCAGCCGATCCACCTGCTGAGCCCGCTGGTGGCCTCGACCTACTTGCTGTGTGGCCTGGCTGGGGTAGAGTTCAGTGACCACCAGAAGTACACGCTGAAATGGGCGTTCGCGCTGTGCATGCTGATCATGTTCGTGGCCATGGGCTTTGGCTTGTTCCCATGGAGCGCTGGCTGACCCGCGCCGTTCAACACCGGGGTGGTCACAGGCTGCCCCGGCTTTTGCCTTTCAGGATTTTGCCGTGCGTTACGACCTTACCAGCCTGGACCTGTTCATCACCGTGGCCCAGGAGCGCAACCTCACCCGCGCCAGCCGTATCAAGCATATGGCGGTGTCGGCCATCAGCAAGCGCATCACCGAGCTGGAGGCACAGATCGGCTCGCCCTTGCTGGTGCGCAATGCCCGCGGCGTGGAGCTGACCCCGGCCGGCCAGTCGCTGCTGTTCTACGCCCGCCAGCTCAAGCAGACCATGGCCCAGCTGGATACCGAGCTGAGCGGCTACGCCAGCGGGGTGAAGGGCCATATCCGCATCCATGCCATCACTTCGGCGCTGTCGCAGTTTCTGCCACAGGACCTGGCCGGCTTTGCCCGGTTGTACCCGGCGATCAAGTTCGATATCGAAGAACGGGTGGGCTCGGCGGTGGTCCGGGCGGTGGCTGACGGACGTGCCGATCTGGGCATCATCGCCGCGCAAACCCCGGCGCAGGGGCTGGAAACCTTCCCCTACCGGCACGATGAACTGACCCTGGTGGTGCCTGCCGGGCATGCCCTGGCGGCCCACCAGCGGGTGCGCTTTGCCGAGGTGCTGGAGCACGAGATGGTCGGCCCGCACCTGGAAAGCTCGGTGCACAGCTTGCTTACCAGCGAAGCCGAACGGCTGGGCAAGGCGCTCAAGCTGCGTATCCGCATCAGCAGTTTCGACTGCATGTGCCGCATGGTGTCGAACGGGCTCGGCGTCGCGGTGCTGCCGCGCAGCGTCATCGACCAGTACCTGCGCAGCCACAAGCTCAACGCCGTGACGCTCGACGAGCCCTGGGCGCAGCGCACGCTGCTGCTGGCTTTGCGCAAGTTCGATGCCGCCTCGGCCACCCTCAAGACCTTTGTCGACCACCTGAAACTGGCGCAATAGAGGCATTGGCGAGCGTTCGCAATTGGCGAACGCTGCTGTGGTAATTGATCAATTTTCATCCGCCCAGGCTGCTTTTACCATCGGCTCATCCACAGCGCCGAGTACCGACTGCGCCCTGTGCACACGACAAGAAACCGAGCGATACGAGCATGACCGAGACTGCCCGCGACCTGATGAGCACCCTGGAGATCGACCAGGCGCAATTTGCCTACGTCGACCTGAAGAAGCTGCTGAGCCCCAGCCAGCTGCAACGCCTGCCGTTTTCCATCCGTATCCTGCTGGAGAACGTCGCCCGCTGCACGCCACAGGCGCTGCAGCCTGTGCTGGCCCGCGCCCTGGGCCAGGGCCCGGACTGCGAAGTGCCGTTCCAGCCCAACCGCCTGATGTTCCATGACACCACCTGCCTGCCGGCGCTGGCCGACTTCGCCGGCATGCGTGACGTGGTCGCCGAACTGGGTGGCGACCCGGCGGCGATGAACCCGCAGATCCCGGCGGTGCTGACCATCGACCACTCGGTAATCGTCGAGCGTTATGCCGAGCCGGAAGCGGTCGAGCAGAACCTGGACATCGACTTCCGCCGCAACAGCGAGCGCTACCGCTTCATCAAATGGGCGCAAAAGAGCCTGGACAACTTTGGCGTGATTCCACCGGGCACCGGCATCATCCACCAGATGAACATGGAAGCCCTGGCCAAGGTGGTGTGGGAAAGCCGCACCGAAGACGGCCAGCGCCTGCTGCACCCGGACGACATGGTCGCCACCGATAGCCACACGCCGATGATCAACGCCATCGGTGTACTGGGCTGGGGTGTCGGCGGCCTGGAAGGGCAGGCGGCGATGGTCGGCGAGCCGGTGCCGATCAACTTCCCGCAGGTGATCGGTTTTCGCGTTACCAATGCGTTGCGCCCCGGCGTGACCGCCACCGACCTGTCGCTGCATGTGGCCGAGATCCTGCGCCAGCGCTCGGTGGTAGGCAAATTCGTCGAGTTCACCGGCCCCGGCCTTACAACGCTCAGCTGGGCGGCGCGCGGCACGGTGTCGAACATGGCACCGGAATATGGCGCCACCGTGGTGTTCTTCCCGTTTGACGACCAGACCCTGGACTACCTCGAGCTCACCGGCCGTTCGCCGGAGCTGTGCCTGCAAGCGGCCAGCTACATGCATGCGCAAAACCTGCACCGGCGCGACGACCTGCCAGAGCCGCAGTTCGATGAACTGATCGAACTGGACCTGGCCAGCATCGAGCCGAGCGTCGCCGGCCCGTACCAGCCGCACCAGCGCCAACCGCTATCGCACTCGGGTGCCTCGTTCCAGGAGCAGGTACTGGGTGGCGGCAACCTGATTGCCGGGCCCAAGGCCGAACAGTTCTTCGAGCCCTCCTTTGGCACGCCGATCAGCCATGGCGCCGTGGTAATTTCGGCGATCACCAGCTGCACCAACACCGCCAACCCGGCGCAGATGATCCAGGCCGGCCTGTTGGCGCGCAACGCCCGCCGGCTGGGCCTGCAACGCAAACCCTGGGTCAAGACCTCGCTGTCCCCAGGTTCCCAGGTGGTGGCCGACTACCTGGCCGAGGCCGACCTGCTGCAGGACTTCTCCGCGCTGGGCTTCGACCTGGCCGGCTTTGGCTGCATGACCTGCATCGGCAACTCCGGCAAGCTCGAAGAACATGTCGAAGCCTTTGCCGACCAGGGCCTGAAGGGAGTGGTGGTGCTGTCGGGCAACCGCAACTTCGAAGGCCGGGTGAACCCCAAGGTGCCTGCTGGCTACCTGGCATCGCCGGCCCTTTGCGTGGCCTTCGCCATCGCCGGTACCGTCGAGATCGACCTCACCTGCGAAGCACTCGGGCAAGACAGCGCCGGCAATCCGGTGCACCTGCATGACCTGATGCCCAGCGACGAGGAAGTCACTGCCCTGGCCGCCCGGGTGGTCAAGCCGGAGTTCTTCCAGCAACGCCTGGCCACCGTGTGGGACGGCACTCACCATTGGCAGGCGCTGTCGGCCGAGGGCAGCGTGCAGTTCCCGTGGGATGCGCGCTCGACCTACCTGCGCCGCCCGCAGTACCTGGCTGACATTCAGGCCGAACCGAAGGCCAGCCTGGCGATCCAGGGTGCGCGGCCGTTGATGGTGCTGGGCGACAACGTCACCACTGATCATATTTCCCCTGCTGGCGCGATCCCCGCCAACAGCCAGGCCGGCGAATGGCTGCTGGCGCGTGGCGAGGACCCGCAGGACCTCAACCAGTACTCCACCCGCCGCAGCAACCACGAAGTGATGCTGCGCGGCGCGTTCACCAACAAGTCGGTGCGCAACCACCTGCTCGGCGAGCAGCAGCCAGGCCCGGGTGCCTGGGCCTGGAACGCCGACCACAGCCAGTGCCTGCCGCTGTACGACGCGGCACAAAGCTACGCCGGTACGCCGATGGTGGTGTTCGCCGGGATCAACTACGGCGCCGGTTCCAGCCGCGACTGGGCGGCCAAGGCCCAGGCCCTGCTGGGCGTGCGTGCGGTCGTGGCGCGCAGCATCGAGCGCATCCACCGCAGCAACCTGATCGGCATGGGCGTGCTGCCGCTGCTGTTCAAGGAAAGCGAGAGCGTTGATGACTTGCAGCTGGACGGCAGCGAGCGCTTTGACTTCGTTGGCCTGGACGAGCTGACCGTGGGCGAGAACCGCATCCGCCTGCTGGTGCAGCGCGAGGATGGCCGCCGCGACGAGGCCGAGCTGATCGCCCGCATCGATTCGCTGCAGGAAATCCGCTACCTGGTCAACGGCGGGGTACTGCCCTACGTGATTCGCAAAGTGGTCAAGCGCACCCGCGGCTGACCCTGCCCACCGCAATGACTCAAGGCGGTGGCCGTGATGGCCACCGTGCGGGGCGCTGCTGCCGCAAGAACGGCCAGTACCCATCCACTTACGGGAGATCTACCCAATGTTTGCCTATGTCGGTTCGCGCACCACCCGCGAGCGCAATGCCCGGGGTGACGGCATCACGGTCTACCAGGTGGACCAGCAGGCGGGCACCCTGGAGCGCGTGCAGGTTGTTGGTGACCTGGTCAACCCGTCGTTCCTGGCCCTGAACCGTGCCGGTGACCGCTTGTACAGCGTGCATGGCGATTGCAGCGAAGTCAGCGCGTTCAGCGTCGAGCGCAGCGATGGCAGCCTGACCCTGCTCAACACCGTCAGCTGCGAAGGGCGTAACCCGGTGCACCTGGCGCTGGACCCGAGCGAGCGCCACATGGTGGTGTCCAACCATATCAGCGGCACCCTGGCGGTGCTGGAGGTGCAGGCCGATGGCCGCCTGGGCGCGGTCAGCCAACTGCTGCAACTGGAAGGCCCGGTCGGGCCGCACCGGGTCGAGCAGCCGTTCGCCAAGCCGCACTTCAACCCGTTCGATGCCTCGGGCCAGTTCGTGCTGGTGCCGGACAAAGGCCTGGACCGGGTATTCAGCTTCCGCTTCGACAACGGCAAGTTGTACCCGGCCCAGCAACCTTTCGTGGCCAGCCGCGAGGGCGCCGGCCCACGGCATATCGCGCTGCACCCCAACGCGCCGTATGCCTTTGCCATCAACGAGCTGGATTCCACTGTCACCAGCTACCGCTTCGATGCCCAGAGAGGAGCGCTGCAGCCGCTGCAGGTGTTGTCGTCACTGCCCTCGACCTACACCGGCAACAGCCGCGCCGCGGAAATTGAAGTGGACCGCAGCGGGCGTTTTCTCTACGCCTCCAACCGTGGCTACGACAGCATCGCGGTGTTTGCCATCGACCGGCACAGCGGCCTGCTGACGCTGGTCGATGTGGCGCCGAGCGGCGGCAGCACGCCACGCTTTTTCGCCCTTACCCCCAACCAGCGCTTTGTCTTCGCCCTCAACGAAGACAGCGACAGCATCGTTGCCCTGGCAGTCGATGCGCAGCACGGACGCTTGAGCAAGACGGGCTTTGCGGTTTCGACCGGCAGTCCGGTCTGCATGGTTTTTTCTGCCTGAACCGGGCTGCACGTATAACAATGACAAGGGGCAGGCCCTGGCCTGCACCACAGTGAGGTTGCCATGAACAACAACAAGACTGTCGATGAACAGGCCACGGTCCGCAAGGTCACCCTGCGCATCATTCCTTTCATGTTCCTGCTTTACATCGTCTCGTACCTGGACCGCGCCAACATCGGCTATGCGGCGCTGGAAATGAACAAGGAGCTGGCCCTGACCAGTGAAGCCTTCGGCTTCATCTCGGGCATCTTCTTCATCGGTTACTTCCTGTTCGAAGTACCCAGCAACGTCATGCTCAACAAGTACGGGGCACGGGTGTGGATCGCCCGCATCCTGGTGACCTGGGGCGCCATCGCCGCCGCTACCGCCTTCGCCCAGACCGCCAACCAGCTGTATGTGCTGCGCTTCTTCCTGGGTGTCGCCGAGGCCGGGTTTTTCCCGGGGGTGATCGTCTACCTGACCTACTGGTTCCGCTCCAAGGAGCTGGCCACCACCGTGGCGCTGTTCACCGCGGCGATCCCGGTCAGCTACATCATCGGTGCGCCGCTTTCCACCTGGATCATGGACAACATCAAGTGGCTGGACTGGAGCGGCTGGCGCTGGATGCTGTTCCTCGAAGGCGTGCCGGCGGTGTTCCTCGGCGTGGCCTGCTTCCTGTTCCTGACCGACAAGCCCGAGCAGGCCAAGTGGCTGACCCAGGCAGAGAAAGACTGGCTGATCGCCGAGCTTGAGCGCGACCGCCAGAGCCGCAAGAACGTGAAACGCCTGAGCGTGTTCAAGACCATGGTCAACCCCAAGGTGCTGTACCTGGCGTTCATCTACTTCGTGTACCAGTGCGGCAGCCTGGGTGTCGGCTACTGGATGCCGCAGATCATCAAGGGCTTCAGCAGCAGCCTGACCCACACCCAGATCGGCCTGATCGCCATGCTGCCGTACATCGTCGCGACCATCCTGATGGTGGTGTGGTCGCGCAGCTCCGACCGGCGCAACGAGCGCAAGCTGCACTCTGCGATCCCGTTGGCAGTGGCTGCGCTGGGCCTGATGGGCGCGGCCATGCTGCCGAGCCCGGTGGCCTCGATGGCGATGATCTGTGTGGCGCTGACCGGCCTGTACAGCTTCAAGTCACCGTTCTGGGCGCTGCCCACGCTGTTCCTCGACCGTGCCACCGCTGCAGTGTCGATTGCGGTGATCAACTCCATCGGCAACCTCGGCGGCTTTGCCGGGCCGTCGCTGATTGGTGTGGTCAAGGGCGAGACCGGCAGTGCGGCGACCGGGTTGCTGTTCCTCAGCGCCTTGCTGCTGCTGGCGTTCCTGATGACCTTGCTGATGCGGGTTGCCAACAAGGAGCCGGGGCAGCCGATGACTGCCTCCGCCCATTAGTCCCCTGGGGCTGCTGCGCAGCCCAATCCTACCCCCAAAAACAACACCGAACCTGTAGGAGCGGCCTTGCGTCGCGATAGGGCCGCGTAGCGGCCCCAGCATTCCCAACAAAAAAACGGAACCGCCGATGTACAACAACAAAAACATCCTGCGTACCCTGCTAACCCTGTCTCCCTGCCTGGCCGCCAGCACCGTCAGCGCCGAAGGCTTCATCAAAGACAGCAAGGCCAACCTGACGCTGCAGAACTACTATTTCAACCGCGACTTCCGCGACGGTGCCGGCCAGTCCAAGCGCGAGGAGTGGGCCCAAGGCTTCCTGCTCGACCTGCGTTCCGGCTACACCCCAGGCGCCGTTGGCTTCGGCCTGGACGCCCTGGGCATGCTCGGCCTCAAGCTCGATTCCAGCCCCGACCGCGCAGGCTCCGGACTGCTGCCGGTGCACGACGATGGCCGCGCCGCCGACGAGTTCAGCCGCCTGGGCCTTACGGCCAAAATCAAGGTGTCTGCCAGTGAACTCAAGTACGGCACGCTGATCCCGAAACTGCCGACCGTACAGGCCAACACCGGCCGCATCCTGCCGCAAACCTTCGAGGGCGGCTTGCTGACGGTCAAGGAGATCGACGGCCTGACCTTCACCGGTGCGCGCTTCAACCGCATGACCGACCGCGATTCGACCAACGCTACCAAGATCACCCTGAACAACAAGAACCGGCGCTTTGCCGGGGCGGTGGAAGGGGATGACTACTGGATCGGCGGCGCCGACTACGCCATCAGCAAGCAACTGGGTATCAGCTACCAGTACGCCGAGCTGCAGGACGTGTACCGGCAGAGCTTCTTCGGCCTCAACTACGTGTGGAACGTAGGCCCAGGCAAGCTCAAGAGCGACCTGCGCTACATGCTCAGTGACGATGCCGGCAAGGCTCGCGGGGGGGCGATCGACAGCGGGGCGCTGAGTGGCATGTTCACCTACAGCCTGGGCGGCCATGCCTTGGGCCTGGGCTTGCAGAAGATGAATGGCGATACCTCGATGCCGTTCCTCAATGGTACCGACCCCTACCTGACCAACTACATCCAGATCAACGACTTTGCCGAGCCGGGCGAGCGCTCGTGGCAGTTGCGTTACGACTATGACTTTGTAGCGCTGGGCATCCCGGGGCTGAGCTTCATGACCCGCTACGTCAAGGGCGACCACGCCAATGCCGCGACCTCGGCACAAGAAGGGCGTGAATGGGAGCGCAACACCGATATCGCCTACGTGATCCAGGCCGGGCCCTTGAAGAACGTCGGCATTCGCTGGCGTAACGCGGCCTACCGCTCCAGCTTCGCCCGCGGGGCCGACGAGAACCGCCTGATCGTGACCTACACCTTGCCAATCTGGTGAGCCCCATTCGCGGGTAAACCCGCTCCTACAAGATCTATGCGGTCTTTGTAGGAGCGGGTTCATCGAGGCGTCGAACCGCCGCGAAGAGGCCCGCCCAGACAACGGAGAACTCAATGTCCATCGCAACCCCCCCAGCACTCCTGGCCGAACTCGCCCCCAACGGCATCCTCCCGGTCGCCATCAACCTCGGCAACCCGGTCCTCGCCCAGCGCGGCCCGGATGGCGAACCCCAAGGGGTATCGGTGGCCTTGGCCAAGGCCCTGGCCGAAGAGCTGGGTGTCACCCTGCAGATGCGTACCTTCGACGCCGCCGGCAAGGTGTTCGCCGCGCTGGAGGAGGGTGCCTGGAACCTGGCCTTCCTCGCCATCGAGCCGGTGCGCGAAGCACAGATCGCCTTCAGCGAACCCTACGTACTGATCGAAGGCACCTACCTGGTCAACCGCGACGCGCCGTTCCAGCAGGTCGGGCAGCTGGACCGCAGTGGTTTGCGCCTGGCCGTGGGCAAGGGGGCGGCCTACGACCTGTACCTCAGCCGCACCCTTGAACACGCTGAGCTGGTACGCGCCGATACGTCGGCAGGTGCCGTCGACCTGTTCATCGAGCAAGGCCTGGATGCGGCGGCTGGTGTGCGCCAGCCGTTGCAGAAAGTGGCCGATGCCGACCCGCGCTACCGCGTGCTGGATGGCGCATTCACCGCCATCCGCCAGGCCATGGCGGTGCCGCGTGGGCGCGAGCAGGCGGCGGCGTATGTGGGGGATTTTGTCGAGCGGCAGGTGCGCAGTGGGTTTGTTCGAGGGGCGTTGCTGGCTAGCGGGCAAACGGATGTCAGCGCACCGCGTTGAATTCGGGGGGGGCGCTGTGGGAGCGGGCTTGTCCTAATGCCAGTCAGTTAAGCGGTAAGGGCTGACGGGGGCTTGCCTTGGGATCTTGGTTGCCTGTTAGATCGAGCGCCGCCCGCGCGGCGCTTCGCGGCACAAGGCCGCTCCCACTGTCTGTTTCGGGCCAGTCAGTCCTGTGAGGTCA
>NZ_JBIVIF010000081.1:0-10601 GCF_044749595.1 Pseudomonas sp. NPDC089392
CGCGGTCCCTGTAGGAGCGGCCTTGTGTCGCGATGGGCTGCGCAGCAGCCCCAAATGTACCTCGAAATCCCCGGGGCTGCTGCGCAGCCCATCGCGACACAAGGCCGCTCCTACAAGGTACTCATAGCCGGTGACTGAAAGTTACCGCTTCAGGCACCGCTTATAACGCTCATCCACCCGCCCGGCAAACCACGCCGTGGTCAGCTTGCGGGTGATCTTCGGGCTCTTCAGCTCAATCCCCGGCAACACCGCCCGTGGCACCGGTTTGCCAGCTGCAGCATCGGCCAGGGCAAACACCCCGCTGTACAGCTTGCTGTCCTCGAACGCCAAACTGTCGCCCTCCTCCAGTTGGCTGCGAATCTGCGGATTACGCAACCCAAGCTTCCCCCCCAGCTTGCGCGCGGCCAGTTCGGTGGTACCCGGCATGATCGCCCCAGGCGCCACCAGGTCGCCGTCCAGCGCCAGCTTCACCCCCGTCGCCTTGCTCAGTGCCGCCTGGAACGCCGCGTTGCGGCTGGCGTACCAACCGGCGTTGAAATCGGCAAAGCGGTACAGCTTGCGGTCGTAGCTGACCGGATAGCCCAACAGGTGAGCGATACCAAAGTACATGCCGCCGCGCCGGGTGAACACTTCCTGGCGGATGCTGCCATTGCGGCTATAGGGGTAATCCTGCGCATGCTTTTCGGCGAAGTCGATGCTGACCTGCATCGGCCCGCCGGTGTGCACCGGGTTGAGCCCGCCGAGCAGGGTCTTGCCCATGGGCACCCCGGCAATGACTTCGTCGTACAGTTCGCTCAGCTGTTTCTCGCTGCGCACCGCCTGCAAGCGCTGCTGGTAGCTCTGGCCGTTGCCCGAAGGTGCCTTCAGTGCACCGTCGACCAGCAGCTTGGGGATATGCAGGCGCGCGGCGCGGCGGTCGATTTCCTCGCGGGCAATGCGCCCCAGGTTGGGCACCTGCGGGTCGGCGTTGAAGGTCGATTCCTGCTCGGTCACCGCCAGCACCGCGCACAGGTTGCTTTTGCTGGCGGCAATGCGCTGAGCGGCGAACGCCACCTGGATGTCGCGTGCCCAGCCCTCACGGTCCTTTGTCTGGGTGGGCAACAGCCGCAGCAGTTGCGCGCGGACCTTGGCCGGGTCCGCTTCGGGTGCTTCTTCACGGCGCCCGGCGCAGCCTTGCAGCAGCGCCAGGGCCATCAACCCGGCAGCCAGTAACCGGCCGTTCAGGGCTGTTCACCGACCAGGTAGGTTTTGCTGATGTGGCGGAACAGCGGGTGGCCGGCACTACCCATCAGTTCGAACAGCACCATCTCGCGGGTCACCACCTGCGCCCCGCCGGCTCGCATGCGCGCCAGCCCCGCTGCCTTGCTCGCCGGGGTGCGGCTGTCGCAGGCATCCTCGACCACGAACACCTGCTTGCCCAACGCCAGCAGGCCAAGCACGGTCTGCAGCACGCAGACGTGGGTTTCCATACCGCAGACGATCACTTGCTCACGCGCCATCAAGCTGGGCGGCAGGCACTCGGCGGCCACGCAGGAAAAATGGCTTTTCTCCACCACCTCGGCGGCCGGTGTGGCGGCCAGCAGCTCCGCCAGGGTATGGCCAAGGCCCTTGGGGTACTGCTCGGAAATCACCGTCGGCAGCTCCAGCTCGGCAGTCGCCGCCAGCAGCCAGCGGGCCTGCGCCCGAGTACCTTCGGGGTCGCTCATGGCGCCGATGAGTTTTTCCTGGATGTCGACGACCAGCAGCGTGGCCTTGTGTGGATCAATCAGCATTGTCTGCCCCTTGCCTGGGTAAAGCCCTAGCCTCCCCCAGGCAAGCGGTGACGTCAATCAGGCTGTCAGCCGCAGCGGTTGCAGCGATGCGGTCAGTGCGTCGAGCACGCGGTCTTCATGTTCATGGATGAAGAAGTGGCCACCGGGGAACATCTGCAGCGAAAACTTGCCATGGGTTTCTTTACCCCAGGCCTGCAGTTGTTCATCGTTGGCCCGGTCATCGGTGCCACCCAGCACATGCAGCGGGCACTTCAGGGCCGGCCGCTGACGGTAGGCGTAGGTACCGCACAGCAGAAAATCGGCGCGCAGGGTCGGCAGGGTGAGGCTCATCAACTCGGCATTGGCCAGCACTTCCTCGGGCGTGCCCTGAAGCTCGCGCAACTCGCTGATCAGTTCGGCGTCGCTTTTAGGCTCGCGCCAGTTCTTGCCATCGTAATCCTCGCGCCGGGTCGGTGCCGCCGTACCGCAGGCGAACAACGCCAGCGGCGCCTGGCAGCCCAGCGCTTGCAGCTCGTGGGCCAATTCGAAAGCCAGTAATGCGCCCAGGCTGTGGCCGAGCAACGCGTACGGCGCACTGGCCGCCAGGCGCTGCTCGTTGGCCAGTTGCCGGGCCAGCGCCTGCATGTCGGTGTGCAGTGGCTCGGCCATACGCGCACCGCGCCCGGGCAGCTCGACCGGGCGTACCTGCAACCACGCCGGCAGCTTGCGCCGCCAGCGGCTGTAGACCATGGCGCTGGCACCGGAGTACGGCAGGCACAGCAGGTTCAGCGCGGTCACTGGGCGGCGGCTTCAGCCATTTTCTGGCGCAGGCTCAGCGGGCGCATGTCGGTCCAGACTTCATCGATGTAAGCCAGGCAGTCCTTCTTCAGGCCGCTTTTGCCTACCGCACGCCAGCCGTTGGGGATGGCTTTGTAGTCGGGCCAGATCGAGTACTGCTCTTCGTGGTTGACCACTACCTGGAACTGGATATCGTCGCGGTCGAAAACGGAAGTCATTGCCTGTCTCCTTGAATGATGAGTGCCGCTGCGGGCTTGGCGCAGGGGGGCTTTCAAGTAGACGTAGGGTATGACGAAAAAATTAGTAGGCCGCTCCAGGGATCGAGACGGGGCTGCCATCAGGCATCCCGCAACAGGTCGTGGGTATCAAGCAGCCGGAAGGCCACCTGCGGATTACGCTCCAGCCCCCGCCGGATAGCCGCCGGGATAGATTGCCGGGTCTTGCGGCACAGCCCGGGCTGGTCGTCCAGTTCGATGACGATGCCGCGCATGGTCCGTACTTCGTTGAAGCCAGGGGCAATGTGCACGCGGATGCCGAGGTTTTCGTACAGGCGTTGCTGCAGGCGCTGCAGGTCTTCCAGGTCCTTGAGGTTTTCCAGGCGTTCGAGCAGGCGTTTTTCTTCCTGGCGGGTCAGCAGGAGGATGCGCTGGGCTGTCTGCGGGTGGTCGGCCAGGTGTTCGCGGCCACAAATGCAGGCGCCAGGGGGGCAAGGTTGGCGCAAAGGTGGAGAGCTGGTCATGGAGCAAGCATAGCCAGTTTTTGCTTCAGCCTGTAGCGGCCCTATCGCGGACCTGTAGGAGCGGCCTTGTGTCGCGAAAGGGCTGCGAAGCAGCCCTAGGGTTTCAGCGCAGATGCACAAATTGCTGGGGCTGCTGTGCAGCCCTTTCGCGACACAAGGCCGCTCCTACAAAAGCCCGCTGGCTGCAAAAAACTTTCCTGTCAGGATAAAAAAATTCATAAAGCTCTGGACCGCCACCCCTCACTTCGCCTATAAATCGCCTAAAGGAAATTTATATTCCTATCAAGAAACACCCCTTCGCTTATCGCGAAGCCTCTTTTGCCCTTGTGCCCGACCTGCCCCACTCCATCACGAGGCCTATCCGACATGCACCCCGCTCCCGATCACTTCATCCTGCGCGTCAGTTGCCCGGCCGTGTCCGGCATCGTCGCGGCGGTGACCACCTACCTGGCCGAGCACGGTTGCTACATCAGCGAGATGGCGCAGTTCGACGACGAGGACAACGGGCGCTTTTTCATGCGCGCGGTGTTCCGCTACAACACCGGTACCACGGGTGACACGCCGCAGCTGGAAGCCGGCTTCAGCGATGTCGCCCAGCGCTTCGACATGCAGTGGAGCCTGCACAGCAGCGCCCGGCCGATGCGCGTGCTGCTGATGGTGAGCAAGTTCGACCACTGCCTGTCCGACCTGCTGTACCGGCATGCCAAGGGCGAGCTGGACATGCAGATCACCGCCGTGGTCTCCAACCACCTCGACCTGCGCCCGATGGCCGAGCGCCAGGGCATCCGCTTTGTCTACCTGCCGGTCACGAAGGAAACCAAGGCAGAACAGGAAGCCGCGCTGCTGCGCATCGTCGAGGACACCGGCACCGAACTGGTGGTGCTGGCGCGCTACATGCAGATCCTCTCTGACGACCTGTGCCGCCAACTGTCGGGCCGGGCGATCAATATCCACCACTCGTTCCTGCCTGGTTTCAAGGGCGCCAAACCTTATCACCAGGCCTACCAGCGCGGGGTCAAGCTGATTGGCGCCACCGCCCACTACGTGACCAGCGACCTCGACGAAGGGCCGATCATCGAGCAGGAAGTGCAGCGCGTGGACCACGCCTACGCCCCGGACGACCTGGTGGCCATCGGCCGCGACACCGAGACCATCGCCTTGTCCCGCGCCGTGAAGTACCACCTCGAACACCGGGTGTTCCTTAACCACGACCGCACGGTGATCTTCAAATGAACGCCATTCCCAGCGTCAAGTTGATCGACGGCAAGGCCACGGCGGCGCGGGTGCTGGCCGAGGTGCGCGAACAAGTGCAACAGCTGCGCGAAGGCGGTGTGCAACCGGGCCTGGCCGTGGTGCTGGTAGGCGCCGATGCCGCCAGCCAGGTGTACGTGCGCAACAAAGTGCTGCGCGCCGAAGAAGTGGGTATCCGCTCGCTGGAACGTCGCCTGCCCGCCGACACCACCCAGACCGAACTGCTGACCCTGATCGAGCGCCTGAACCGCGATACAGAGGTCAACGGCATCCTGGTGCAACTACCTTTGCCCAATCACATCGACGAGCATCGCGTGTTGCAGGCCATCAACCCGCTCAAGGACGTGGACGGTTTCCACAGCGAGAACGTCGGCGGCCTGGCCCAAGGCCGCGACGTGCTCACCCCATGCACGCCCAGCGGATGCATGCGCCTGCTGCGGGATGCCTGTGGCGAGCTGCGTGGCAAGCATGCCGTGGTGGTCGGCCGTTCGAACATCGTCGGCAAACCTATGGCGGCGCTGCTGCTGCAGGCTGATTGCACAGTGACCTTGGTGCACTCGCGCAGCCAAGACCTGCCGGCGCTGTGCCGCCAGGCCGACATTCTGGTAGCCGCGGTGGGCAAGCCTCGACTGATTGGTGCCGACTGGCTCAAGCCCGGCGCAGTGGTGATCGACGTCGGCATCAACCGCATCGATGAGGGCGGCCACAGCCGCCTGGTCGGCGATGTCGACTTCGCCGCCGCCTTGCCCCAGGTGGCCGGTATCACCCCGGTGCCCGGTGGCGTCGGCCCGATGACCATCGCCTACCTGATGAAAAACACTTTGCTCGCCCTCGACCTGCAGCAACAGGCCGCCCACCAGGAGCGCACCGCATGCCTTTCGCCCTGCTGAAATACGGCCTGAGCGCCGACTACCCGGTGGAGGTCGACTTGCCGCCACCGTGCGAACTCAAGCCGCGCTATGACGTGGTGATCATCGGCGCCGGCGGCCACGGCCTGGCCATCGCCTACTACCTGGCCAAGTACCACGGCGTAACCAACGTCGCCGTGCTGGAAAAGGCCTACCTGGGTGGCGGCAATACCGCGCGTAACACGGCGGTGATCCGCTCCAACTACCTGACCTCCGAAGGCGTGCGCTTCTACGCTGAATCGGTGCGCATGTTCCAGAACCTGTCGAACGAGTTCGACTTCAACATCATGTACTCCGAGCGCGGCCAACTGACCCTGGCGCACACCGACGCCACTGTGCGCGCCTTCCGCCAGCGCGCCGAGGTCAACAAGCACTTCGGTGGCCGTACCGAAATGATCGACCGCCAGCAGATCCGCGAGCTGGTGCCCAGCCTGAACCTGGACCCCGGCCACCTGCCGGTGCTGGCCGGCCTGTGGCATATCGACGGCGCCACCGCGCGCCACGACGCGGTAGCCTGGGGCTACGCCAAGCAGGCGGCCAAGCGCGGTGTGGAAATCCACCAGCTGACCGAAGTGCAGGACCTGCTGATTCGCAATGGCCGCATCGAAGCGGTGAAGACCAACCGCGGCACCGTGCAATGCGGCTGCGTGGTGCAGGCGGTGGCCGGAGCCAGCTCGCTGCTGATGGCCAAGGCCGGCATCCGTGCGCCGATCCATACCTACCCGCTGCAGGCCATGGTTACCCAGCCGTTCAAACCGTTCCTCGACCCGCTGGTGAGCTCGTCGGCACTGCACTGCTACGTGCAGCAGACCAGCCGTGGCGAGATTGTCTTCGGCGGCGGCTCCGACCCTTACCCGCTGTACAACACCCGCTCCACCCTCGACCTTAAGGAAAGCCTGCTGGCCCACGCCATCGAGATGTTCCCGTTCATGGCCAACGCCAAGCTGATGCGCCAGTGGGCCGGGATGACCGACATGACCCCGGACTACAGCCCGATCATGGGCCTGTCGCCGGTCGACAACTATTACCTGGACGCCGGCTGGGGCACCTGGGGCTTCAAGGCCACCCCAATCTGCGGCAAGACCATGGCCGAGCTGGTCGCCAGCGGCGGCAAGGTACCCGAGCTGATCGCGCCATTCGCCCTGGAGCGCTTCAGCCGCTTCCAGCAAGTCAACGAAATGGGCGCCACCGCGGCCAGCCACTAGGAGCACACGACGATGAAGATCCTGACCTGCCCCTTGAACGGCCCGCGCAACATCAGCGAGTTCACCTACGGCGGCGAATTCAAGCACATGCCCGACCCGGCCAACTGCAGCGACATCGAATGGGCCGACTATGTGTTCAACAGCGACAACCTGGCCGGGGTAGTGCTGGAGTGGTGGCTGCACAACGCCTCCAGCTACTGGTTCCTGGCCGAGCGCCACACCGTCAGTGACCAGGTGCTGCGCACCTTCGACCCCAAAGAGCTGTTCGACCGCCGCGTCGACTTTGCCCCAACCGCCACACCGGAGATTGCCGGATGAACAGCCACACTCGCCTCCCCGCGCCCATGGGCCTGCTGATCGACCGCGAGCGGCCCCTGCGTTTCCAGTTCGACGGCCAGGCCTGTTCGGGTTTTGCCGGTGACACCATCGCCAGTGTCCTGCTCGGCAACGGCCGCTGGTTGCTGTCGCGCTCGTTCAAGTACCACCGCCCACGCGGCCCACTGAGCATGGCCGGGCAGGATGCCAACACCCTGGTGCAACTGCCGGACGAGCCCAATGTGCTGGCCGACCTGGAGGCTGCTCGTGATGGCCAGGTGGCCGAGGGGCAGAACTTCAACGGCAGCCTGGAGCACGACCGCGATGCCTACCTGGGCAAGTTCTCACGCTTCATGCCGGTGGGCTTCTATTACCGCTCGTTCTACAAGCCCAAGGGCATGTGGAAGGTGTGGGAGCCGCTGATCCGCAAGAAGGCTGGCCTGGGCGTGCTCGACCTCGGCTTCAAGCCGCAGTACTACGACAAGGCTTATCTGTTTGTTGATGTGGCCGTTATCGGCGCCGGCCCGGCGGGCCTGCGTGCGGCGCTGGACGCAGCCAATGCCGGGGCCAAGGTGTTGCTGATCGAGCAGCAGCCCGTACTGGGCGGCTCGCTCACCTACGCCCGCTTCGACATTGCCGGCACCCGTGGCGCCAGCCTGCGCCAGGAGCTGCTGGCTGCCGTCGAGGGCCACCCGAACATCCAGGTATTGTTGGAGGCCACCTGCAACGGCTGGTTCACCGACAACTACCTGCCGGTGATTCAGCACAAGCGCCTGTACAAGGTGCGCGCCAACCGCTGCGTGGTGGCGGCCGGTTCGTTCGACCAGCCGGTGGTGTTCCGCAACAACGACCTGCCGGGCGTAATCCTGACCAGCGCCGCCCAGCGGCTGATGAAGCTTTACGCGGTCAAGCCAGGCCAGCGCGCGGTAATCCTGACCGGCCACGATGACGGCTACCTGGCCGCGCTCGATTTGCAGGAGCAAGGCGTGGCCGTGGCGGCGGTGGTCGACATGCGTGCCGCGCCGGCCGATGCGGCGCTGGCCGCCGAACTGAAGCGCCGCGATATCCCCGTGCACCTGGGCAGCACCGTGTACGAGGCGCTGCACGATGCCGGCATGCGCCATGTCAGTGGCGTGGACATTCGTCCGATCACCGGCCAGGGCAAGGTCGGCCCGCATGGCCTGCGCCTGGCCTGTGACCTGCTGTGCATGTCGGCGGGCTACATGCCGGTGTACCAGTTGCTGTGCCAGGCCGGCGGCAAGCTGGCCTATGACGTCAACCGCGATGAGTTTGCCATCAGCAACCTGCCGGCCGGGCTGGATATCGCCGGTTCCGTGAATGGCCGTCACGCGCTGGCCAACGTGCTGGCCGACGCCACACGCGGGGCTGCCGAAGCAGTGGCAGCGCTGGGCCTTGAAGCACCGGCGCTGCCAGTGTTCAGCGCCGAAGCCAAGGTCAACTTCCCGTGGCCGATCTTCCCCCACCCCAAAGGCAAGGATTTCGTCGACTTCGACGAAGACCTGCAAGTGCGCGACATCGTCAACGCCACCCGTAGCGGCTACCGCGACGTGCAGTTGGTCAAGCGCTTTTCCACGGTCGGCATGGGCCCGTCCCAGGGTCGCCACTCGGCGCTGCCTACCGCGCGCCTGGTGGCCCATGCTACTGGCCGCAGCATCAGCGAAACCGGGGTGACCACCGCCCGCCCCCCCTTCCAGGCAGAAAAGCTGGCGCATGTCGCTGGCCGCGCCTTCGACCCGTACCGGCAAACGCCAATGCACCGTCGCCACGTGCAAGCTGGGGCGAAAATGATGCCTGCCGGTATCTGGCAGCGCCCGGCCTATTACGGCAAGCCTGAGGACCGCGAGCGCTGCATGCAGGAAGAGGCCCGCCATGTGCGCGAGAAAGTCGGCCTGATCGACGTCTCCACCCTCGGCGGCCTCGATGTACGCGGGCCGGATTCCGCTGAGCTGCTGGAGCGCCTGTATACCTTCGGCTTCGCCAAACTGGCCATCGGTCGCACCCGTTACGCGCTGATGACCAACGAGCATGGCGTTGTGATCGACGATGGCGTCTGTGCCCGCCTGGGCGAGCAGCACTTCTACGTGAGCGCCACCACCAGCGGTGTCGACCGCATCTACCAGCAGATGCTGAAGTGGAACGCGCAATGGCGCCTGGACGTGGACATCACCAACGTCACTGCCGCGCTGGCCGCGGTCAACCTGGCCGGGCCGCTGTCACGCCAGGTGCTGGCCAAGGTGTGTGATGACGTGGACCTGAAGGCCGAGGCCTTCCCTTACCTCGGCGTGCGCCAGGGCAAGGTGGCTGGCATTGCGGCACGCATCCTTCGGGTCGGCTTTGTCGGTGAACTGGGCTATGAAATACACGTACCGGCGCGCCACGCTGAACGCCTGTGGGATGCCTTGATGCAGGCCGGCGCCGGGTTGGGCATTCGTCCGTTTGGCGTCGAGACCCAGCGCCTGCTGCGCCTGGAAAAAGGCCATGTGATCATCAGCCAGGACACCGACGGCATGACCCACCCGGCAGAGATCGACATGCAGTGGGCCATTGGCCGCAAGAAGCCGTTCTTTGTCGGCAAGCGTTCGATCGAAATTCTTGAAGCGCAGCCGCTCAAGCGCAAGCTGGTCGGTTTCACCTTGCCCAAGGGCAGCCCAAAACCACTGGAAGGCCACCTGGTACTGGATGGGCCAGACATCAGTGGCAACGTCACCTCCTGCGAGTATTCGCAAACCCTGGGGCAGATCATCGGCCTGGCGTATGCCGGCGCCCACCAGGCCACGCCCGGCATGCACATCCCGATCCGCGTGGAAGGCGGCGTGATGGTCAATGCCAAGGTGGTGCCACTGCCGTTCCACGACCCCGACAACCTGCGCCAGGAGCTCTGAGCCATGACCAGTTTGCAAGCCGAAGCGTTTGTTCCTCGCAGCCCGCGGGCTGAGCTGTTGCACACCTGTGCGTTGACTGACCTGACCGAGTTGGCGCGGGTTGGGTTCCGTGGCGGTGACAGCGCTGCCTACCTGCAGAAACGTGGCTACCGTTTGCCGTCGTTACCCAACCAGGCCGTGCGCCAGGAAGAGGGTGGCTGGGTAGCGCGGTTGTCGCAGACCGAATACCTGCTGCTGGGCAGCCTGGCCGATGACGGGGCCAGGGTGGCGGGCGAAGAGGCCGAGTGGGTGCAGGATGCCCAACGCAATTACCTGCTGCCGCGCCAGGACAGCCATGCCTGGCTGCAGTTGTCGGGGGGGCATGCCAGTGCGGTGATGGCCAAGCTGTGCGGGGTGGATTTGCGTGCCGAGGCGTTTCCGGTTGGGGCGGTGGCGCAGACCTCGGCGGCGCGGATCAATGTGATTGTGGTGAATGTGGGCAGTGATCAGCGGCCGGCGCTGCAGTTGCTGTTCGATCGGGCATCGCTGGCGTATTTCCGCGAGGCGGTGCTGGATGCCATGGGTGAGTTTGATGGCGGGTGGGTTGGGGTGGATAAGTTGATGTAATCACCTGTACCGGCCTCTTCGCGGGTAAACCCGCTTGTATGGTGATACTTGAAGGGGTGGTGGGACGAAAAAGCCGATTCTGACTGTTCACAGCAGTACAGACCGTGGGAGACATCGCCCCACCC
>NZ_JBIVIF010000082.1:0-10406 GCF_044749595.1 Pseudomonas sp. NPDC089392
ATCCATGCCCGTCACCTCCCTCCGCAAGGCCTGCGTTCGGCCTCCTGAAGTCGCGAAGATCAAGATCAAGATCAAGATCAAGATCAAGATCAAGAGCGCGGAGCGAGGTGGGGCGAAAATAATGGCACTACACACCTACCACTCCCTGACGCCATTTTCCGGCCAGCATGCCTGCTTTTGGATGGCGTCAGGAGTGGAGCATGAGCGAACTTGAAGAGCAAACCCGTCGCAACCTCGAAACCGCAGGCGCTGCGATTCCCTTGATCCGGCTGGCTGACGAGGTGCTTCGGGATTTCCCCGACCCCTATCTGCTGGCAAGCCGGCAGGCTGAACAGATCGTGCGAAAACACACGGGGCGGGCCATGGACCCGCGGTTCGTCTGGTGGCACCAGTTCAACTCGGAAAGCTCCAGCAACCGCACGTTCACCGGCTGGCAGCACAGCGGGCCACCGCAGAAATCGCTGGTGCTCACGGAGCTGGTGATCGAGCGGTTCGATGTCTACTTCCAGGATGCTGTCGACGAACTCGACCTGCGCGGTGGCTTTTATTGGCAAGGGCCGCATGCCCCTGACTACAACGAGCGAAATGAAATCCGCATGTTGGGCAGCGCGGTGCAGAAAGACCTGTGGGCACTGGACTTTGCAGCACTGTATCGCCAGGCGGTAGAGCAGTTCTGGGTAACGCATGGCGCCAGCTTTCGCATATTGACCAAAGCCAACTTGCTTGGAGAAGGTGTGCGAGCCCTGAATGCCGGGCGGATTACGCAATTCGACTGGCTACGTTTACGCGCCATGGTGAGTGACATGTTGGCGGATGACGATCTGCCCACACTCGAAAAGTTGGGCCGGGACAGTAGCAGCCACCCGTGGACGGTGTACCGCTATGTTTTCGGCAGTGGGGACAGGGGAGGGCTGTTCACGTTGCATACGCAAGGTGGCCGGGTGCTGGCATATCTGCCCTGGCACAGTGAAGCGCTCAGGGCGTTCGACTCTGAGCTGGCAATGGCCCGCTGGTTCGTCGCGCAAGTGCAATCGCCGCAAGCGCTGGACAGTTTTGTGGCGGGCGTACACAGCAATCCGCATGACGCCGAGAGGCGGCAGTTGATCAGGGTTCACCTGAAAGGCATCGCTGACAGCCGCTCGGATGAATCGGCACTGGTCGCGCTCAAGCTGTTCGAACGCAGAATCAATGGGGATATTTTTACTTGCCTGGCGGACCAGGCCGGCACCGAAATGCGGCGCAATGCCCAGCTGATGCGGGACAATGCCAGCTTGCGCAAGGCCATGCTCAGTGGCTACCTGTCGGCCTTTCTGGGGGTTTTCGGCAGCTTCGTCGCGCTGGGCTGGCCGTTGTCATTGATAGCACTTGGGGCAAGCGCCGGCAAAGTGGCGCTGGACATTGATCAGGCACTGAGCGCACCGGATGAGCAGACCCGTAAGGGGGCGTTGCGTTCTGCCGTCCTCGACAGCCTTTTTGCCAGCCTCAACCTGCTGGATGTAACCCTCCAGTCCAGCCTTGCATCCGTGGCGGGCCAGGCGCCACCCCATGAAACAGGCGTTTCACTGGAACATTGGCAGGTAAGCGAGAGCGCTACGCTGCAAGTGGAGGGGCAGGAGTCCAACGCGGTGCTGGATGGCGCAGTGGGCCAGGCAGGACTGCTGCGGGGGATACGCCTGACGGGCGATGGCAAGTGCTGGATTACCTTGAACGGGCTGTCCTACCGGGTGCGCTACAGCCATGAACTGGCCGTTTGGCTGGTAGTGCCTGCCGACAATCCGTTTGCCTTTGCCCCGCTCAACCCAGTACGCCTGAATGCGGCTGGCGAATGGGAGCTGCTGGTGCCACCGCGCCTGCTCGGTGGCAGCCCTCCGGCCGCAGAGGGCATGCCCAGTACAACTTCACCCTTTTGGGACACCTATGCATCCATTGATGAAGCGCGCAGCACATTGGCGGCAGAGCGCGCTTTGCAACGTCAAAAGGCCTTGCTGGAAAAATGGCCGGTGGCCGAATTGCAGCGTGGAGGGGCGCCTGATGTGGATGCGCGAGGGATGGATTGCGTAAGGGTTGGCGATAACCATCACTACTCCTACCGCTATGCCAACGAGTACTTCAATGCGCTGATCGAGTGGTACACGAGCAACGAGTCGACCGTGAACGATGTGTTTCGTGCCGGGCGCTACCAGTACGGTGACGAAGACAGCTATATCAGCGACCTGGCCGATAGCCTGGATCATTTGCCCAAGAGTGACGAAGTCACCTTGTATCGGGGTGGCCACAGCTCGCGAGGTACCAGCGGCGAGTACTACAGAAATGGCCACTTGCGGGTTGGTGACGTGCTGGTCAACACCGACCTGACTTCATTTACCGAAAACCCCTACAAGGTCACCGAGTTTGCTTGCCTGCCTTTTTCCCAGGCGCCTGGGGGGTTGCCAGGGTTGTTCGATGACAGCTCGGTGGTGTTCGAGTTGACGGCTGGACGGTATCGGGGGGCGACGCCGATCAGTGCGTTCTCGATCTACTGGAAGGAGGGTGAGTCACTGTTCCTGCCGGGCCACTACTTCCGCATCGAAGGGCTGGAGCAGGTATACGGCGAACATTACCGCTTTATCAAGGTGACGCTGGGGCAGACCAGCAAGCCTGTCTCCGGGCCGGTGTACGACCTGCGCACGGGGCTGCCGTTCAATGAGGCAGCTTACCGGGCGCAGTTCCGTACGCCTGCATTGGTCGAGCGCTTCTTCCCGGCCTGAAGGCGGTGCTGGCTCACGCCTGCTTGAGCAGCAGCGCCACCCCTGGGAAATACTGCCCCAGTTCGTTGTGCAGCTTGCGATAGGCATATGGGAAGTACCAGGCGATGGCGCAGGCGTTATGTTTTTGCAGGTCGTCGACCAGGTCCTGAAGCTCTTCGGGGCTGGCGTGCTGGCCCGCTTTCCAAGGGCTTATGAACAGCGCCCCGGCCTTCAACTGGCTGGGGTAGGCCACTTGGCGGGCGAGGGCGGTGGTTTCCAGCAGGGCGGCCGCCATGTCCAGCGCGGCGACTTTAGGCCAGCGCTGGCTGACGCTGAGGTACAGCGCCTCGTCAGCGCTGCTGATCGACAGGTCGCAGCGCCCTTCACATTCACCTTCGTCGCGCTGCTTCTTGCCAGCAAACTGCTGAAGCGCCGTCAGTTCGGCCTGCCAGGCCGCTGCTGCAAGCAGCCCGGCATTGGCGGCGGCGCCATGCCAGTACGGCGCTTCGGCATCACCGGCAAACTGGTTGAAGCGGTCGATGCAGTCGACCCAGCGCTCCAGCACCGGGCCGAGAAATTCCAGGTGTGGATTGTTGATGATCTGGCCTCGCATGCTGCGCACTCCTGTTGTCGTTGTGATTGCGTTCAATTGAGAGTGGTGGCTATGTGACATCACTTTATCCAGTGTGGCACAACTCGGGGAGTTGGCCACTGCCCAGGTGTCGCCTGTTCGGCTGCAAAACGGTCCACTTCGATTGACGCTCCCGGTGCAACCCTCTAACCTTCGCGCGTGTTTCAGGTGCCCTGCCAGCCCCGTCTGGGCAGGGTGAAACTGGGAAGCCGGTGGGCGCCAGCATGGCGCGATTCCGGCGCTGCCCCCGCAACGGTAGGTGAGTCGCGGCCGCGCAGGGCCACTGGGTGCCAGCACCCGGGAAGGCGCGCAGGCCTGGGCCAAGGCCCGCTCACAAGCCCGGAGACCGGCCTGATACTGCCAACGGCATCACGGAGGGTGATGCGCGGTGCACCGTGGCGCTTCTGCCATGGCCCCTGCGCGTTCTCCGTTTGCCTGCCTATTACCTGTCACCGCGCGTTGCCGTGGTGCCAGCAAGCGGAGAACCCTCATGAGCGAACCCACCGAACGCGACGAACGCCACCTGGCGCGCATGCAGCGCAAAAAGGCGATCATCGACGAACGCATCGCCAATTCCCCAAACGAATGCGGCCTGCTGCTGGTGCTGACCGGCAATGGCAAGGGCAAGAGCAGCTCGGCCTTTGGCATGCTCGCGCGCGCCTTGGGCCATGGCATGCAGTGTGGTGTGGTGCAGTTCATCAAGGGCCGCAACAGTACCGGCGAAGAGCTGTTCTTCCGCCGCTTCCCCGAGCAGGTGCGCTACCACGTGATGGGTGAGGGCTTTACCTGGGAAACCCAGGACCGCCAGCGCGACATCGCCGCCGCCGAAGCCGCATGGGCAGTGTCGCGCCAGCTGCTGCAGGACCCGACCGTGCAGTTCGTGGTACTGGATGAGCTGAACATCGCCCTCAAGCATGGCTACCTCGACCTTGATCAGGTGTTGGCCGATATCCAGGCCCGCCCGCCTATGCAGCATGTGATCGTTACCGGCCGTGCGGCCAAGCCCGAAATGATCGAACTGGCCGATACCGTGACCGAGATGGGCATGCTCAAGCACGCCTTCCAGGCCGGTATCCGTGCACAGAAGGGCGTCGAACTGTGAGTCAATCGCGCCATTGCCCCGCGGTTCTGATCGCGGCACCGGCCTCTGGCCAGGGCAAGACCACCGTCACCGCCGCCCTGGCCCGCCTGCACCGCAACCTCGGGCGCAAGGTGCGGGTGTTCAAGTGCGGCCCCGATTTTCTCGACCCGATGATCCTCGAGCGGGCCAGCGGCGCGCCGGTGTACCAGCTCGACCTGTGGATGATCGGCGCCGAGGAAAGCCGCCGCCTGCTGTGGGAGGCGGCTGGCGAGGCTGACCTGATCCTGATCGAAGGGGTGATGGGGCTATTCGACGGCACCCCGTCCAGCGCCGACCTGGCGCGTCACTTCGGCGTGCCGGTGCTGGCGGTTATCGACGGCACGGCCATGGCCCAGACCTTCGGCGCCCTGGCCCTGGGCCTGGCGCGCTACCAGGCCGACCTGCCGTTCGCCGGCGTGCTGGCCAACCGGGTGGGCAGCCTGCGCCACGCGCAATTGCTGGAAGGCAGCCTGACCGAAGGCCTGCGCTGGTACGGCGGTTTGTCCCGCGAGCGCGGCATCGAGCTGCCCAGCCGCCACTTGGGCCTGGTGCAGGCCAGCGAGCTGAATGACCTGGATGACCGCCTGGACGCTGCTGCCGAGGCGCTTGGGGCCAGCTGCGACGCGGCCTTGCCGCCGCCAGTAACCTTTGCCGAGCCTGAGCCGCAAGCCTGTGCGGCCTCGCTGGCCGGTGTGCGCATCGGCGTGGCGCGGGACGAAGCGTTTGCCTTCACCTATGGCGCCAACCTCGACTTGCTGCGCAACCTGGGTGCCCAGCTGGAATTCTTCTCACCGCTGCATGATTGCGAGCTGCCGGTGGTAGACAGCCTGTACCTGCCGGGCGGTTATCCCGAACTGCATCACCAGGCGCTGGCCGCAAATGCACCGATGTGCGAAGCGGTCCGTGCCCATCACGCCCAGGGCAAGCCGTTGCTGGCCGAGTGCGGCGGAATGCTGTACCTGCTCGATGCCCTGACCGACGTGGCCGGTGAACGTGCCGAGCTACTCGGCCTGCTGCCAGGCGAGGCGACCATGCAGAAGCGCCTGGCGGCCCTTGCGCTGCAGGCAGTAGAGCTGCCCGAAGGCACCTTGCGCGGGCACACCTATCACCACTCGCTGACCAGCACCACGCAGGAGCCGATCGCCCGTGGCCTGAGCCCCAACGGTGGGCGTGGCAACGAAGCGGTGTATCGCCTGGGCCGGCTGACGGCTTCCTACGTGCACTTTTACTTCCCCTCCAACCCGGACGCGGCGGCGGCGCTGCTACGACCATGAGCGAGCACGCCTACAGCGACGCCGAGCGCGCCGCGATCTACCGGGCCATCGGCGAGCGCCGCGACATGCGCCATTTCGCCGGTGGCGAGGTGGCACCGGAACTGCTTGGCCGCCTGCTGGCCGCCGCACACCAAGCGCCCAGCGTTGGCCTGATGCAGCCTTGGCGTTTCATCCGCATTACCCAACGCGACCTGCGCACGCGCATCCAGGCCCTGGTGGAGGCGGAGCGGGTGCGCACCGCCGAGGCCCTTGGGGAGCGTTCGGATGCCTTCATGAAACTGAAGGTGGAAGGCATCAATGACTGTGCCGAACTGTTGGTGGCGGCCTTGATGGACAATCGTGAGCCGCACATCTTCGGCCGCCGCACCCTGCCGGAAATGGACCTGGCCTCGCTGGCCTGCGCCATCCAGAACCTGTGGCTGGCTGCGCGTGGGGAAGGCCTGGGCATGGGCTGGGTGTCGCTGTTCGACCCGCTGGCGCTGGCGCAGTTGCTGGGCATGCCGGCCGGGGCCAAGCCGGTAGCGGTGCTGTGCCTGGGGCCGGTGACCGAGTTCTACCCGGCGCCCATGCTGGTGCAGGAAAACTGGGCCGAAGAAAGGCCCTTGAGTGAAATGCTGTACGAGAACCAATGGGGAGAGCGCCAATGAGCGTGGCCTTGCTGACCGTGGCCGGGGTGGCCCTGGATGCCTTGCTGGGCGAACCGCAACGGCGCCACCCGCTGGTGGCCTTCGGCAACATGGCCAGTAGCCTGGAGCGCCGCATGAATGCCGGCGGGCGTGGCTGGCGCAGCCACGGCGTGAGCGCCTGGTTCCTGGCCGTGGTGCCGCTGACCCTGATCGCGCTGGTGCTGTCCTGGCTGCCCTATGTTGGCTGGCTGGTCGACGTGCTGGCGCTGTACTGTGCGGTGGGGCTGCGCAGCTTGGGCGAGCATGTGCTGCCGGTGGCCAACGCCTTGCGCCAGGGCGACCTGCAAGAGGCGCGGCGCCGTGTCGGTTACCTGGTCAGCCGCGAAACTCGCGAGCTGGATGAGCCCGCAGTGGCCCGGGCAGCCACCGAGTCGGTGCTGGAAAATGGCAGTGACGCGGTGTTCGCAGCGCTGTTCTGGTTCGTGGTGGCGGGTGCACCGGGCGTGGTGCTGTACCGCCTGAGCAATACCCTGGATGCCATGTGGGGCTACCGCAACGAACGCTTCGAGCGCTTCGGCTGGTGTGCGGCGCGCATTGACGACGTGCTCAACTATATTCCCGCCAGGCTGGTGGCGCTGACCTACGCGCTGCTGGGCAAGACCCGCCTGGCCGTGGCCTGCTGGCGCAAGCAGGGCCCCTTGTGGGACAGCCCCAACGCCGGGCCGGTGATGGCCGCTGGTGCTGGTGCGCTGGGGGTAGAGCTTGGTGGCCCGGCGGTGTACCACGGCGAACTGCATGAGCGGCCACGCCTGGGCGAGGGGCCAATGGCCGATGCCGACGCCATCGAGCGCGGCTGGGGCCTGGTACAGCGCGGCGTGTGGCTGTGGCTGCTGGTGATCTGCCTGGGGGCTTATATCAATGCTTGAACATGGTGGTCGCCTGCTACGCGCGGTGCGGCAATACGGCATCGCCCGCGAGCAGTGGCTCGACCTGTCCAGCGGCATTGCGCCCTGGCCGTTCCCGATTCCGCCGATCCCCGTGGACGCCTGGGCCCGCCTTCCGGAGAACGAGGACGGCCTGGAAGACGCTGCGCGTGCCTATTACGGCGCCCGCCAGCTGCTGCCGGTGGCCGGTTCCCAGGCCGCGATCCAGGCCTTGCCATTGCTGCGCGCAGCAAGCCGGGTAGGGGTGCTGACGCCGTGCTATGCCGAACACCCGTATGCCTGGCAGCGGGCGGGCCACCAGCTGGTGGAGCTGGATGAAGCGCAGGTCGAGGCGGCGCTCGACAGCCTCGACGTGCTGGTGCTGGTCAACCCCAACAACCCGACAGGTCGCCGGGTGGCGCGCGAACGTCTGCTGGCTTGGCACGCGCGCCTGGCCACCCGCGGTGGCTGGCTGCTGGTCGATGAAGCGTTCATGGACAACACCCCGGCTGAAGGCGTGGTCGATTGTGCCGAGCGCCCAGGCTTGATCGTACTGCGCTCGTTTGGCAAGTTCTTCGGTTTGGCCGGGGTGCGCCTGGGGTTCGTTGCTGCCGAGCATGGCCTGCTGCTGCGCCTGGCCGAGTTGCTCGGCCCGTGGACCGTGAACGGCCCGACTCGGGTGCTGGCCCAGGCCAGCCTGGCTGACCAGCCTACCCAGCGCGTGCAGACCGAACGTTGTGCTGCCGCCAGCCAGCGCTTGGCTGCGCTGTTGCGCAGCGCTGGCCTGGCGCCCAGCGGCGGCTGCGACCTGTTCCAGTACGTGCGCAGCGAGCGCGCAGCGCAACTGCATGACTTTCTCGCCCGTCGCGGCATCCTGGTGCGCCTGTTCGAACACCCGCCGGCAGTACGCCTTGGGCTGCCCGAATGCGCCACAGGCGAACAGCGCCTGGCTCAGGCCCTGGCGGCTTATCAAAAGGAAACGGCATGACCACCCTCATGGTGCAAGGCACCACCTCCGACGCCGGCAAGAGTACGCTGGTGACCGCGCTGTGCCGCTGGCTGTTGCGCCAGGGCGTCGGCGTGGTGCCGTTCAAGCCGCAGAACATGGCGCTGAACAGCGCAGTGACTGCCGATGGCGGTGAAATCGGCCGGGCCCAGGCGGTACAGGCCCAGGCCTGCCGACTGCAGCCCCACACCGACATGAACCCGGTGCTGCTCAAGCCCAACAGCGACACCGGCGCCCAGGTGATCATTCATGGTCGCGCAGTCACCAGCATGAACGCGGTGGCCTATCACGACTACAAGGCCATCGCCATGCAAGCGGTGCTGGCTTCGCACCAGCGGTTGAGCGCCGCATGGTCCGTGGTCATGGTCGAAGGCGCGGGGTCGCCGGCAGAGATCAACCTGCGTGCCGGCGACATCGCCAACATGGGCTTTGCCGAAGCGGTGGACTGCCCGGTGATCCTGGTTGCCGATATCAACCGTGGCGGCGTGTTCGCCCACCTTGTGGGCACGTTGGAGCTGCTGTCGCCCAGCGAGCAGGCACGGGTCAAGGGCTTCGTCATCAACCGCTTCCGTGGCGACATCGCCTTGCTGCAACCGGGGCTGGACTGGCTGGAGCAGCGTACCGACAAACCAGTGCTGGGCGTGCTGCCCTATGTCACCGACCTGCACCTGGAGGCCGAAGACGGCATCGATGTGCGCCAGGGTGCAAAGAGCGAACGCGTGCTCAAGGTGATCGTGCCGGTACTGCCACGTATCAGCAACCACACCGACTTTGACCCGCTTCGCCTGCACCCGCAGGTGGACCTGCAGTTCATCGGCCCGGGTCAGCCGATTCCGCCAGCCGACCTGATCATCCTGCCAGGCTCGAAGAGTGTGCGCGGTGACCTGGCACAATTGCGTGAGCGCGGTTGGGACAAGGCCATCGAGCGGCATTTGCGCTATGGCGGCAAAGTGATCGGTATCTGTGGCGGCTTGCAGATGCTTGGCCGCGAAGTGCATGACCCGCTGGGCCTTGAAGGGGCGGCCGGGTCCAGCCCTGGCCTGGGGCTGCTGGACTATGCCACGGTGCTTGAAGCCGACAAGCAATTGCGTAACGTTGCCGGTACGCTGAACCTTGAAGCGTCTCCGGTCACCGGTTATGAGATCCATGCCGGGGTCACCGCTGGCCCGGCTTTGGAGCAGCCCGCCGTTCAGCTGGCCGATGGCCGCTGCGACGGCGCCATCAGTGGCGACGGGCAGGTGCTGGCCACTTATCTTCACGGGCTGTTCGAGGGCAGCCAGTCGTGCGCGGCGTTGCTGCGCTGGGCCGGTCTGGAGGATGTGCAGGTCATTGATTACGAAGCCCTGCGTGAACGCGACATCGAGCGCCTGGCGGATCTGGTGGAAAAGCACCTGGACACCGCGCAGCTGCGCCAACTGTGTGGGGTGGCCTGACGTGCGCAACCTGATCCTTGGCGGTGCCCGCTCCGGCAAGAGCCGCTTGGCCGAACAGCTGGCCAGTGCCAGTGGCCTGCCGGTGACCTACATTGCCACCAGCCAGCCGCTGGATGGTGAGATGAACGAACGCGTGCTGCTGCACCGCCAGCGCCGCCCTGATGAGTGGGGGCTGATCGAAGAGCCCTTGGCCCTGGCCGCGGTGCTGCGCGCCGAAGCGGCCGAAGGGCGTTGCCTGCTGGTGGATTGCCTGACCCTGTGGCTGACCAACCTGCTGATGCTTGAAGATGACCAGCGCCTGGCCGAGGAGCGTGATGCCCTGCTGGCGTGCCTGGAACAGTTGCCGGGTACCGTAATTCTGGTCAGTAACGAAACCGGCCTGGGTGTGGTGCCCATGGGCGAGCTGACTCGGCGTTATGTCGACCTGGCGGGGTGGTTGCATCAGGCTGTGGCTGAGCGCTGTCAGCGGGTGGTGCTGACGGTGGCGGGGTTGCCCTTGGTGTTGAAAGGGGGGGCGTTGTGAGGGGCGGGTTCGGGATTGCAGGTGGGCTGGCAGGTGTTTGCCACGACAGTTGCAGCGCCTGTGAGATCGAGCGCCGCCCGCGCGGCGCTTCGCGGCTAAAGCCGCTCCTACGTTTGTTTCGGGCCAGTCCCTCCTGTGCCAGGC
>NZ_JBIVIF010000083.1:0-9940 GCF_044749595.1 Pseudomonas sp. NPDC089392
ATGTACGCCATGAAAAATGCCCCGCATCGTTGATGCGGGGCATTTTGCAGGAGCTGGCTCAAAATTTCAGGTTTTCACACAGCCTGTGTAGGAGCGGCCTTGCGTCGCGATGGGCTGCAAAGCAGCCCCCAAGGCCCCATGTTTCACCACATAAATTAAATTTAAATTGATTTTAAATTAACCCTGCGCCACGCTCTGCCCATACCCTTCACGCGCAGAGTCCCCGCCATGTCCACAGCCCCCCGCGAACCACGCAAGGACGGCGCCGCCACCCGTACCCGCATTCTCGAAGCCGCCGGCGAGCTGTTCGCCGCACTCGGCTACGCCGAAACCAGCAACAAGGCGGTGGCCGCCAAGGCCGAAGTCGACCTTGCCTCGATCAACTACCACTTCGGCAGCCGCAACGGCCTGTACCTGGCGGTACTCGACGAGGCCCGCCAGCGCTTCCTCGACCTCAGCGACCTGCAACGCATCACCCAAGGCAGCCAAGCACCAGCCGAAAAACTGCGCGTGCTGGTGGAACTGGTGGTGCACAAGGCCACTTCCGCCAGGGACAACTGGCACCTGCGGGTACTGGCTGCAGAAATCCTCGCCCCCAGCCCCCACGGCCAGGCGCACTTGCAGGCCGCCGCACCGCTGCGGCTGTCGCTGCTCAAGGGGCTGTTCAGCGAGATCAGCACCCTGCCTGTCGACGACCCCGCCCTGACCCGCTGCATTCTTTGCGTCACGGCGCCCTGGGCAATGCTGCTGATCGGCCCGCGCGGCGGCGCCGGGGCGCTGCACGAGATTTTGCAGATGCCCGTCGAGGCGGTTGCAGCCCAGTTGTATCACTTTGCCCTGGCAGGCCTGCAGGATGCAGGACGCCAGCATGCCCAGGCCCACGCCACACACCGTTGAGGTCAGCCCCGTGCAACCGACATCCACTGATACCACCACCGCCGCAGCGCCCGCGCAAACCTCCATCCCGGTGCTGTTGGCGGCCCTGATGCTGGTGATGTTCCTGGCCGCCCTGGACCAGACCATCGTCTCGACCGCGCTGCCGACCATCGTCAGCGACCTGGGCGGGCTGCGCTGGCTGTCGTGGGTGGTCACTGCCTACCTGCTGGCCTCCACGGTGGTGGTGCCGCTGTATGGCAAGTTCGGCGACCAGTTCGGCCGCAAGCGCGTACTGCAGGTCGCTATCGTGCTGTTCCTGCTGGGCTCGGTGCTGTGTGGTGCAGCGCAGACCATGGGCCAGCTAATCGCTTTCCGTATCTTGCAGGGGTTGGGTGGTGGCGGCCTGATGGTGGTGGCGATGGCCGCCATCGGCGATGTCATCCCGCCTGCCGAACGTGGCCGCTACCAGGGCCTGTTCGGCGGCGTGTTCGGCCTGGCCACGGTGGTCGGGCCGTTGATCGGCGGCTTCCTGGTGGAACACCTGTCGTGGCACTGGATTTTCTACATCAACCTGCCGCTGGGCCTGCTGGCACTGCTGGTAATCGGCAACGTGTTCCGCCCGCATGTGGCCCTGGTGCAGCACAAGGTGGACTATATCGGCGCGTTCTTCCTTACCGTGGCACTCGGCGCCTTGGTGCTTATCACCAGCCTGGGCGGCAGCCTGCTGGCATGGCAATCGCTGGATATGCTGTGCCTGTCTCTGTTCGCCCTGATCGGCCTGGTCGGCTTTGCCCTGGAACAGCGCCGCGCCGCCGAACCGATCATGCCGCTGCACCTGTTCCGCCACCGTACCTTCGTGCTGGCCGGGCTGATCGGCTTCATCGTCGGCGTCTCGCTGTTCGGCGCGGTCACCTTCCTGCCGCTGTACATGCAGGTGGTGAAGAACGCCACGCCCACCAGTGCCGGGCTGCAGATGCTGCCGCTGATGGGCGGCCTGCTGGTGGTATCGGCGGTTACCGGGCGGCTGATCAGCCGCTGGGGCCGCTACCGGGTGTTCCCGATCCTCGGCACCTTGTTGCAGGTGGTTGCCCTGGGCCTGCTCAGCCGGCTTGAGCTGGACACCCCCATGGTGCTGATGAACCTGTACATGGGCCTGCTCGGTGCAGGCCTGGGCATGGTCATGCAGGTGCTGATTCTGGCGGTGCAGAACAGCGTCGAACCTCGCCACATGGGTGTGGCCACCTCCGGGGCCACGTTGTTCCGCTCGATTGGCGGCGCCATCGGCGTGTCGCTGTTCGGCGCGCTGTTCTCGCACGCCTTGCTGGGCGGCCTTGGCAGTGACTTCAGCGCCAGTGCCGGGTCGCCAGCCAGCCTCTCGCCTGCCGCCGTGCACGCCCTGCCCGCTGCGCTGCAGCACAGCTACCTGCAGGCGTTTTCCGGGGCCATGCATGGCGTGTTCCTGTTGGCCGGGGTGATTACCAGCGTGGCCTTCGTGCTGTCCTGGCTGCTGCGCGAAGTGCCGCTGCGCAAGGCCGCACAGGCGTGAACAAAGGTTTACCCGGCCCGCGTAAAGCGCCATGCTTGGCAGCTCTTTGGAATGAGAAACGCCCATGCTCACGGTGCAGGACCTGATCGATATCGAACTGCTCAAGTTGCAGGCCGTGGCTGGCGCGGCCGGCACTGGCAGGCTGATCACCTGGGCCCACACCGTCGACTTGCCAGACCCATGGCGCTGGGTGTCGCCGGGCGACCTGGTGATGACCACTGGCGTCGGCTTGCCCAGCGCCCCGGCAGCCCAGGTGAGCTGGCTGGAGCAGTTGGTGCAGAGCAACCCCAGCGCCTTGGTGGTCGCGCCCCGGGCCGATGCCCCGGCGCTTTCCAGCGAGCTGCTGGCCGCCGCCGACCGCCTGCTGTTCCCAGTGCTGCATGGCAGTTTCGAGCTGGAGTTCGTGAAGCTGTCGCACTACGTGATCGAGAGCGTGCTGCAGGCCCAGCGCGAACGCTTCAACGCCAGCGAGCGGCTGTTCCAGACCTACGCCGACGCCTTGCGCAAAGCCCCGGACATGGCCGGGCGCCTGGCTATCCTGGCCGACACCCTCGGCCTGGACCTGGCCATCGAGGACGCGCCAAGCGGCGTCAGCGTGGTCGAAACCCGCCAGGCCGGGCAAATGGCCCCCGAGCGGGTCGAACGCATCCCCATTGCCGGCCGCGCCCGCGCCAATTTGCTGATGGCACGCAAAGGCTCGCGCACGCAGGATGACTCCATCCTCGTGCGTTCGCTGGTCGGCTTGCTGGGGGTCGAACTGGAGCGCCTGATGATCCACCGCGACCAGCAGCGCGAAGAAGGCGCGGCCCTGCTGCGCAGCCTGCTCGACAGCGAGACGGAGTTCAGCCTGGCACGGCCGATGCTGGAACGCCGTGGCCTTGCCGGCACCCTGATAAGCCTGGCGATCAGACCGGGCAGCCACGGCCCGTGGAGCAGCGCCGACATCCACCAGGCCCCTGCCCTGCACCATGGCACGCCGCTGCTGCTCGATGACAAAGGCCTGCTGCTGGCGATCAGCCGGGACGACGCACCCAGCCTGGCGGCGCTGTGCCACAACCTTGGCAAGGGCACGGTCATTGGCATCAGCGGGCCGATCGCGGCGGCCACCGGGTTTCGCGAGAGTGTGCGCCAAGCCCGCCTGGCGCTGACCCAGGCCGAGGAACATGGCGCGCAACAGCTGCGCTATGGCGAAGCGGAAACCGGCCTGATCATGGCGCCCAAGTCGCTGGCCGAGGCGCGGGCGCTAGTTGGCCGTTACCTGGGGCCGCTGATCGAGCACGACCGCAGCCAGGGCGCGGCATTGCTGCAGACGTTGGTCACCTTCCTGAACAACGACAGCAACTGGAAGGCCACAGCTTATGATTTGGGGATTCACCGGCAGACACTGGTGTACCGGTTGAAGCTGGTGGAGCAGCTGTCCGGGATCAAGCCGACCACCACCAGTGGGATTGCGCGGTTCTGGATTGCGATTCAGGCCGGCAAGAATACCGACCTGTTTGGTGACAAAGCCTAAAGGCCATCGCCGGCAAGCCAGCTCCCACAGGTCATGCACAAGGCTCAGGCCTGTGGTGATCCTGTGGGCTGGCTGGCCGGCGATGGGCCGCAACGCGGCCCCAAATTCGCTAATTCAACTCAACTTCAGCAACCCGCTGCTGCCCCCGCGGCACCCGCACCACCAGGTAAGAAACCGCAATCACCGCAATCGCCACCAAGCACTGCCCCAGGCTCACCCGCATGCTTGGGTCAAAGGCCATGCTCACCAGCACCGCCACGATCGACCCGGTCACCAGCAGCGGCAACCACGGGTGCCCCCACATGGCGAACTTCAACGAGCCTTCCGCCACCCATTTGCGCCGCAGTTTCAGCTGCGACAGGCAAATCACCAGGTAGACGAACAGGAACACCGTGCCCGACGAGTTGATCAGGAACTGGAACACGGTGTCCGGCCACAGCGCCGCAATCACCACGCAGCCATAGCCGACCACGGTCGAGGCAATCACCCCGCGCACCGGCACGCCGTTGCCACTGACCTTGGCCACCCAACGCGGCGCCTCACCGTTGGAGGCCAGCACGTAGAGCAGCCGCGACGAGGTGTACAGCCCGGCATTGAGCACCGATAGCACCGCCACCAGGATAACCACGGTAAGCATGTCGCCCGCGCCGGGAATGCCGATATGTTCAAGTGTGCTTACAAACGGCGATTTGCCAGGTGTGATCGAAGTCCACGGCTGCGCCACCACAATGAAGAACGTCGCCAGCACGAAGAACACCAGAATGCGCAGCATCACCGTGTTGACCGCCTTGCGGATGTTGCGCGACGGGTCTTCCGATTCTGCTGCCGCCAGGGTGGCGACTTCCACACCGGTCATGGAGAAGATCACCACCACCACACCGGTGAACAACGAGCCCACGCCGTGTGGCAGGAAGCCGCCGTGCTGGGTGAGGTTGGCAAAGCTGGCGCTGGAGCCGGGCCACAGCTTGAACACATACAGCCCCGCCACCACCAGGAACACCACGATGGCCGCGACCTTGATGCCGGCGAACCAGTATTCGGCCTCGCCGAACGAGTGCACCGACATCAGGTTGAGCAGGGTCATGCCGACCATCAGGCCAAGGGCAATGACCCACACCGGGATGGCGGGCAGCCAGGCGTTGATGATCTGCCCGCCGACCACGGCCTCGAAACCGACCACGATCACCCAGAAGTACCAGTACAACCAGCCGGTCATGTAGCCGGCCGGGCGCCCGAAGGCCAACCGGGCATAGTCGACGAACGAGCCTTTGGCCGGGTGTGCGGCGGCCATTTCGCCGAGCATGCGCATCACCAGCGCGACGATCAGCCCGGTGATGGCATAGGTGATGAAGGCGCCCGGGCCGGTTGACGCGATAACCGCGCTGGACCCTACGAACAACCCGGCCCCGATCACACCGCCCAGGGCCAGCATACTGATGTGCCGGGTCTTGAGGGCACGCTTGAGACGCGGGTCATGCTCCGATTGAATCGGCATTGGTTGTCTCCTTTTATTATTGGTAATCGACATTGCCGCTTCAGGAGGGTATGCAGGGCCCGGTGTACGGCCTAGCGCAAAAATGCAGGCGTGCAGGCGTGGGCCTGTACAAATGTATGAAGGGTGAGAAGGGTTCCTGCGGCCGCAGCCGCGAACCATGCGGGAGATTACCCAGCCCTACGGGCTGCGCTGCCGCGAAGAGGACTGGGTTGGCGGGCGTTCCGCGTACCCTGTGGGAGCGGGTTTACCCGCGAAGCAGGCGACGCGGTGTATGGCACCGGCTGCGCCGGTGTTCGCGGGTAAACCCGCTCCCACAGAGTCCGCGGCGCGGCGGCGCGACTTCAGGAAGCTCCCCTGTCAGTCAGGTTGATTGAGAACAGCTACCCTGCCGTGCACTCCCCCGCACTGCCTCGGCCAGTTTGCGCAGGTTGGCCTGGTGAGCATTGACCAGGCTGGTGATGCTGGTGTCCGCCGCGGTCTGCAGCGAGGTGCGGCAGGTCAGGTCTGCCCGCCCCGGCTGCGTCAGGCGCCATACCGCCTGCAACGAGGCGTAGCGCCCCGGTACCGTGTCGAAGCGCTGCACATCCACCCGCAGCGACGCCTTGCCGCCGCCCACCGGCCCGCCCAACTGGTCCTGCAAGGCACTGCGGAACTCATCCACCAGGTTGGCCCCCCACCACTCCGTCTCAAGAATGGCCAGGCCGCTCTGCCCTTGCCGCACCACCAGTTGCGGGCGGTCCACCTGCGGCGGCACGGCCACCCTGTCCACCTGGATGCGCTGGCCGGTGTCGCGCACCGGCTCGCTCGGTACCAGCGTGTGATAGTTGTTCAGGGTGCTGCTGCAGCCCCACAGCAATAGCAGCAGGCCGCCCCCACACACATTGCGCAGTCGATGCATCGGCTGTCTCCTCAAGGTTCAAGGTCTGCGGCCCCGGCCGCCTTCGGTCGCCCACGAATCAGCGACTCGGGGTGCCGGCCCAGGTAATCGGCAAGGTCACGCAGCGAACGCGACATGCGCTCCAGTTCGTCCAGGGTTTCACCCATCCGCTCGCGCTGTGGCGAGTCCTCGGAAATGGCCGAATTGGCCGTGCGCAGGGTCTTGTGCACTTCGTCCAGCGCCACCTTCACGTCCGGCAGCGTCTGGCCATTGAACTGCTTGAGGCTGGCGCGCAGTTCACGCAGGCTGCCGTCGAGGTTGTTGGCAATGCTCTCCAGCGGCAGTTTGGCGATCCGTTCCACCACCCGCTGCAGCTGCTCCTGCAACTGCTCCAGGCTGCCGGGCAGCGTGGGAATGACGATGGGGTTTGCGGCCACGTCGAAGGCCACTTTGGGGGCATCAGGGTAGAAGTCCAGTGAAATGAACATCTGCCCGGTGATCAGGTTGCCGCTGCGCGCCTGGGCGCGCAGCCCGTGCTCGACGAAGGTGCCGATCAGCCGCCGCGCACCGTCCATGTCGCCCTCGGTGTGCTTGAACACTGCCAACATCTTGCGGTGTACCGGCCCCAGCCGCTGTGGGTAGATCACCGCATCGACCACCACCGGGAAGGTCTGCCGGGTGGCATCGTAATCGAGTTTGACTGCAGTGACCCGGCCGAACTCCACGCCCTTGAACTCCACCGGGGCGCCCACCGACAAGCCGCGCATGGCCTGGTCGAAGCGCAACTGCAGGTACTGCGCCTGGCCATTGGGTGGCGCCAGCGCCGTATCGCGGTCGGCAAACAACTGGAAGCGGGCCTGGTCGACAGCCGGCTCGGCTTGCGGGGCGAAGTCGGGCGAGCCGAACGCCAGCCCTCCCACCAGGATGGACGAGAGCGACTCGGTATCGACCTTCAGGCCGTTGGCACTGATCTGCATGTCGACACCACTGGCATTCCAGAAGCGCGTGTCCGCAGTGACGAAGCTGTCGTAAGGTGCCCGCACGAACACGCCAATCTCCACCCCTTTGCCATCGTCCTGCAGGGCAAACGACACCACCTCACCCACCGGGATCTTGCGGTAGTAGATTGACGAGCCGACATCCAGCGAGCCCAGGTCGCTGGCGGTAAGGAAAAAGCGCTTGCCCTTTTCGTCAAAGGTAATCGGCGGCGGCAGCTCCAGCCCGGTGAAAGACTTCTCCGGCACTTTCGACTCGCCGGAGTCGGCCCCGATGAAACTGCCCGAAAGCAGGGTATCCACCCCGGAAACGCCGCCCACGCCAATGCGCGGCCGCACCACCCAGAAGCGCGCCCCCTGGGTGGCGAACGAGCGGGCGTCGTTGGACAGCTGCACCTTGGCGACCACGCTTTTCCCGTCATCGGCCAGGTCCACCGTGGTCACTTCACCAATCACCACGCTGCGGTATTTCACCTGGGTCTTGTGTGCCACCAAGCCTTCCCCGGTGTGGAAGGATATTGAGATCACCGGCCCCTGCTGCATCCAGTTGCGCACCACCAGCGAAGCGCCGATCAGGATTGCCAGTATCGGCACAATCCATACCAGCGACACACTCCAGCGCCGGGTATGCACCTCCGCCTGCCCCGCGCCATCGCGCTTGTCAGTCTGTTGCCCCATCAATGCGGCCTCCCCTCGTTGGCATGGCTGTCCCAGATCAGGCGTGGATCGAAGCTCATTGCAGAAAACATGGTCAGCACCACCACCATGCCGAAAAACAGGATGCCCACCCGCGGCTCGATGGTGCCCAGCCCGCGCAGCTGCACCAGCGCCGCCACCAGCGCTACTACCATCACATCGAGCATCGACCAGTAGCCGATCAGCTCGACGAAGCGGTACAACTGCGAGCGTTGCCGGCAGGCCCAGGTGGAGCGGTGCTGGGCGGTGTACAGCAGCAGGGCTAGGGAAAAGAACTTGATCGCGGGCACGCCCACGCTGGCAATGAAGATGATCAGCGCGATGTCCCAGGCCCCAGCCTCCCAGAACTCCAGCACACCGCCGCCGATAGTGCTTTCGCTGCCACTGCCGAGCATTTCGGTGTGCATCACCGGCAGCAGGTTGGCGGGAATGTAGAAAATCAGCGCAGCCAGCAGAAACGCCCAGCCGCGGCTGATGGCATTGGCCTTGCGCCGGTGAATGGCGGCGCCACAGCGGTTGCAGGTATGCGCGCCGCTGCTCAAGTCACAAGCCTGGCCGCAGCCGTGGCACAGACACAGGCCCAGGTCGTCGGCATTGGCCGGGCTGGTCATACCTGCTCCCACAAGTCGCGGATGTCCTTGCCGGCAATATGGATGATCAGCATGCTCAACGCGGCCAGGGCCAGCAGGCCGATGCCGGGGATCACATCGAGCAACCCGGCCAGCTTGATCACCGCCACCATCGCCCCCAGCAGGCACACCTCCAGCATGCTCCACGGCCGCAGGCTCTCCAGGCCGCGCATGCACAGGGCAAAACCAGGGGCACGTTGGCCGGCCAGGGCGAAACTCAACAGCCAGCACAGCACAGCTATCTGCAGCAGCGGCGCAAAGATGATGGACAGGGCCATGACCAGGGCGATGAAGGTGATACTGCCGTGGCTGAGGATCAGCACCGAATCCCACAACGTCGCCGAGTGGGTCAGGCCCTGCATGCCGATGGTCATTACCGGGTAAAAGTTGGCGAACACCAGCAGGATACCGCCCGTCACACTCAATGCCAGGCGCTGCTCGATGGTCAGTGACCGGTGCCGGTACAGCACGCCGCCACAGCGCTGGCAAAGGGCGCGTTGGTGCTTGAGCAGCGGCACACGGTGATACACCGTGTCACAGTATTCGCAGATGATCAGGTCATGGGGCTGGCTCATGGCGTTTCCACAGGGGGCCCGGGCTCAGGCAGTGATGCGAAGGCGAACCACGTTTGATATCCGGTTTAGACCATCTGGGCAAAACTGCCATTCTCATGCGCCAAAGCCGAACTATCCTGTGAAACGGGGTTCCCGCCCACTGGAGGTGTGCCATGCGTACGTTCAAGTGGAGTTATCTGCTGGTGCTGCTGTGGGCGGCATCGGCAGCCCAGGCGCAGTCGGTGGTGCCGCTCAAGGGCCAGAGCAGCCAGCAGATGCAACTGGATATCAACGATTGCAATACCGTCGCAACCAATGCCGCGAACAGCAGCGCGACGTCCAACGACCCTCATGTCGGCGGCCGGGTACGCGGTGCGGCCGCCGGTGCCGCCGCCGGTGCGGTAGGCGCGCAGGTACGCGGCAACCAGCACGACGAGTTGTATGACCGGGTGGGTGACGATGCCAAGCAGGAATACCGGCAGAACCGTGCCGGCGAGGTAGCCGCCGCCGGTGCCGCAGTGGGTGGCATGCGCCAGCGCCAGGACCGGCGCCAGGACCGGCGCGGCCAGGACGAAGCAAAAAACCAGGCCCATGCCAGTGCCTACAGCGGCTGCCTGCAGGGCCGCGGCTATCAGGTCAACCCTTGAACAGCCCTCAAGCTTTTCGCAGTACCTGTACAGGCTGTGTGAAAACCTGAAATTTTGAGCCAGCTCCTGCAAAATGCCCCGCATCAACGATGCGGGGCATTTTTCATGGCGT
>NZ_JBIVIF010000084.1:0-9144 GCF_044749595.1 Pseudomonas sp. NPDC089392
ACGCGCGCAAATCCCACAGGAATAATTGGCCCGAAACAAACGTAGGAGCGGCTTTAGCCGCGAAGCGCCGCGCGGGCGGCGCTCGATCTCACAGGTGCCATAAATGTCACGGCGAACACCTGGCGGCGCTCGATCTCACAGGCGCCGAAAACACATTGGCGAACACCCGGCGGCTCTCGATCTCGCAGGCCCTGCAAATCCCCCGGCAAGCACCTTCCAGCCTTTGCGCTGTCTTCACTCTCGCTAAGCCCCCATCTCCGGCACGGCTATTGCTACACCGCTGGCAACATACCGTTTTTATGACGGTCAGCCACGCGAGAGAGCATGATGCCCCAGGCCGCCCACCTATCCCGAGCTCCTGATCACCAGGGGCTAACCCCGGTCGAGCAGGACAGCCGCCAGGGAATCGAGCACGCCTTCGCCCTGTTCAATCAGGTGTCCAGCCAGCTGAGCCAGTCCTACAGCCTGCTCGAAGCCCGAGTCAGCGAACTCAAGGGCGAGCTGGCGGTGGTCAGCGCCCAGCGTATCGCTGAGCTGAGCGAAAAAGAGCGCCTGGCCAACCGCCTGCAAAACCTGCTGGACCTGCTGCCCGGCGGGGTCATCGTGATCGATGGCCAGGGCCTGGTGCGCGAAGCCAACCCGGCTGCCTGCGAACTGCTCGGTGAGCCGCTGATCGGCCAGCTATGGCGCCAGGTGATCGCCCGCAGCTTCGCCCCACGCAAGGACGACGGCCACGAGGTCTCGCTGCGCGACGGCCGCCGCCTGTCCATCGCCACCCGCTCGCTGGATGCCGAGCCCGGCCAGCTGGTACTGCTCAACGACCTGACTGAAACCCGCCGCCTGCAAGACCAACTGGCCCGCCACGAGCGCTTGTCGTCGCTGGGGCGCATGGTTGCCTCGCTGGCACATCAAATCCGCACGCCGCTGTCAGCCGCCATGCTCTACGCCAGCCACCTGGCCGATGCAGAGCAGAACCTGACCGCAGAAACCCGTCAACGCTTCGCCGGCACCCTGAAAGAGCGCCTGCATGAGCTGGAACACCAGGTGCGCGACATGCTGGTATTCGCCCGTGGCGAGCTGCCGCTGGGTGACCGGGTCACGCCAAAAGCCTTGTTTCAGGCCCTGCAGCAGGCGGCCCAGGCCCATGTGCAGGGGCATGCCGTACGCTGGCAGTGTGACAGCCACCTGGGCGAGTTGCTGTGCAACCGCGACACCCTGGTCGGCGCTTTGCTCAACCTGATCGAAAATGCCCTGCAGGCCAGCGATGGCCCGGCGCGGCTCAAGGTGCACCTGTTCCGCCGCGAGCACAGCTTGCACCTGTGTGTCAGCGATGCAGGCAGCGGCATCGACGCCGATTTGCTCGGCCGCCTGGGTGAGCCGTTCCTCACCACCAAGGCGACCGGCACCGGGCTGGGCCTGGCCGTGGTCAAGGCCGTGGTGCGGGCGCACCAGGGCACGCTCAGCCTGCGTTCCAAGGTCGGTCGTGGCACTTGTGTGCGGGTGACGTTGCCATTGATTGATGGGCAACTGGCGGAGGGCGTGTAATGGCAATCAAGGTGCTGCTGGTCGAGGATGACCGCGTATTGCGCCAGGCGCTGGGCGATACCCTGGAGATCGGTGGCTTCGCCTACCAGGCGGTGGGCAGCGGCGAAGAGGCGCTGGACGCGGTGCTGGATGATGCCTTCAGCCTGGTGGTCAGCGATGTGAACATGCCCGGCATGGACGGGCACCAGTTGCTGGCCCAGCTGCGTCGCCAGCAGCCGCAGTTGCCGGTGTTGCTGATGACTGCGCACGCCGCCGTGGAGCGTGCCGTCGAGGCGATGCGCCAGGGCGCTGCGGATTACCTGGTCAAGCCATTCGAGCCCAAGGCGCTGCTCAGCCTGGTCGAGCGGCATGCTGCTGGCCGGGTGGTCAGCGAGGAAGGCCCGGTGGCCTGCGAACCGGCCAGTCGGCAGTTGCTGGAGCTGGCCGCGCGTGTCGCGCGCAGTGACTCGACCGTGTTGATTTCCGGCGAATCCGGTACCGGCAAAGAGGTGCTGGCGCGCTACATTCACCAGCAGTCGCCACGGGCGGCGCAGCCCTTTGTGGCGATCAACTGCGCGGCCATCCCCGACAACATGCTTGAGGCCACCCTGTTCGGCCACGAGAAGGGCGCCTTCACCGGCGCCATCGCCGCCCAGGCCGGCAAGTTCGAGCAGGCCGAGGGCGGTACCCTGCTGCTCGACGAAATCTCGGAAATGCCCATGGCCTTGCAGGCCAAGTTGCTGCGGGTGCTGCAAGAGCGTGAAGTGGAGCGGGTAGGTGGGCGCAAGCCGATCAGCCTGGATATTCGCGTGCTGGCCACCACCAACCGCGACCTTGCTGGCGAAGTGGCGGCTGGGCGCTTCCGTGAAGACCTGTACTACCGCCTGTCGGTGTTCCCCCTGGCCTGGCGGCCGCTGCGCGAACGCCCGGGTGACATCCTGCAGCTGGCCGAGCGCCTGCTGGCGCGCCATGTGGCCAAGATGAAGCATACCCCGGTGCGCCTGTCGCCTCAGGCGCGGGCCAGCCTGCAGGCGCATGCCTGGCCGGGCAACGTGCGCGAGCTGGACAATGCCTTGCAACGGGCGTTGATCCTGCAGCAGGGCGGTGTGATCGAGGCGGCGGATTTTTGTCTGGCAGGCGCCATTCCATTGTCGGCTGGCGCTACGCCATCACTTGAGCAGGTTAGCGACGCCAGCGGGCTGGGTGATGACATGCGTCGCCATGAGTATCAGATGATCATCGACACCCTGCGCGCCGAGCGCGGCCGCCGCAAAGAGGCGGCCGAGCGCCTGGGGATCAGCCCGCGTACCTTGCGCTACAAGCTGGCGCAGATGCGCGATGCCGGGTTTGACGTCGAGGCCAGCCTGTTCGGCTGATGAGACCCCGTACCCCGCTGGGGCACAATCCTCTGTGGGAGCGGGCGTGCCCGCGAAGAATTCAACGCGGTGGCTGTCACCGGCTGCGCCGGTGTTCGCGGGCGCGCCCGCTCCCACAGGGACCGCGTAATCCCGTGGAAGTGATTGCAAAGGCTGGCACCTTTGTTGCTTTACGTAGGCTATTCGCCGCATGAGTGTCAAAAAAATGCGGCCGCAGGAGAGAGAAAGGTCATGAGCCAAGGTGTTGAATTCAATCGTCTGATGTTGGACATGCGGGCCATGCAGGCCGATGCCATGTCGCTGCCCAAGGTGGCCGCGGCCCCCGAGCTGGCGCCAGGGCAGAGTACCTTTGCCGACATGCTCGGCCAGGCCATTGGCAAGGTGCATGAGACGCAGCAGGCTTCGACCCAACTGGCCAATGCCTTCGAAATCGGCAAGAGCGGCGTCGACCTGACCGACGTGATGATCGCTTCGCAGAAGGCCAGCGTGTCCATGCAGGCCATGACCCAGGTGCGCAACAAGCTGGTCCAGGCGTACCAGGACATCATGCAGATGCCGGTTTGAGGACGGACGTAAACCATGGCTGATGCAGTCGTCGACAACGTCCCCGCCAAGGCTGGCACGCCAGCGGCCAAGCCGCCGCTGTTCGGCATGGCGTTTCTGGAAAACATCGCGCAGATGCCCGCGCTGCGTCAGATCGGCCTCATGGTCGGCCTGGCCGCCAGCGTGGCCATCGGCTTTGCCGTGGTGCTGTGGTCGCAACAGCCGGATTACCGCCCGCTGTACGGCAGCCTGGCCGGCATGGACACCAAGCAGGTCATGGACACCTTGGCCGCTGCCGACATCCCCTACAACGTCGAGCCCAACTCTGGTGCTCTGCTGGTCAAGGCCGACGACCTCTCCCGTGCGCGCCTGAAACTGGCAGCCGCCGGCGTGGCGCCGAGCGATGGCAATGTCGGTTTCGAACTGCTCGACAAGGAGCAGGGCCTGGGCACCAGCCAGTTCATGGAGGCCACCCGCTACCGCCGCAGCCTGGAAGGCGAGCTGGCGCGTACCGTTTCCAGCCTGAACAACGTCAAGGCTGCGCGCGTGCACCTGGCCATTCCGAAAAGCTCGGTGTTCGTGCGAGACGAGCGCAAGCCCAGCGCCTCGGTACTGGTCGAGCTGTACCCGGGCCGCGCGCTGGAAGCCGGGCAGGTGATGGCCATTGTCAACCTGGTAGCCACCAGCGTGCCGGAACTGGACAAGTCCCAGGTCACCGTGGTCGACCAGAAGGGCAACCTGCTGTCCGAACAGATCCAGGATTCTTCGCTGACCCAGGCAGGCAAGCAGTTCGACTACAGCCGCCGGGTGGAAAGCATGCTCACCCAGCGTGTGCACAACATTTTGCAACCCGTGCTGGGCAATGACCGCTACAAGGCCGAAGTGTCTGCCGACCTCGACTTCAGTGCGGTCGAGTCGACCTCCGAGCAGTTCAACCCCGACCAGCCGGCCCTGCGCAGCGAGCAGTCGGTGGACGAACAGCGTGCCAGCAGCCAAGGCCCGCAAGGCGTGCCCGGCGCGCTGAGCAACCAGCCGCCAGGCGCTGCCTCGGCACCGCAAACCACCGGTGCTGCCGCTACCCCGGCCGCGGCCATTCAGCCAGGCCAGCCGCTGGTGGACGCCAACGGCCAGCAGATCATGGATCCGGCCACCGGCCAGCCGATGCTGGCGCCGTACCCGTCGGACAAGCGCCAGCAAAGCACCAAGAACTTCGAGCTGGACCGCTCCATCAGCCACACCCGCCAGCAGCAGGGGCGCATGACCCGCCTGTCGGTGGCGGTGGTGGTGGACGACCAGGCCAAGATCGACCCGGCCACCGGCGAAAGCACCCGTGCGCCGTGGGCTGCCGAAGACCTGGCGCGCTTTACCCGCCTGGTGCAGGACGCGGTCGGCTTCGACGCCAGCCGTGGCGACAGCGTGACGGTGGTCAACGTGCCGTTCGCCGCCGACCGTGGCGAAGAAATCGCCGAGATCGCCTTCTATCAGCAGCCGTGGTTCTGGGACATCGTCAAGCAGGTACTGGGTGTGGTGTTCATCCTGGTGCTGGTGTTCGGCGTGCTGCGGCCGGTGCTCAACAACATCACTGGGGGCGGCAAGCAGGCTGCCTCGGATAGCGACATGGAGCTGGGCGGCATGATGGGGCTCGATGGCGAATTGGCCAACGACCGCGTCAGCTTGGGTGGCCCTACAAGCATTCTGCTGCCTAGCCCGAGCGAGGGTTACGAGGCACAGCTCAACGCAATCAAAGGCCTGGTGGCCGAAGACCCGGGCCGCGTGGCCCAGGTCGTGAAAGACTGGATCAACGCCGATGAGTGATAACCGAGCCGTTACCGCCAAGCTTAGCCGCGTCGACAAAGCGGCGATCCTCCTGCTCTCGCTGGGCGAGACCGATGCTGCCCAGGTGCTGCGGCACATGGGGCCCAAGGAGGTGCAGCGGGTAGGTGTGGCCATGGCGCAGATGGGCAATGTGCACCGTGACCAGGTCGAGCAGGTGATGGGCGAGTTCATCGACATCGTCGGTGACCAGACCAGCCTGGGTGTCGGCTCTGACGCCTACATCCGCAAGATGCTGAACCAGGCCCTGGGCGAGGACAAGGCCAATGGCCTGGTCGACCGCATCCTGCTGGGTGGCAACACCAGCGGCCTGGACAGCCTGAAGTGGATGGAGCCGCGCGCCGTGGCCGACGTGATCCGCTACGAGCACCCGCAGATCCAGGCCATCGTGGTCGCTTACCTCGACCCGGACCAGGCTGGCGAAGTGCTGAGCAACTTCGACCACAAGGTACGGCTGGACATCGTCTTGCGCGTGTCGTCGCTGAACACCGTGCAACCGGCAGCGCTGAAGGAGCTGAACCAAATCCTCGAGAAGCAGTTCTCGGGCAACTCCAACGCCGCGCGCACCACCCTGGGCGGCATCAAGCGCGCCGCCGACATCATGAACTTCCTCGACAGCTCGGTGGAAGGTGCACTGATGGACTCTATCCGCGAAATCGACAGCGACCTGTCGGAGCAGATCGAAGACCTGATGTTCGTCTTCAACAACCTGGCCGATGTCGACGACCGTGGCATCCAGGCGCTGCTGCGCGAAGTGTCGTCCGACGTGCTGGTGGTGTCGCTCAAGGGCGCCGACGAGCGGGTCAAGGACAAGATCTTCAAGAACATGTCCAAGCGTGCCTCGGAGCTGCTGCGCGACGACCTGGAGGCCAAGGGGCCGGTACGGGTCAGCGACGTGGAAACGGCGCAGAAGGAAATCCTCACCATCGCCCGCCGCATGGCCGAGGCCGGCGAGATTGTGCTTGGCGGCAAGGGCGCCGAGGAAATGATCTAAGCCGCTAGCTGCGGGCCTTGAGGGTTTCGTGTGGGAGCGGGCTTGCCCCGCGAACACCGGCAACGCCGGTGCCATGCACTGCGCTGCCTGCTTCGCGGGACAAGCCCGCTCCCACGGGGGCCAAACCCGTATCCCTTTGAACAGGGTCTTGAGTACCTGAAAACATGTCCACCAAAGAACATCACCCCAGCGACCTGATCCGTGCCCGCGACCTTGAGGGCGTGGACGTGTGGGCGCTACCCAGCTTTGACCCGGAACCCGAGCCCGTACCCGAGCCGGAGCCAGAGCCCGAGGTCATCGAGGAAGAAGTCGAGGAAGTGCCGCTGGAAGAAGTCCAGCCGCTGACCCTGGAAGAGCTCGAAGCCATCCGCCAGGAGGCCTACAACGAGGGCTTCGCCACCGGTGAGCGCGAGGGCTTCCACAGTACCCAGCTCAAGGTCCGCCAGGAAGCCGAGGCAGCCCTGAATGCCAAGCTGAACAGCCTGGAGCGGCTGATGGCCAACCTGATGGAGCCGATTGCCGAGCAGGACACGCAGATCGAGAAAACCCTGGTGCACCTGGTGGCGCACATGACCCGCCAGGTGATCGGCCGTGAACTGCACAACGATTCCAGCCAGATCGCCCAGGTGCTGCGCGAAGCGCTGAAACTGCTGCCCATGGGCGCGGACAATATCCGCATCCACCTCAACCCGCAGGATTTCGAGCTGGCCAAGGCCCTGCGCGAGCGTCATGAAGAAAGCTGGCGGCTGCTGGAAGACAGCACGTTGCTGCCCGGCGGCTGCCGCATCGAAACCGCCCACAGCCGCATCGACGCGTCGATGGAAACGCGCATCGAAAAAGCCGTGGCGCAACTGTTCGACCAGTTGCATGACCATGCCCTGCACCCGGCAGCGGCAGACATCGCGGTCGACTTGAACAGCCCGGTGGACGCCCCTGATGCACCTTAAACGCACCAGCTTCGGCAAGCGCCTGGGCAGTTATGCCGAGGCCATCGAGTTGCCGGCCCAGCCCATCGTCGAAGGCCGCCTGTTGCGCATGGTCGGCCTTACCCTGGAGGCTGAAGGCCTGCGTGCTGCGGTGGGCAGCCGCTGCCTGGTGATCAACGACGACAGCTACCACCCGGTGCAGGTCGAAGCCGAAGTGATGGGCTTTGCCGGGCCCAAGGTGTTCCTCATGCCGGTCGGCAGCATTGTCGGTATTGCCCCTGGCGCGCGGGTGGTGCCGCTGGATGACGGCGGCCGCCTGCCCATGGGCATGAGCATGCTCGGCCGGGTGCTCGACGGCGCCGGCCGTGCGCTGGATGGCAAGGGCGGGATGAAAGCCGAAGACTGGGTGCCGATGGATGGCCCGGTGATCAACCCGCTCAACCGTGACCCCATCAGCAAACCGCTGGACGTGGGCATCCGCAGCATCAATGGCTTGCTCACCGTCGGCCGCGGCCAGCGCCTGGGTCTGTTTGCCGGTACCGGCGTGGGTAAATCGGTGTTGCTGGGCATGATGACCCGCTTCACTGAAGCTGAAATCATCGTGGTCGGCCTGATTGGTGAGCGGGGCCGCGAGGTCAAGGAGTTCATCGAGCACATTCTGGGTGAAGAAGGCCTCAAGCGCTCGGTGGTGGTGGCATCGCCGGCCGACGATGCGCCGCTGATGCGCCTGCGTGCGGCCATGTACTGCACGCGCATTGCCGAGTACTTCCGCGACAAGGGCAAGAACGTGCTGTTGCTGATGGACTCGCTGACCCGTTTCGCCCAGGCCCAGCGGGAAATTGCCCTGGCCATCGGCGAACCACCGGCTACCCGCGGTTACCCGCCTTCAGTGTTTGCCAAGCTGCCGAAGCTGGTAGAGCGGGCGGGCAACGGCGAGCCGGGCGGTGGTTCTATCACGGCGTTCTACACCGTGCTGTCCGAAGGCGATGACCAGCAGGACCCGATCGCCGACTCGGCGCGTGGTGTGCTCGATGGCCACTTCGTGCTGTCGCGGCGGCTGGCCGAAGAGGGCCATTACCCGGCCATCGACATCGAGGCTTCGATCAGCCGGGTCATGCCCCAGGTGGTCGATGCCGATCATTTGCGCCAGGCGCAGAAGTTCAAGCAGTTGTGGTCGCGCCTGTCGCAAAGCCGCGACCTGATCAGCGTAGGCGCCTACGTGGCGGGTGGTGACCCGGAGACCGACCTGGCCATTGCCCTGCAAGCGAAGCTGGTGGAGTTCTTGCGCCAGGGCCTGCGCGAGAACGTGGGCATGGCGCAAAGCCGCGAACAGTTGGGGGCGATCTTCACGCCCCCGGCGGGCTGATAGGCCATGGCGCTGCCCGGACGCGCCGCGCGCCTGGCGCCGGTGGTGGACATGGCCGAGGAGGCCGAGCGCAAGGCGGCCCAACGCCTTGGGCATTTCCAGCAGCAGGTGGCCCAGGCCCAGGCCAAGCTAACCGAGCTTGAGCGGTTTCGTGAGGATTACCAGCTGCAGTGGATCAACCGCGGTGGGCAGGGGGTGAATGGCAGCTGGCTGGTCAACTACCAGCGCTTTCTGGGGCAGCTGGAAACGGCCATGACCCAGCAGCGCCAGAGCCTGGTCTGGCACCAGAACAACCTCAACAACGCCCGTGGCACCTGGCAGCAGGCCTATGCCCGGGTTGAAGGCTTGCGCAAGCTGGTGCAGCGATATATGGAAGAAGCCCGGCGTGCTGAAGACAAGCGCGAGCAGCGTTTGCTTGATGAATTGTCCCAGCGGTTGCCTCGGCAGAATTATTTGTAGGGTTTGGGGGGCGCCTTGAGGTGGTTGTCGCCTGTGAGATCGAGCGCCGCCCGCGCGGCGCTTCGCGGCTAAAGCCGCTCCTACGTTTGTTTCGGGCCAGTCCCTCCTGTGCCAGGCGCGCGC
>NZ_JBIVIF010000085.1:0-8890 GCF_044749595.1 Pseudomonas sp. NPDC089392
ATCTCTCGGTTATCTGAAAGTCTCAGTCAGAGATCAGCGCTGGCGGGCTGAACTCTGATTTTGAGTTTTCACACAGCCTGTGTAGGAGCGGCCTTGTGTCGCGATCGGGCCGCAAAGCGGCCCCAAGGTTTCAGCTCCGCCGCCGAAATTGCCGGGGCCGCTTTGCGGCCCGATCGCGACACAAGGCCGCTCCTACAGGTTCGTGGCAAAGCTGTCAGATCAGCTCAAGGAAGGCCTGACGCCACACCGCATTTGCCGGTAATGCCAGGAAATGCGGGTTAAGCAACGACTCCCGCGGCGGGTAGCGGAACGGCAGCCCGTCCAGCCCGATCACCTCGCCACCGGCCCCTTCCACCACGCCTTGCGCCGCAGCAGTATCCCACTGCGAAGTCGGCGCCAGGCGCGGATAGCAATCGGCGCTACCTTCAGCCAGTAGGCAAAACTTCAACGAGCTGCCGATATTGGCCAGTTCCAGCTCACCCACCGCAGCCCCCAGCCCTGCCAACAGCGCTTCCTGCTCCGGGCTGGAGTGTCGCCGGCTGGCCACCACGGTGAAACGCTCACCCACCGAGGGTGCATTACGTACCTGGATCGGTTGGGCTTGCTCACCGGCTTGCGCGCGCCAGGCCCCAAAGCCACGGCCACCGAAGTAGCAGCGCCCGTTGGTCGGCATCGAAACCACGCCAAACACCACTTCGCCGTTTTCGACCAAAGCGATGTTGACCGTGAATTCTTCGCTGCCTGCAATGAATTCCTTGGTGCCGTCCAGCGGGTCCACCAGCCACCAGCGGCTCCAGCCCTGGCGCTCGGCCAGTGGAATATTGCAGTCCTCTTCGGACAGCACCGGAATTTGCGGCGCCAGCGCCAGCAGGCCATCGGCAATCACCCGGTGCGCCGCCAGGTCGGCAGCGGTTACCGGCGAATCATCGGCCTTGTTGGTCACCGCCACATCGGCACGCCAGTACGGCAGGATCGCCTCACCTGCGGTCAGCGCCAGTTTGACCACTTCGTGCATCAGTTGCAGGTCGTTCATAGCTCCAGCAGCCCCCGCTGAATCAACAGGTCACGCGCCAGGTAAAGTGCTGCCAGGGCGCGTCCCTCGGTGAACTGCGGGTGCATGGCCAACGCCGCCAACTCGCGCAGGTTGACCTTGTCGACCCGCATCGGCTCGGGTTCGTCGCCTTCCAGCCGCTCTTCGTACAGGTCGCTGGCCAGCACTACCTGAATCTTCTGGCTCATGTAGCCCGGCGACAGCGACAGCTCGGTCAGGTGCTCCAGCTGGCGCGCGCCAAAACCGGCCTCTTCCTTGAGTTCCCGGTCAGCGGCCGCCAGCACATCCTCGCCCGGCTCGATCAAGCCTTTGGGCAACGACAACTCGTATTCATCGGTGCCGCCGCAATATTCCTCCACCAGCACGGCGTGCTCGGCATCAAGCATGGCCACAATCATCACAGCGCCGTAGCCGTTACCCCGGCCTACCAAGCGCTCGTAGGTGCGCTCGTTGCCATTGCTGAAGCGCAATTGCACGGCTTCGACGCGGAACAGGCGGCTGCTGGCGACGATTTCGCGGCTGAGGACGGTGGGTTTCTGGCGCATGAGGCGGCTCCTTGGCGTGAACGGGTTACTATACCGTGGCTTGCCGACTGATCGAGAGTTTCCCATGCCTGTTCTTCCCTGGTCTGCCATTGATACCGTCCTGCTGGACATGGACGGCACCCTGCTCGACCTGCATTACGACAACCGCTTCTGGCTGGAGCACCTGCCCCAACGCTATGCCGAGCTGCACGGGGTAAGCCGGGCCATGGCGGAAATGGAGCTGCAACCGCTGTTCGAGCGCAATGCCGGCACACTGAACTGGTATTGCCTGGACTTCTGGAGCCGCGAGCTGCGCCTGCCGATCCGCGAGCTGAAGCGGGAAATCGCCGACCTGATCGCCCTGCGCCCGGATGCCGACACCTTCCTGGCGGCCATTCACCAGGCCGGCAAGCGCGTGGTGATGATCACCAATGCCCACCGTGATTCGCTGTCGCTGAAGCTGGAGCGGGTTCAGCTGGCGCCGTATTTCGAGCGGCTGATCAGCTCGCACGACTATGGCTACCCGAAGGAAAGCCCGCAGTTCTGGGATGCCTTGCAGGCGGACATCGGTTTTGAGCCAGGGCGCAGCCTGTTCATCGATGACACCCTGGCGATTCTGCGCAGTGCGCGGCGGTTTGGCGTGGGGCATTTGCTGGCGGTGCGCCAGCCGGATAGCCAGGCACAGCCGCGCGATACCGAGGAGTTTGCTGCGGTCGAGGATTACCGGGATTTATTGGTAGGCCTGTGAGGGCCACTTCGCGGGTAAACCCGCTCCTACACCTAACGTGCATTACCAATGTAGGAGCGGGTTTACCCGCGAAGAGGCCGGTACAAGCTGCAGAGATCAGTCAGGAATACGCAACACCTGCCCCGGGTAAATCTTGTCGGGGTGCTTGAGCATCGGCTTGTTGGCCTCGAAGATCTTGTTGTACTGGCTGGCATTGCCATACACGACCACGGCGATAGCCGACAGCGTGTCACCCTTCTTCACCGTAACGAACCGCGCCGCCTGCACTACCGGCCCGGTCACGGTGATCTGGTCATCGACATTGGCCACACCAGCAACGTTGCCCGCCGCCAGGATGATTTTCTCTTTTTCCTCCTGGCTGGCCACCTCGCCCTTGAGGATGATCGTGTCACCCTCTACAGTGGCGCTGATATTCGGGTTGCCCAGGCCGACACTTTCCACGTGTTTCTTCAGCTGCTCTTCGGCATTGGCGTTGCCGGGGGTCAGCAGGTCGATCAACTTCTCGCCCGCTTCTTTCACGAAACTGAACAAGCTCATAGCGCTCTCCTTGTTGACGAAACCTCGGACTCAGCAGTCTAGGCCAGCTTTGCCCCTACCGCCCGCCTGCGACCAATCGACGCGGTCTATCAAGGCATAGACCCTAGCGATTAGACGCCGCCGGCCCGCGCGCCTAGGCTTGTGCTATCAGAAAGCTGCCGATAGCCACGATGAACAGCAAACCTCCGGTCTGCGCGGCCTCATCGCCTTTGTCCATGCCCGCCGCCAGCAACACCTACGATTACGTCCAGCTCAGCGATAGCAAACGCGACAGCACACCGCTGGCCGAAGAAGTGGCCCTGGCCATCGCCTACAACGGCCTCAACCAGGCAGTGATGCTGGTCAGCCCCACCGACCTGGAAGACTTTGCCGTCGGTTTCAGCGTCGGCAGCGGCATTGTCGAAGGCACCACAGAAATCTATGACCTCAAGCTGTCCGGCAGCGGCTCGGCGATGTACGCCGACCTGGAAATTTCCAGCCGGGCGTTCTGGAACCTGAAAAACCAGCGCCGCCAGCTGGCCGGTACCAGTGGCTGCGGCCTGTGTGGGGTCGAGGCCCTGGAGCAGGCACTGCCAGAGCTTGCCGAGCTGCCTGGTGCGCCCCTGCCCCCAGCGCAGTGGCTGGTCGGCCTGCGTGAACGCATCGATGCCTTCCAGCCGCTGGGCCAGCATTGCGGCGCCGTGCATGCGGCGCTGTTCATGGACCGCCATGGCAAGCTGCTGCTCGGCCGCGAAGACATCGGCCGGCACAACGCCCTCGACAAGTTGATCGGCGCACTGCTGCGCCAAGGCATCGACAGCCAAGGCGGCCTGGCCATCGTCACTAGCCGTTGCAGCCTGGAGCTGATCCAGAAAGTGCTGCGCGCCGGCATCCAGACCCTGGTCAGCCTGTCAGCGCCCACCGGCCTTGCCCTGCAATGGGCGCGCAAGCACAACCTCAACCTTATCCATTTGCCCAAGCACAGCGCACCGCGGGTCTACAGCCCAGCGGCGGAGTCGTAACAGCCGTGACCTCGTACCAGCACCTTCCGGACAACGCCCCAGCCTCCACCCCTCGCTACAAGCCCTACCACGGCCCCGCCGGCGGCTGGGGCGCACTGCGTAGCGTGGCCAAGGCCTGGGTCGGCAGCGACAATGCGCTGAAGAACATTCGCGCCCTGCTCAAGACCAACCAGAACGGCGGTTTCGACTGCCCCGGCTGCGCCTGGGGCGACTCGCCGGAAAGCGGTATGGTCAAGTTCTGCGAGAACGGCGCCAAGGCGGTGAACTGGGAGGCGACCAAGCGCCGCGTCGACGCCGCCTTCTTCGCCCGCTACAGCGTCACCTCGCTACTGCAGCAGAGCGACTACTGGCTGGAGTACCAGGGGCGCCTGACCGAGCCGATGGTCTACGACGCACCCAGCGACCGCTACCAGCCGATCAGCTGGAACGCCGCCTTCGCCCTGATCGCCCGCGAACTGAACAAGCTGGCCAACCCTGACCAGGCCGAGTTCTACACCTCGGGGCGCGCCAGCAACGAAGCGGCGTACCTGTACCAGTTGTTCGTGCGTGCCTACGGCACCAACAACTTCCCCGACTGCTCGAACATGTGCCACGAAGCCAGTGGCGTGGCCCTGGGGCAAAGCGTCGGGGTTGGCAAGGGCACCGTCACCTTCGATGATTTCGAGCACGCCGATGCAATTTTTGTCTGGGGTCAGAACCCCGGCACCAACCACCCACGCATGCTCGACCCGCTGCGCGACGCGGTAAAACGCGGCGCCCAGGTGGTGTGCATCAACCCGCTCAAGGAACGTGGCCTGGAGCGCTTCCAGCACCCACAGAACCCGCTGGAGATGCTGACCAACAGCGACCGGCCTACCAACACCGCGTTCTTCCGCCCGGCCCTGGGTGGCGACATGGCAATGCTGCGCGGCATGGCCAAGTTCGTCCTGCAGTGGGAGCGCGAAGCCCAGGCCAACGGCGAACCGGCGGTGTTCGACCATGCCTTCATCGCTGAACATGGCCATGGCATCGACGAGTACCTGACGGTGGTGGATGCCACGCCGTGGGAACACATTCAGGCCCAATCCGGCCTGACCCTGGGCGATATCGAGCTGGCCGCACGCATGTACTGCCGTGGCAAGCGGGTGATCATGTGCTGGGCGATGGGCATCACCCAGCACCGCCATTCGGTGCCGACCATCCAGGAAATCGTCAACCTGCAGATGCTGCGCGGCAACATTGGCGCGCCGGGTGCCGGGCTGTGCCCGGTGCGCGGCCACAGCAACGTGCAGGGCGACCGCACCATGGGCATCAACGAGCGCCCACCAGTGGCGCTGCTGGATGCCATCGAGAAGCGCTTTGGCTTCCCGGTGCCACGGCACAACGGCCACAACACCGTCGAAGCGATCCACGCCATGCTCGACGGCCGGGCCAAGGTATTCATTGGCTTGGGCGGCAACTTCGCCCAGGCCACACCGGACACCGCGCGTACTGCTCAGGCGCTGCGCAATTGCGAGCTGACCGTGCAGATCAGCACCAAACTCAACCGCAGCCACCTGGTTCACGGCAAGCAGGCACTGATCCTGCCGTGCCTGGGCCGCACCGACATTGACCTGCAGGCCGACGGACCGCAGGCGGTGACGGTGGAGGATTCGTTCAGCATGGTCCATGCCTCCAATGGCCAGCTAAAACCCCTGTCGACACAGATGCGCTCGGAGCCGGCGGTAATCGCCGGTATCGCTGCCGCCACCCTGGGCAAGCAACCGGTGGACTGGCACTGGCTGGTGGCCGACTACGACCGCATCCGCGACCTGATCGGCGACACCATCGCCGGCTTCAGCGGCTTCAACCAGCGCCTGCAGCACCCGGGCGGCTTCTACCTGGGCAACAGCGCCGCCAGCCGCGAATGGAAGACCAGTACCGGCCGCGCCAACTTCAAGGCCAACCTGCTGCCCGACACGCTGCTCGACCCGTGCGTGCGCGCCAGCGGCCAGCAGCCGGACCTGATCATGCAATCGATGCGTTCGCACGATCAGTACAACACCACCATCTACGGCCTGGACGACCGCTACCGCGGCGTGCGCGGCCAGCGTGAGGTGCTGTTCGCCAATGAAGCCGACATCATCTGCCTGGGCTTCCAGCCGGGGCAGAAGGTCGACATCGTGTCGTTGTGGGGGGATGAGCATGTGCGTCGGGTGCAGGGCTTTACCCTGCTAGCCTTCGATATCCCGGCCGGGCAGGCGGCGGCGTATTACCCGGAGGTGAACCCGCTGGTGCCGCTGGAGAGCATCGGCGATGGTAGCCATACGCCAACCTCTAAGTTCATTGCCATCAAGCTGGAGCGGGCGCAGGACGACGGGCGTATCCTGTAGCAAATGTGTTGGCTTCTTCGCGGCTAAAGCCGCTCCCACAGGTACACCACAGGCCTGAAGGTGGCGCTGAACCTGTAGGAGCGGCTTTAGCCGCGAAGAGGCCGAAAGCCCCACCGCAAAATGTAAAAAGCCCTGTTCCATAACGGTTCAGGGCTTTGTCATAAAAGTCTCAGACAGCCCAAAATCAATAAAGTTTCACAACAAATACAGCAACTTAGAGAATTGTGTACAACTCGTGTTACTCGTCGGATTTCGTTTGCCAGCTACCCGTCTTAGCCTCAAATTCGCCTCGTCATCCTTATGAGGCTCTCTTGATGAAGAAGTACTCCTCGATTCTGTTGTTGTCTTTCAGCTTGCTCAGCGGCGTTGCCATGGCAGGCGGCAATACCGAGGCCGGCATTGGCGGCGCATTGGGTGGGGTACTCGGCTCCGTGGTGGGCAACTCCATCGGTGGTAGCACTGGCGGCGCCATTGGTGCCGGTCTGGGCGGCGCGGCCGGCGGTGCCTTGGGCGCCGACAAGCGCCAGCGCGGTGAGGCCGCTATCGGTGGCGCGCTGGGCGCTGCAGGCGGTAACGTGGTCGGTCGCTCGGTGGGCGGCACCACCGGTAGCTACATTGGCGCAGCAGCCGGCGGTGGCGCCGGTGGCGCACTGGGTAACTACATGGGCAACAAGGCCGACGAAGACGAACGTCATGACGAACGCCGCTACCGTCGTAGCTACGATGATCGTCGCCACTACGATCGCGGCCATCACTACGGCCACCGCAAGCACAAGCGCCACTGGCGCGACTAATGCCTGAGGGCCCTGCCCCGGCAACAAAAAGCCCCGCGCCTGGCAGCGGGGCTTTTTTATGCCTGCTCTGATAAGGCATCTCGGCTTAGAGGTGCTTGGCACAGCATTTTTATCGGTTTTGAGATCGAGCGCCGCCCGCGCGGCGCTTCGCGGCTAAAGCCGCTCCTACATTTGTTTCGGGCCAGTTCTGCCTGTGCCGGAGGCGCGCGCCCCCTGGGTGCATGGCTGGAGAACGATGAAGGGCAACGACGTCCCCTTCAATATTGAATGGAACACACAAGGCGGACAGCGGTGACCTCACAGGCGTGACTGGCCCGAAACAAATGTAGGAGCGGCTTTAGCCGCGAAGCGCCGCGCGGGCGGCGCTCGATCTGTGCACCAACCCAAATCCCAAGCCATGCACCTGGAAGCCCTAACCCCACCTCCCGACGAACAAATCGCAGCCACTCTCCCCAGTTTTCCATCCAGCACCTTCCTCAAGCCTGCTGTTCCAGCACCAGACCAGACAGAATCACCTGCAGCGCCTCTGGCAGCGCCACAGGCCGGCCACTGGCGCGTTCGATGAACACCTGCACCACCGTACCCGCCGCGCACGCCTCCGGCTCGCCTGGGCGGTATAGCGCCAGGCGGTATTCCACCGTGCTACCCGCCAGGCGCGTCACCCCCAAGCCCACTTCCAGTACATCCGGGAAGCCCGGCAGCGCGTAGAAATCCGCCGCCGAACTAACCACGAAGGCCGCCAGCTCGCCGTCACGCAGGTCCAGTTCGGCCTGCTCGACAAGAAAGGCCTGGATCGCGGTTTCGAAATAGCCGTGCACTGTAGCGCCGGCGATGTGGCCGTTCAGGTCGTTGTCCTGCGGGCGGGTGAGGATGGGGTGGAAGTGGGAGAAGGCAGTGCGCTGAGGGGATTCGGTCATGAGTTATCCACAGTTGGTTGCAATCAATAAGGAAGCTTCCCACATCAACTTCGGAAGGCCTATAGTCGCAATCAACTATAGATTGCATAGCATGGTCAGTCCCGATGAATCCGAGAAAATCACCCATGCCAACTCATCATCTCGACCATGCCAACCTGAGCCGCATGGCGGAATCAGGGCGCATCAATGCCACGCATATCGTCGGCCAGCCAGGGGGCTGGGCGGTCCAGGTCGACATCAACCACCAGGAGCATGTACTCACTGCCCAGCGCAGCGGTAATGTCAGGCTTTTCAAGAAACTCGAGACCTTGGTGGCTTACCTGCTTGAACTGGGGATCGACCATTTCGAGGTCGACGCAACCACTTACGACCCTGAGCAAACGAGTACCTATCAACGGCCTGACCGCACCCAAGCGCTAAAACGGGCTCATGAAGCCGCTGCCTATGAGGCTTGGTTCCACGAACAGGTAAAGACCAGCCTGGAAGACACCACGCCGGTGATGGACGATGAGGAGGCCGAACGACTGTTTGCTGCTCGCCGGGCCGCTCTGGCGGCCAAGACCTGCTGATGCGCCTCGTTTGGCGCCAGATGGCGCTCGAAGACCGCATGCGCATCATGGACCATATCGCTCAGGACAACCCCGAAGCAGCAAAACAGCTGGACGAATCCTTCAGGGACAAGGCCAGACGCGCAGCACAGAATCCGGTGCTTTACAAAGTAGGTAGATACCCCGGAACAAGGGAAATCATAGTCAGGCCCAATTACGTGATGATCTATCGTGTTGCGGGGGAAAGCGTTGAAATCATTCGTGTCCTTAACGCCCGACAGCAATGGCCTTGAACACCAGATACAAAAAAGCCGCCCAAAGGGGTAATGCCAGTCAGTTAAGACTGACGCATTGACCTTTAGCCCATAGGCCGCAAAATCCGATGCTTGGAAACGAGCATCGGATTTTTTATGCGCCTG
>NZ_JBIVIF010000086.1:0-140 GCF_044749595.1 Pseudomonas sp. NPDC089392
AGGCCCCATCCATGGGGCCTCAGCGCTTGACGGGCATCCATGCCCGTCACCTCCCTCCGCAAGCCCTTCGCTCGGCCTCCTGAAGTCGCAATCTGTGTCGCCTGAACTATCGCGCGCTTAAAAGCAAAAGCAAAAACAAC
>NZ_JBIVIF010000086.1:238-6782 GCF_044749595.1 Pseudomonas sp. NPDC089392
ACGGCAACGGCAACGGCAACGGCAACGGCAACGGCAACGGCAACGGCAACGGCAACGGCAACGGCAACGGCAACGGCAACGGCAACGGCAACGGCAACGGCAGTTTGATGATTCCCGGGAACCCGGCGGACTACGTCGACCTCTCAACCTCATAGGCCTTCTTTGGAGGACGCCGCCCATGAGAAACCTGATGCCTTGGCTGCTGGCCGCAAGCCTGACCGCCTGCGGCGAAACCGCCCTGCTGGACGTAAGCGATGGCAGTGGCCCAACCCCACAGCTGCCTGCACCAGTCAAGACTGCCCTTCCCACCGTGAACATCGCCCCGGCAGTGGGCTGGCCCGAAAACACCAAGCCACGGGCAGCCCCAGGCACTCAGGTAAACGCATTCGCCAGCGGGCTGGACCACCCCCGCTGGCTGTATCTGCTGCCCAATGGCGACATCCTGGTGGCCGAAACCAACGCCCCTGCAAAGCCCGAAGACGGCAAAGGCCTCCGCGGCTGGGCCATGAAGAAGGTCATGGCGCGCGCAGGCGCTCGCGTACCCAGTGCCAACCGCGTCACCCTGCTGCGCGATGCCGACCACGATGGCGCAGCAGAAATCCATCTGCCTTTCATCGAAGGGCTCAACTCGCCGTTCGGCATCGCATTGGTGGGCAAGGACCTGTATGTGGCCGATACCGACAAGCTGCTGCGTTTTCATTATGAGCCAGGAGCCATGCAGATCAGCGGCAAGGGCCGTGTTGTAACCGAGTTGCCCGGCGGCCCGCTGAACCACCACTGGACCAAGAACGTGATCGCCAGCCCCGATGGCAAGAAGCTCTATGTGACTGTCGGCTCCAACAGCAACGTGGGAGAGAACGGCCTGGACAAGGAACAGGGACGCGCGGCGATTTGGGAAGTGGACCCTGCCACTGGCCAGAAGCGGCTGTTCGCAACCGGGCTGCGCAACCCCAACGGGCTGGCGTGGGAACCCCACAGCCGCGCCCTGTGGACGGCAGTCAATGAACGTGACGAGATCGGCAGCGACCTGGTGCCCGACTACATCACCTCAGTGAAGGACGGTGGGTTCTACGGCTGGCCTTACAGCTACTACGGCCAGCATGTGGACGACCGCGTGCAACCGCCTGCCCCTGAAAAAGTGGCCCGGGCGCTGGCACCCGATTATGCCGTGGGCCCGCACACTGCATCGCTGGGGCTGGCGTTCGCCGAACCGGGCGCGCTGCCGCCGCCGTTCGAACAAGGGGCACTCGTGGGCCAGCATGGGTCGTGGAACCGCAAGCCGCACAGTGGCTACAAGGTGATTTTCGTGCCGTTCGACAGTTCAGGGAAGCCCTCGGGCCAGCCCGTGGACCTGCTCACCGGGTTCCTCGATGAGCATGACAAGGCCATGGGCAGACCGGTGGGGGTAATCAATGATGGGCGTGGTGGCGTGCTGGTGGCCGATGATGTCGGCAATATGGTCTGGCGGGTGAGCAAGGCGCAATGAGCCTGGCCAGCCTGCAATGACCTAGATGCCAGACCTGCCTTGCCAAAACCTGAAAGTTGGCACAATCCCTGTAGGAGCGGCTTCAGCCGCGAAACAGACACCGCGGTGCATGGCACCGGCGTTGCCGGGGTTCGCGGCTGAAGCCGCTCCTACAGGGATCGCGCAACAAGGCGTACATAAGACTGCAATCAGGGGTTTTGCGCGAGGTGCCCTGGCGGGATGACCCGCTTGGCCTGCAGGTAAGCCTTGGACCAGTAGCTGTTGGACAGGTAGTCCAGGCGTACCGTGCCCCCCGCGGAGGGCGCATGCACAAAACGGCCTTCGCCGACATAAATACCGGCATGGCTGACCTGCGAGCCACCACTGGTGGCGAAGAACACCAGGTCACCGGACTGCAGCGAACTGGCATCCACCGTCGGCGCGCGCATCACGATCATCTCCCGCGTGGAACGCGGCAGGCTGATGCCCGCTGCATCGCGGTAAACGTACTTGATCAGGCCACTGCAATCGAAGCCGGAATCCGGGGTATTGCCGCCCCAACGATAAGGCGTGCCGACCAGACCAATGGCGCGAATCAACACGTCATCGGCAATTGGCGAGGGGCTGGGCTGGCTATAGGTGATCTGCGGCTGTACCACAGGGGCCGGCGCAGGCGCGCGGCTGGAGCAGGCAGCCAGCAAGGCTGCCAAGGAGACAAAGGCGAAGCGCGCCATCTTTACCATGGCCAGAACATCCTGTCTGAGACCGAACGGCCGCAGCCGAAAAGAGTTGAGAATTTAGATTAGACGCTTTCTGTAAATGCGCACGGCGGCGAGCTTTTTTAAGCATCGCCGCCGCGGGAGAGTACATCATTTTGCCATCAGTTGCGCGCGATGTTGGTCGGCGCCATGGCCAAGGCACGCTTGGCTTCAATAAAGGTCTTGCTCCAGTAACGATCACCGAGGCTGTCGATGCGCACGCCACCACTACGGCGGCTGCTGGAGTGGATGAACTGGTTGTCACCCAAGTAGATGCCAGCATGGCTGACACGGCCGCGGCCATTGGTGCTGAAGAACAGCAGGTCACCCGGCTTGAGCTTGTTGCGCGCCACTTTCGGGGCATCGACGTTGATCATTTCACGCGTCGAACGCGGCAGGGTTACGCCCGCCTCTTCGCGGAACAGGTAGCCGATGAAGCCACTGCAGTCGAAGCCGGACTTTTCCGAGGTACCACCGAAGCGGTAGCGGGTGCCGATCAACGACATGCCGCGCTCGAGAATGCTGTCAGCCAGGACTGGCAGCTGGTAAGGCTTGCTGTTACTGGAGAAGACCGCCAGGTCATCTTCAGTGGCCAGCTCTTCCGGCTCGCCGAATACCGACGAGGACGAGGCTTTGGCCTTGATCGCCGCCTGTGCGGCGATGGGGGTGTGATCCTGTGGCTCTGAATGAGAAGCCGGGCCTTGGGCCGCGCAGCCAAAAAGCAGGGTCACGAGTGCGAGTGGCACGAGGGGTGCGAAGCGCTTTAGCATGGGCACGACCGTGTCTGTAATCCTTTAGAAGGGTGAAACTATGCCCTCTATCATGGCCATTTGCAAATTTTATCGAAAAAGATGTGACTTTTTTGTTTTTCCGCTCTGGCCCAGCGTTTTCAGGGGGTTACCAGCGTTACCAGCCCAAGGTTTCCTTGAGGAAGGGAATGGTCAGCTTGCGCTGAGCCTGCAAAGAGGCCTGGTCGAGGCGTTCGAGCAGGTCGAACAGCGCACTCATGCTGCGTGCGCCGCGGGTCAGGATGAAGTGGCCGACTTCGTCGGTAAGGTGCAGGCCACGGCGCGAAGCACGCAGTTGCAGGGCGCGCAGCTTGTCTTCGTCGGACAGGCCACGCATCTGGAACACCAGGGCCAGGGTCAGCCGCGACTTCAGGTCCGGCAGCTTGATCGGCAATTCGCGCGGCGATGCCGAGGCGGCCAGCAGCAAACGCCGGCCACTGTCGCGCAGGCGGTTGAACAGGTGGAACATGGCCTCTTCCCAGTCGGCCTTGCCGGCAATCACGTGCAGGTCGTCGATGCACACCAGTTCGTACTGGGCCAGGTAGTCGAGCAACTCCACGCCGCGATCGAGCAGTTGTGCCAGGGGCAGGTAGACAGCGGGCTCGCCGCGTTGCTGAAAGCGGTGGGTGGCGGCCTGCAGCAGGTGGGAACGGCCAACACCCTGCTTGCCCCACAGGTAGATAAGGCTCTCGGTCCAGCCGGCGTCGGCTTCGCATAGCCGCTCGACATAGCCCAATGCCGCAGCATTGGCGCCCGGATAGTAGTTGATGAAGGTGGCGTCATCGCGCAGGCGCACACCCAGGGGCAACTGGATCGGTGGTTTCATGCTCGCGGGCGGTCGACAGGACCGCAGGGGGCCTTTGGTGAACAATGTGCAAAGTCTATACCCGCAACGCAGGCCGCACAATCTCGGCAACAGATAGCACAAGCAAAATCAACAGGTTGCGCGCTGGACGCCTGTAATGCGCCCCCTTGTAGGAGCGGCCTTGCGTCGCGATGGGCTGCGCAGCAGCCCCGACAATTTGTGCTGGGGCTACAATTCTGGGGCTGCTGCGCAGCCCATCGCGACGCAAGGCCGCTCCTACAGGGGTCCGAAAGGCGGCCCAAGGATTACAATTGCGGGTCGATATCCCCGGCATACATGTCCGATTCCTTGTACAGGTCATGCATATGCCGCAACAGCACCATGATCACTGCCGCCACCGGCAGCGCCAGCAGCACCCCGGTAAAGCCGAACAGTTCGCCACCTGCCAGGATGGCGAAGATCACCGCCACCGGGTGCAGGCCGATGCGGTCGCCCACCAGCAGCGGGGTCAGCACCATGCCTTCAAGCGCCTGCCCGACCATGAACACCGCGACGATGCCCAGCATCGGGTACAGGTCGCCACCGAACTGGAACAGGCCGGCCACCAAGGCCGCACCAATACCAATGATGAAGCCCATGTACGGCACGATGGCCGCCAGCCCGGCGATCATGCCAATCAGCAGGCCAAGCTCCAGCCCCACCAGCATGAGGCCGACCGAATAGATGATGCCAAGCGCCACCATCACCAGCAATTGCCCGCGCACGAACGCCCCCAGCACTTCATGGCATTCGCCCGCCAGCCCCATCACTTGCGGCTCACGCTGGCGCGGCAACAGCCCACGCAGCTTGCCCATCATCAGGTCCCAGTCACGCAACAGATAGAAGCCCACCACCGGGATCAGCACCATGTTGGCCAGCCAGGCCATCAACGCCAGGCTCGACGCGGTGGCATGGGACAGCAGCATGCCGACAATGTCGGTGGTCTGGCCCATATGTGCGCCAATGGCGGCCTTGATCTTGTCGAATTTCCAGAAGCCATCAGCCAGGCCCATGCGGCCCTGCACCCATGGCAGCGCCACGTGTTCGAGCCAGTCGAGCATCTGCGGCGCCAGCTCGTACAGGCGCACCAGCTGCTTGGCCAGCAGCGGCACCAGTACCAGCAGCAATGCCAGCAGCACCAGGCTGAACAGGCCGAACACCACCACTACGCCCCAGGTACGCGACAGCCCCATGCGTTCAAGGCGGTCGACCAGCGGGTCGGCCAGGTAAGCCAGCAGGATACCCACCAGGAACGGGGTAAGAATGTTGTGCAAGCTATAGAGCAGCACGGCGATCAGCAGGGCAGCGCCCAGCCAGATCCAGCGACGCATGTCGGTCACGGTGTGCTCCCCTTACCAGCGAAAACGCAGGCCGTCGAACGGCTTGGGCGCTGGCTGGGCCGGCGCGGGCTGATCCGCTCCGGCATTTGCTGCGGGGGCTGGCGTGGCAGGCAGTGCAGGCGCCTGCTCCAGCGGCACCTCCTGCAGTTTGGCCAGGCCAAGCTGGGCACGCAGCTGTTCGCGGTTGGCGGTTACACCGTAGGTCAGGGTAGAGCCTTCAGCCATCTGCAGGCGTGGGCCATAGGGTTCGAGTACGCGGGCCAGTTCGGCGTAACGCTGCAGGTTCATCCCCTGCACCTGCAATTGCAATTGGCTGCTGGCGCCCGGGCGCGTGACATAGCGCGGCGCCAGTCGGCTACTGACCGCGAGCATCACCGCATCGGCCAGGGCTGCCTGGTCGGCGCCCTCGGCACTGCCTTGTTCGCGCTGGTCGCCCAGCCACAGCTGCCATTTGCCCTGCCACTTGCCGTCGGCTTCCTGGGCGTGCACAGCCAGCAAGGCATCGGCGCCATAGCGCTTGGCGGCCTCGCGCAACGGCGCCGGGTCGCTGTTTTCGATCTGCTTGGCATCGGCTACCAGCTGCTCTTGCAAGTCAGCCAGCGGCAGGCGCAACGGCAGGCCACGGTGCTGGGCTGCACGGCGCAGGGGTTGGGCGCTGGCTTGGCCGTCACCGACCAGGTTGCTGCCCTCGGCACTGTCGTTCAGCCACCAACCGAGGATCGACGGCCGGTTGCTGCCCCACAGGGCGAGGCCGGCCTTGCGCAGGGCTCGCTCGGTACTGCCGGGGTCGAATTCCACCTGCACCGACTCCGGTGGCCCGGCTTCACTGCCCACCTGGTTGATGATTTGCTGCGGGTCCTTGCGCAGCTCGGCCAGAGCCGGGCTTTGCGCAGCCTTGGGGTCACCGGTCAGGCGCAGCACCAGGGTGTCGAAGGCATTGACGGTGGCTGCGGCGCGGGCTTCTGCGCCCTGCCCTGTGACCGGCTCGCGCACCTGATAGAGGCCGCCGACATTTTCAGCCTGGGCAGTGGCCGAGATCAGGGCCAGGCAACCGGCTGCCAGAATATTGATGAAGCGCATGGAGGATTCCTGTCCATTTACCGCAATGCCTATACCTTATACACGGGGGCGCAAGGTCACCAGTCGCGAGGGGTGAAAGATTGATTGCGGGAGATATTTGTGGGTCTGACAGGCGTTTGGCTTGAGAGGTTCAGCGACTGGGAGATCGAGCGCCGAAGCGTTCGCCTCGACACATTCAGCGCCTGTGAGATCGAGCGCCGCCCGCGCGGCGCTTCGCGGCTAAAGCCGCTCCTACGTTTGTTTCGGGCCAGTCCCTCCTGTGCCAGGCG
>NZ_JBIVIF010000087.1:0-6457 GCF_044749595.1 Pseudomonas sp. NPDC089392
GCGTTCGCGCGCAAATCCCACAGGCATAATTGGCCCGAAACAAACGTAGGAGCGGCTTTAGCCGCGAAGCGCCGCGCGGGCGGCGCTCGATCTCATAGGCGCTGCAAATGTTCCGGCGAACACCTGCGGCGCTCGATCTCATAGGCGCCGAAGAATCTGAGGCATGCACCTTGGGGCCCGGACAAGCCCTTGAGGCATGCTCAATCAGCATAAAAAAGCCCCGCAAACCAAGGCCTGCGGGGCAAACGGTTGGGGGAGGAGCCAACCAAAGGAGTCGTTGAAACGGGGTATATCAGCGCGCGCTGGCCACGGTCTCCGGCTGCCAGCCGCCACCCAGGGCCTTGTAGATCGAGACAATGCCGCGGTACAGCTCGACCTCACCCTGGGCCTGCGCATCTTCAGCGCTCAGCCGCTCGCGCTCGGCATCGAGCAGCACCAGGTAGTCCACCGTACCCTCGCGATAACGAATCGAAGCCAGTTCCGCCGCCTTGCGGCTGGCGTCGCTCTGGCGCATCAGCGACAACAGCCGCTGCTGGGTCTTGTCGTAATCGCTGAAGGCGTTGGCCGACTCTTCCAGGGCCAGCAATACCTGCTGTTCGTAATTGGCCAGGGCCCCTTCGGCATCGGCCTTGGCACCGCGCAGGCGGGCGCGCACGCTGCCCAGGTCGAAGGCTGCCCAAGTGATGCTTGGGCCCAGCGCCCAGGCATTGGCCGCCGAAGAGCCAATCTGCGAGCCGCGTGCGGCGGTAAAACCGAGGAAGCCGCTGAGGCTGACGCGGGGGAACAGGTCGGCGGTGGCCACGCCGACGTTGGCGGTGGCGGCCGCCAGTTGACGTTCGGCGCTGCGGATGTCCGGGCGGCGGCGCAGCAGCTCACCTGGGTCACCCACCGGCAGCGCCTTGGCAATGGCCGGCAGGGCCTTGGGCGACAGGTCTACGCTGAGCGCGTCGGGGCGCTGGCCGAGCAGGGTGGCAATGCGGTGCCGTGCCCGTGCCTGTTCCGCCTGCAGTTGCGGCACGGTGGCTTCGACCCCGGCCAGGCGCGCATCGGCGCGCACCACGTCGAGGTCATTGCCTACGCCGGCATCGCGCAGGGTTTCGGTGATGGTCCGCGATTCCTGCTGGGTCTTGAGGTTGGCCAGGGCGATCTTCTCGCGCAATTGCGCGCCACGAAGTTGCCCATAGGCGTCGACCAGCTCGGCGATCAGACTGACCTGCAACTGCTGCAGGTCGGCGGCTGCCACCGCTTCCTGGGCTTCGCTGGCTTCGATCTGGCGCTGGATGCGGCCGAACAGGTCAAGCTCCCAGGCCATGTCCAGGCCCAGGTCATAGCGTTCGCTGTTGACCCGATGATCGGTCTGGCCGGGGACCTGGCCCTTGCCGATATCGCTGCTGGCGCGGCTGGTGACCACCGGGAACTGGTCGTTCTCGGCGTCTTCGCGGATCGAGCGGGCCGACTTCAGGCGGGCGAAGGCCACGCGCAGGTCGCGGTTGCCGTTTAGCGAAGCCTGCACCAGCTGGTTCAGCACCGGGTCGTCGAACTGCTTCCACCACAGGCTTTCGAAGCGGCTACGGTCATAGGCCTTGGCCTGCACATCGCTGCTCAGTTGGGCAGGTTCGGTGGCTGGCGCCTGGTAGTCCGGGCCTACTGCACAGGCCGCCAAGGCCAGTGCCAGCAGGCTTGGGGTCAAGGGTTTGAGCAGGTTCATGCATGGTTCTCCAGTGCTTGAACGTGTTCGGCCTTGCGGGCCTGGCGACGCTCGACGAAACGGCGAATCAGGAAGAAGAACACCGGGGTCAGGAACAGGCCGAACACGGTCACGCCGATCATCCCCGAGAACACCGCCACACCCATGGCATGGCGCATTTCCGAGCCGGCACCGGAGCTGAACACCAGCGGCACCACACCCATGATGAAGGCGATCGAGGTCATCAGGATCGGCCGCAGACGCAGGCGGCAGGCTTCCAGTACCGCAGCCAGCGGGTCGAGGCCCTTGGCTTGTTCATCCTTGGCGAATTCGACGATCAGGATCGCGTTCTTGCACGCCAGGCCCACCAGTACGATCAGGCCGATCTGGGTGAAGATGTTGTTGTCGCCACCGGAGACGATCACGCCGGTGATGGCCGACAGCAGGGTCATCGGTACGATCAGGATCACCGCCAGCGGCAGGCTCCAGCTTTCGTACTGGGCAGCCAGCACCAGGAAGGCCAGCAGCACGCACAGCGGGAACACAAACAGCGCGGTGTTGCCCGAGAGGATCTGCTGGTAGGTCAGGTCGGTCCACTCGAAGGTCATGCCGTTGGGCAGCTCTGCTTTCAGCAGTTTCTCGATCGCCGCCTCGGCTTGGCCGGAGCTGTAGCCAGGGGCTGCGGCACCGTTGATCTCGGCAGTGATGAAACCGTTGTAGTGCATGACGCGGTCAGGGCCGGAGGTATCGCTGACCTTGAGGAAGGTCGCCAGCGGGATCATCTCGCCGAGGTTGTTGCGCACTTTCAACTGGCCGATCTGCTCGGCATCAAGGCGGAACTGCTGCTCCGCCTGGACGTTGACCTGGTAAGTACGGCCAAAGCGGTTGAAATCGTTGGTGTACAACGAGCCCAGGTAGACCTGCAGGGTGTCGAAGATGTCGTTGATCGCCACGCCGTGGGTCTTGGCTTTTTCCCGGTCGATAGCCGCATCGACCTGGGGGACGTTGACCTGGTAGCTGGTGAACAGGCCCGCCAGCTCCGGCACGTTGTGGCTCTTGGCGATGATGTTCTGGGTTTCCTTGTACAGCGCTTCGTAGCCCAGGTTGCCGCGGTCCTCGATCTGCAGGCGGAAGCCGCCGATGGTGCCCAGGCCTTGTACCGGCGGTGGCGGGAAGATCGCGATGTAGGCGTCCTGGATGTCGGCGAACTGGGCGTTCAGCGCGGCAGCAATGGCGGCAGCCGACTGGCTCGGGTCCTTGCGCTCGTCGAACGGCTTGAGCGGGGTGAACACGATGCCGCTGTTCGGGCTGTTGGTGAAGCCGTTGATCGACAGGCCAGGGAAGGCCACCGAGTCGGCCACGCCAGGCTGCTTCAGGGCGATTTCGCTCATGCGCTTGATTACCGCCTCGGTGCGGTCGAGGCTGGCGGCGTCAGGCAGCTGGGCGAAAGCCACCAGGTACTGCTTGTCCTGGGCCGGCACGAAACCGGTCGGGGTGGACGAGAAGCCAAGGTAAGTCAGGCCCATCAGGCCGGCATACACGAACAGGGCGATGCCGCTGGAGCGGATGACCCGGCGCACGCCGCCGACGTAGCGGTTGGACGCGCGGTCGAAGAAGCGGTTGAACGGCGCGAACAGCCAGCTGCCCAGCAGTTTTTCCAGGAACCGCGAGAAACGGTCCTTGGGCGCGTGGTGGTCCTTCAGCAGCACGGCAGCCAGGGCCGGCGACAGGGTCAGCGAGTTGAACGCCGAGATTACCGTGGAAATGGCGATGGTCAGGGCGAACTGCTTGTAGAACTGCCCGGTCAGGCCGGAAATGAACGCGGCAGGCACGAACACGGCGCACAGCACCAGGGCGGTGGCGATGATCGGCCCGGTCACTTCACTCATGGCCTTTTGTGTGGCTTCCAGCGGTTTCAGGCCCAGCCCGATATTGCGCTCGACGTTTTCCACCACGACGATGGCGTCGTCCACCACGATACCGATGGCCAGCACCAGGCCGAACAATGACAGTGCGTTGAGCGAGAAGCCGAACAGGTGCATGACCGCAAAGGTACCGATCAGCGACACCGGCACGGCCAGCAGCGGGATGATCGAGGCACGCCAGGTCTGCAGGAACAGGATGACGACCAGCACCACCAGCACCAGGGCTTCGAACAGGGTGTGCACCACCGCCTCGATGGAGCCACGGACGAACACGGTCGGGTCATAGACGATGCTGTAGTCCATGCCCTCGGGGAAGTCCTTCTTCAGCTCGGCCATTTTCGCCCGCACTTCGTCGGAGATCTCGATGGCGTTGGAGCCTGGGCGCTGGAAGATCGGGATGGCCACCGCCGGCTGGTTGTTCAGCAGCGAGCGCAGGGCGTACTGGCTGGAACCGAGCTCGACCCGGGCGATGTCTTTCAGGCGAGTGATTTCGCCATCGGCACCGGCACGGATGATGATGTTTTCGAACTCTTCTTCGTTGACCAGGCGGCCCTGGGTGTTGATCGACAGCTGAAAGCTGGTGGAGCCGGGGGCGGGCGGGGCGCCCAGCTGGCCGGCGGCCACCTGGCGGTTTTGTTCGCGAATAGCCGCTACCACATCACTGGCAGTCAGGTTGCGCGAAGCGGTCTTGTTTGGGTCCAGCCACACGCGCAGCGAGTAGTCGCCCATGCCGAATAGCTGCACATCGCCCACGCCGCCCAGGCGCGCCAGCTCGTCTTTGATATTGAGGATGGCGTAGTTGGACAGGTAGAGCATGTCGTAGCGGTTGTCCGGCGAGGTCAGGTGCACGACCATGGTCAGGTCGGGCGAGGCCTTGTCGACGGTGATGCCGATACGGGTCACTTCCTCGGGCAGCTTGGGCTGGGTACGGGTGACGCGGTTCTGCACCTGCACCTGGGCGTTGTCCAGGTCAGTGCCCAGGGCGAAGGTGATGGTCAGCGTCAGCTTGCCGTCAGCGGTGGACTGGGAGGACATGTACAGCATGTTCTCCACACCGGTAATGGCTTGTTCCAGTGGCGCGGCAACGGTTTCGCCGATGACCTTGGGGTTGGCACCGGGGAAGTTGGCGCGCACCACCACGGTGGGCGGCACCACTTCGGGGTATTCGCTGATCGGCAGTTGGAACAGCGAGATCGAACCGGCAATCAGCAGCACCAGCGACAGCACCGCGGCGAAGATCGGCCGGGTAATGAAGAATTTCGAGAAGTTCATCGGTGTGGTCCCTTAACCGCGTGGCGCCTGGGCGCTGGCGACTTTCACGTTATTGCCCGCCACCTTCGGCGCCGGGTTGCTGGCCTCCAGGGCTTGGCGCTGCTGGGCGAGGGCGGCGAGGGTCTGTTCGCTGGCCATGGCGGTTTCTTCTGGGGTGACCGGCGAGCCAGGGCGCACGCGCTGCAGGCCCTTGACCACGATGCGGTCGTCCTTGCCCAGGCCGCTGCGCACGATGCGCAGGCCTTCCAGCTTCGGCCCCAGCTCCACGGCGCGGTAGGCAGCCTTGTTGTCCTTGTCCATGACCAGCACGAACTTCTTGCCAAGGTCGGTGCCTACGGCTTCGTCGTTGATCAGCACGGCGTCGTACTGGGCGCTGCCGACCAGCTTCAGGCGCGCGTACAGGCCTGGGGTGAACTGGCCGTCGCTGTTGTCGAACACCGCACGGCCCCGGATGGTGCCAGTGCGCGGGTTGACCTGGTTGTCGACGAAGTTCATCTGGCCCAGGTGTGGGTTTCCGGTTTCGTTGGTCAGGCCCAGGTACACCGGGGTGCTCTGGCCACGCTGGCCTTCGCGGGCCAGCTGGGTGTACTTGAGGTACACGCGCTCGTCGGCGTCGAAGTAGGCGTAGACCTTGTCGGTGGAGACCACGCTGGTCAGCGGGGTGACATCGGCGGTGACGATGTTGCCAGCGGTGAACTGGGCGCGGCTGACCCGGCCATTGATGGGCGCGGTGACGCGGGTGAAGCTGAGGTTCAGACGGGCCAGGTCGAGCTGGGCCTGAATCGCGTCGACCCCGGCACGGGCTTCGGCGGCAGCGCTGCTGCGCGATTCGGCCAGTTCTGCGGAAATGGCGTTGCTGTCACGCAGGCGTTCGCCACGGCGGGCTTCGTTGGCGCTGCGGATGGCGGTGGCCTTAGCCTGCTGCAACTGGGCTTCGAGGCGGCGCACATCGGCCTGGAACGGGCGCGGGTCGATCTGGAACAGCAGGTCGCCTTTCTTGACCTGGGCGCCTTCGGTGAAGGCTACCAGGTCGATCTGGCCGGAGACCCGTGGGCGTACTTCGACGGTTTCCGGGGCTTCGAGGCGACCGGTGAATTCGTCCCATTCGTTGATTGGTTGTTCGATCACCTTGGCTACGGTGACTTTGGGCGCGGCGGGAGCCTGCACGGCGTCGGGGGTTCGACCACAAGCGCTGATCACCACCACTGCCAGGGCAGCGAGGGGCAAGCGCAAGGGTTTGAGTGATTGTTCCATGGAGAACTCCGCCAATGTATTAGTAGTGGGCGGAGTTTGAGTGTGTTGCGCGTGAGGCACGAATCGAACGGGGCGAAGGTTATTATCACGGTGAATGATATGTGTGGGGCATTCATTGATTTGTGGCATGGTTGGGGGGAGGGGAAGGGGGAGGCCAGCAGGTGTTCGTCACGGCATTTGCAGCGCCTGGGAGATCGAGCGCCGCAGATGTTCACCGTGACACATTCAGCGCCTGTGAAATCGAGCGCCGCCCGCGCGGCGCTTCGCGGCTAAAGCCGCTCCTACGTTTGTTTCGGGCCAGTATCGCCTGTGCCAGACG
>NZ_JBIVIF010000088.1:0-5502 GCF_044749595.1 Pseudomonas sp. NPDC089392
ACCAGGCGGCGGTCATCAGCCTGGTCGCCGACGTTCAGCGGCAAGGCACCGAAGACACTGCCGGCGGAAACCCGCTGCAGGCCGTTGACGCGAATGTCGGCGATCCTGAACGGTGAGGCCTGGGCCAGTGTGGCTTGCAGCAACAGGATGGGGAGCAACAGGCGCGGGTAGTTCATCGGGGGTTCCAGACAAGCGGATTCGGAGGGGAGCAAGCGCGGGCAACCCGCATGCAGCGGGCGATGAGGATACGGGCGAGCTGTGTACGGCGCGGTTAGCCGAGGGTAAAGATGTGTAAAGTCCGACCGGGCGGCGGTGACAGTGCCGGCGTGGGGGGCGATCATTAGCGCCCCTGCAATTGTGATGTCTGGCCCTGATGATCCCCGTGCTGCTGGTTGACGACGACCGCGAACTGACTGAAATGCTCTCTTTGTACCTGGCGCGTGAAGGCTTCCAGGCCACGGCCGTGGCTACGGGTGAAGAGGGCGAGGCCCAGGCGCTGTCCGGCCACTACCAGCTGGTGGTGCTGGACGTGATGCTGCCGGGCATCTCGGGCATCGAAGTGCTGCGCCGCGTGCGCGCGCGCAGCCAGGTTCCGGTGCTGTTATTGACCGCCCGTGGCGACAACATCGACCGCATCGCCGGCCTGGAGCTGGGTGCCGATGACTATGTGCCCAAGCCCAGCTCCCCCGGGGAACTGGTGGCACGCTTGCGGGCGATACTGCGCCGCGTGCAGCCACAACTGATGGGTGAAGCCAGCGCACCCGAGGCGCCGGAACAGGTGCGCAGTGGTGCCTTGAAAATGTGGCCGGGCAGGCGCGAGGCGCACTGGGGTACAGCCACCCTGGAGCTGACCGGCTCCGAGTTCAGCCTGCTGGAGGCGCTGGCGCGCCAGGCTGGCCAGCTGGTCAGCAAGCAGGACCTGTCACTCAATGCCCTGGGCCGGCCGCTGACCCGTTACGACCGGCGCATCGACGTACACGTCAGCAGCATCCGGCAAAAGCTCGGCCCGCGTGCCGACGGCAGCAGCTGGATCCAGAGCGTGCGCGGCATGGGCTACATGCTGATTGTCGAATGATGCGCCGGCGCCTGTTCTGGAAGCTGTTTCTGGCGTTCTGGCTGGCCAACACCCTGACCTTCCTGGTGGGGGCGGGGGCCTTCATGCTCAATGACCTGCGTGGTGATACCCCAGGGCTGCGTTCGCTGCTGGCCACCGAGCTGCAAATGCTGGAGCACCATGGCGAACGGGCCGGCCGGCAATTGCTCGACGTGTCGCCACAGCCGCCGGATGTGCAGGTGGGCCTTTACGACGATCAAGGCCGCTTGCTGGCGGGCAAGACGGTGCACACGGCCCGTTTCGAGCAGGCACTGATCGACCGCGACGGCCGCCCGCTGGTGCTGCGTGCTTCGGTGGCCACCAGTGTCGGTATGGCACCGCGCCCACGCAACCTGGGCCCGTTTGTGACGGGCGCACTGATGAGTGCGCTGTTTGCGCTGTTGTGCAGCCTGTACCTGACCCGCCCCTTGGCCTGGCTGCGTGAGGCCATGGGGCAGGTTGCTCAGGGGCGGTTCGATGTGCGGGTAAGGCCGCGCCTGGGCAAGCGCCGTGACGAGATCGTCGAACTGGCCGAGGACTGCGACCGCATGGCGGGCCAGCTCAAAGCCCTGGTGCAGGCGCAGCAGAACCTGCTGCACGATATTTCCCACGAACTGCGCTCACCGCTGACCCGCCTGCATGCTGCCATCGGCCTGATGCGTCAGCAGCCCGACCGGCACGACATGCTGGAACGGATCGAGCGCGAGTCGCGGCGCATGGACGACCTGATCGAGCAACTGTTGACCCTGGCCCGCGCCCAGTCCCGGCAGGGCAACAGCGACTTTGCCAGCGTGGATGTGGTCGAGTTGTTGGCGCAGATTGTCGAAGACGCCCGTTTCGAGGCTGGCATGAAGCAGTGCCAGGTGTCGTTGCAGGCCGAGGGTGCATTTCTCATGCATGGCCATGAAGAGCTGCTGTACCGGGCGTTCGAGAACATCATCCGCAATGCCGTGCGCTACACCGCACCCGGCACTGAGGTGTTGGTGCACGCCGCACTGGGCTCGGGTGGGCAATGCTTGCAGGTGTACGTCAGCGACCATGGCCCGGGCGTGGACCCGGCGCGCTTGCAGCGCATATTCGAGCCGTTCGACCGGGGTACGGACAGCAATGGCGACGGTTTTGGCCTGGGCCTGGCGATCGCCCAGCGGGCCATCGCCCTGCATGGCGGCAGCATCACCGCACTGGCCGCGGCCAGCGGCGGGCTGAGCGTACGCATCGAACTGCCGCAAACCGGCCTTGCGTAGGAGCGGGTTTATCGAGGCGTCGAACCGCCGCGAATGCGGTGGCGGCTGCGGCGGTGAATGGCCAGGGGATATTGGCCGGCAGACCCGGCCTCTTCGCGGGTGAACCCGCTCCTACAACGGACTGTGCCGAACCGCCGAGGTGGGTGCACCACCGACCAATGTAGGAGCGGGTTCACCCGCGAAGAGGCCAGGCCTGGAAAAGCAGAAGGGGCGCCATGTTGGCGCCCCTTCTGTGTTACTGCTTAGGCTTCAGCGTCCCAAGGACGATCACCTTTTTCATCTTTGACGCGGGTCGGCAGGCCCATCACGTCCAGCGCCTTGAGGAACGGCTCGGCTGGCAGCTCCTCGACGTTGACCATGCGCTTGGCATCCCACTCGCCACGGGCAACCAGCAGGGCGGCTGCCACTGGCGGTACACCGGCGGTGTAGGAAATGCCCTGGCTGTCAGTCTCGGCGTAGGCTTCTTCGTGGTCGGCCACGTTGTAGATGAACACTTCGCGCGGCTGGCCATCCTTGGTGCCCTTGACCAGGTCGCCGATGCAGGTCTTGCCGGTGTAGCCAGGGGCCAGCGAGGCTGGGTCTGGCAGTACGGCCTTGACCACTTTCAGCGGTACCACTTCCAGGCCTTCGGCGGTTTTCACCGGTTGCTCGCTGAGCAGGCCCAGGTTTTTCAGCACGGTGAACACATTGATGTAGTGCTCGCCGAAGCTCATCCAGAAACGCACGTTCGGCACGTTGAGGTTCTTCGAAATCGAGTGAACTTCATCGTGCCCGGTCAGGTACAGGTTTTGCGAACCTACCACTGGCAGGTCGTCGGTACGCTTGACTTCGAACATGGTGTTGCTGGTCCACTGGCTGTTCTGCCAGCTCCACACTTGCCCGGTGAACTCGCGGAAGTTGATTTCCGGGTCGAAGTTGGTGGCAAAGTACTTGCCATGCGAACCCGCATTGACGTCGAGGATGTCGATCGAGTCAATGCTGTCGAAATACTGCTGCTGCGCCAGCTTGGCGTAGCTGTTCACCACACCCGGGTCGAAACCGACACCGAGAATGGCGGTAATGTTCTTTGCTTGGCACTCTTCGAGGTGTTTCCACTCGTAGTTGCCGTACCACGGCGGGGTCTCGCAGATCTTGCCCGGCTCTTCGTGGATGGCGGTGTCCAGGTAGGCGACACCGGTATCGATGCAGGCACGCAGCACCGACATGTTGAGGAAGGCGGAACCTACGTTGATCACGATCTGCGATTCGGTTTCGCGGATCAGCGCCTTGGTTGCCTCGACATCGAGGGCGTTGAGCGAGAAGGCCTGGATGTCGGCGGGTACCTTGAGGCTACCCTTGGCCTTTACGCTGTCGATGATGGCCTGGCATTTGGAGATGTTCCGTGACGCAATAGCGATACGACCCAGTTCGTCGTTATGCTGCGCGCACTTGTGGGCCACCACCTTGGCGACACCTCCTGCACCAATGATAAGAACGTTCTTCTTCAATTTACCCTTTGCTCCTTACTTGGAAAGCCGGTCTTACGACAGGCTGGAAACATAGTCTTCGAAACCGAACTCGCGGACCACTTCGACGCTGCCGTCGAGTTGCTTGACCACGATGGAAGGCATCTTCAGACCGTTGAACCAGTTTTTCTTGACCATGGTGTAACCCGCCGTGTCGACGAACGACAGGCGATCGCCAATGGCCAACGGACGATCGAATTGGTACTCGCCGAAGATGTCACCGGCCAGGCACGACTTGCCGCAGACCATGTAGGTGTGCTCGCCATCGTTGGGGGCCATCTTGGCATTGAGGCGGTAGATCAGCAGGTCGAGCAGGTGTGCTTCGATCGAGCTGTCGACCACGGCCAGGTGCTTGCCGTTGTACAGGGTGTCGAGCACGGTCACTTCCAGCGAGGCGCTGTTGGTGATGGCCGCTTCGCCCGGCTCCAGGTACACCTGCACGCCGTACGTTTCCGAGAAGGCTTTGAGGCGTGCGCAGAAGGCGTCTACCGCATAGTCTTCACCGGTGAAGTGGATACCGCCACCCAGGCTGACCCACTCGACCTTGTGCAGCAGGTGGCCGAAGCGCTCTTCGATGTGCGTGAGCATCTTGTCGAACAGGCCGAAGTCGCCGTTCTCGCAGTTGTTGTGGAACATGAAGCCGGAGATCTGCTCGATGACTTTTTCGATCTTTTCCGGGTCCCATTCGCCCAGGCGGCTGAACGGGCGGGCCGGGTCGGCCAGCAGGTAGTCGGAGCTGCTGACTTGCGGGTTGACGCGCAGGCCGCGGACCTTGCCTTCGGACTGATCGGCAAAGCGTTGCAGCTGGCCGATCGAGTTGAAGATGATCTTGTCGCAGTTCTCGAGCATTTCCTCGACCTCGTCGTCGGCCCAGGCCACGCTGTAGGCGTGGGTTTCGCCGGCGAACTTCTGGCGGCCGAGCTTGAGCTCGAAGAGCGAGGACGAAGTGGTGCCGTCCATGTACTGCTGCATCAGGTCGAACACCGACCAGGTGGCGAAGCACTTGAGGGCGAGCAGCGCCTTGGCACCGGAGTGTTCCCGCACGTAGGCGATCTTCTCCATGTTGCTGAGCAGCTTGGTTTTATCGATGAGGTAGTACGGCGTCTTGATCATTTAAAGGCCCCCGGCCAGGCCGGCCAAAAAAAAGACCCGCATTGTGCCTTCACTTGCCGCAGATCGAAAGGGTGGGATACGCATTTCGTCATGGTTTACGCCGTTTCGAGGGGATTTTTCCGGTTGTGGCGGGCTCAGTAGAACAGTGGCATGTGACTATCCTAATCACCAACCGTGGGTCGCAAGGAGAATCCGATGAGCAACGCGTACAAACCAGGCGACAAGGTGCGCTGGAATTCCGAGGCGGGAATCATCCACGGCACGGTGGTCAAGGTGCATTTTCGCGATATCGAATTTCGCGGGCGGCAGCGGCACTGTTCGAAGGAGGAGCCGCAGTACGAGGTGAAGAGCAACAAGACCGGGCACCTGGCGATGCACAAGGAAACGGCGCTGGAGAAGGACTGAATTGTTGTATCGGATGGCACCGGCTGCGCCGGTGTTCGCGGGCAAGCCCTAATGCCAGTCAGTTAAGCGGTAAGGGCTGACGGGGGCTTGCCTTGGGATCTTGGTTGCCTGTTAGATCGAGCGCCGCCCGCGCGGCGCTTCG
>NZ_JBIVIF010000089.1:0-1308 GCF_044749595.1 Pseudomonas sp. NPDC089392
CCGGCCAACGACGTCTACAACAACGGCTCGACCGTTAGCGTGACCATCGAAAGCGCCACGGGCGGTAACTTCGAGCAGCTGACGCCGAACCCGACCCCGGCGCAGACCGCGATCAACGATTCGACTGACAACACCACGGCGACCCTGACGGCGAGCCCGTCGGTCACCGAAGGTGGCGTGATCACCTACACCGTGACCCTGAGCAACCCAGCTCAGACGGCGGTGACTGTCACGCTGTCCAACGGCCAGACCATCACCGTTGAAGCCGGCAAAACCCAGGGCAGCGTCGACTTCCAGACCCCGGCTAACGATGTCTACAACAACGGTTCGACCGTTAGCGTGATCATCGAAAGCGCCACGGGCGGCAACTTCGAGCAACTGACGCCGAACCCAACGCCAGCGCAGACCGCGATCAACGATTCGACTGACAACACCACGGCGACCCTGACGGCGAGTCCGTCGGTCACGGAAGGTGGAGTGATCACTTACACCGTGACGCTGAGCAATCCAGCCCAGACCGCAGTGACCGTGGCCCTGTCCAACGGCCAGACCATTACCGTTGAAGCGGGCAAGACCCAGGGCAGCGTCGACTTCCAGACCCCGGCGAACGACGTTTACAACAACGGCTCGACCGTTAGCGTGACCATCGAGGGCGCCACGGGCGGTAACTTCGAGCAATTGACGCCGAACCCGACCCCGGCGCAGACGGCGATCAACGATTCGACCGATAACACCACCGCAACGCTGACCGCTTCGCCAAGCGTCACCGAAGGTGGCGTGATCACCTACACCGTGACCCTGAGCAATTCGGCGCAGACGGCGGTGACTGTCACGCTGTCCAACGGCCAGACCATCACCGTTGAAGCCGGCAAAACCCAGGGCAGTGTCGACTTCCAGACCCCGGCCAACGATGTCTACAACAACGGCTCGACCGTTAGCGTGACCATCGAAAGCGCCACAGGCGGTAACTTCGAGCAATTGACGCCGAACCCGACCCCGGCGCAGACGGCGATCAACGATTCGACCGATAACACCACCGCGACCCTGACGGCGAACCCGTCGGTGACCGAAGGTGGCGTGATCACTTACACCGTGACGCTGAGCAATCCAGCCCAGACCGCAGTGACCGTGACCCTGTCCAACGGCCAGACCATTACCGTCGAGGCTGGCAAGACCCAGGGCAGTGTTGATTTCCAGACCCCGGCCAATGACGTCTACAACAACGGCTCGACCGTTAGCGTGACCATCGAAAGCGCCACAGGCGGTAACTTCGAGCAATTGACGCCGAACCCGACCCCGGCGCAGACT
>NZ_JBIVIF010000089.1:1407-4851 GCF_044749595.1 Pseudomonas sp. NPDC089392
GGCGATCAACGATTCGACCGATAACACCACCGCGACCCTGACGGCGAACCCGTCGGTGACCGAAGGTGGCGTGATCACTTACACCGTGACCCTGAGCAATCCAGCCCAGACTCCGGTGACCGTGACCCTGTCCAACGGCCAGACCATCACCGTTGAAGCCGGCAAGACCCAGGGCAGCATCGACTTCCAGACCCCGGCCAATGACGTCTACAACAACGGCTCGACCGTTAGCGTGACCATCGAAAGCGCTACGGGTGGCAACTTCGAGCAGCTGACGCCGAACCCGACGCCGGCGTCGACTGTCATCAATGACAGTATCGATACCGTTACCGTGAGCATCGTCAGCAATGGCAATGTGACCGAAGATCAGCAGCCGTCCTTTACTGTAAAAGTAAGCCAGGCACTGGACCGTCCGCTGACTGTTACCCTGTCCAACGGCGAAAAGGTGACTATCGAAGCCGGTAAAACCGAAGTCGAGTACAAGGCCGCAGCACAGGGCGATGATGTCATCAAGGATGCTGGCGCCCTTACTCTCAGCGTCACTGACGCTACTGTGCCAGGTGCCACCTTCGAGAAACTGGAATTCGGTGCTCCAGCTACTGTTGAGATTTCGGACACCATTAGTGAGGTCGTAGCCAAGCTTACCGCTACGCCTTCGGTGACCGAAGGCGGCGAGATCACCTACACCATCACGCTGACCAGCAAAGATGGCTTGCCGATCAACAACCACTCGGCGCTGTACTTCAAGCTGGCCGACGGCACCAACATTGTGGTCGCGGCCAACAGCACCACCGGTTCGACCACTGTCACTGCCCCGGACAACGTCTACACCGGCACTAATCCGCCTGTGGTCAACGCTATCGCATCGGTCAGCGGCGCTGATGAGTGGAAGTTCGAGCAGCTGACCCTGGACAAGACCGAGGTCAAAACCCAGGTTACTGACGAGCCGGGTACTCCGGGCCACGAAGGTGACATCGTCAAGGTCACCATCGAGGCGAACGAAACGTCGGTCTTCGAGAACGAAAAACCGACCTTCACCGTCAAGATCAACACTGTGCTGGACCACGACCTGGTCGTGACCCTGAGCAACAACGCCAAGGTCACCATCAAGGCCGGCGAAACCAGCGCGCCTTACACCCACGATGCGCAGGGTGACGACGTTTACAAAGATGCCGGCGAAATCAGCCTGGGCATCAGCTCGGCGACGGACGCCACTGGCGCGACCTTCGAGAACCTGCAGCTGGGCGGCCCGGCTTCGGTCAAGGTCGAAGACACCACCAACGAGGTGGTGGCCAAACTGACGGCGACCCCTTCGGTGACCGAAGGCGGTGAGATCACCTACACCATCACGCTGACCAGCAAAGATGGCTTGCCGATCAACAACCACTCGGCGCTGTACTTCAAGCTGGCCGACGGCACCAACATTGTGGTCGCGGCCAACAGCACCACCGGTTCGACCACTGTCACTGCCCCGGACAACGTCTACACCGGCACTAATCCGCCTGTGGTCAACGCTATCGCATCGGTCAGCGGCGCTGATGAGTGGAAGTTCGAGCAGCTGACCCTGGACAAGACCGAGGTCAAAACCCAGGTTACTGACGAGCCGGGTACTCCGGGCCACGAAGGTGACATCGTCAAGGTCACCATCGAGGCGAACGAAACGTCGGTCTTCGAGAACGAAAAACCGACCTTCACCGTCAAGATCAACACTGTGCTGGACCACGACCTGGTCGTAACCCTGAGCAACAACGCCAAGGTCACCATCAAGGCCGGCGAAACCAGCGCGCCTTACACCCACGATGCGCAGGGTGACGACGTTTACAAAGATGCCGGCGAAATCAGCCTGGGCATCAGCTCGGCGACGGACGCCACTGGCGCGACCTTCGAGAACCTGCAGCTGGGCGGCCCGGCTTCGGTCAAGGTCGAAGACACCACCAACGAGGTGGTGGCCAAACTGACGGCGACCCCTTCGGTGACCGAAGGCGGTGAGATCACCTACACCATCACGCTGACCAGCAAAGATGGCTTGCCGATCAACAACCACTCGGCGCTGTACTTCACCCTCAGCGACAAGACTGTTGTTGTCGTGCCGGCAGACAGCATCACCGGCTCAATCACTGTGACTGCGCCGAATGACGTCTATGTAGGCGCTCAACCTGTAGTCAATTCGATCGACTCGGTAAGCGGTGCAGACGAGTGGAAGTTTGAAAAGCTGACTCTGGACAAGTCAGAGATCAGCACAACGGTTACAGATGGACCGGGCTCCGCGGACATCACCTGCTTGAACCTGTCTGCTACGCCGACGGTAGCCGAAGGTGGCAAGATCACCTACACCGCGACCTTGACCAACAAGGCCGGCACCGATCTGGTGATCAAGCTGAGTAATGGCGAAACGATCACCATTGCTGCCGGCTCCAAGGAAGCCTCGATCACCATCGACGCGCCAAGCGACGATGTGTATGTGGATGCCGAAGATCTGAGCGTGACCGTCACCACCACCACCGGTGGCGACTTTGAGAAGCTCGATGTCAGCAGCACGGCGGCTGTGACCAAGGTCACCGACACCATCGACACCACGACTGTGACCCTGACCGCCACGCAAAGCGTGGTCGAGGGCGGCGTGGTGACCTACACCGCCTCGGTCAACCACAAGGTCACCGGTTCGGACCTGGTGGTGAAACTGGACAACGGCCAGACCATCACCATCCCGGTGGGCGAGTCCTCGGCGTCGGTGCCGTTCACTGCACCGAACAACGTCTACAACACCAACCTGGACCTGACCAACAAGATCACCGACATCTCGGGTGGTAACTACGAGAAGACGGTGGCTGTTGGCGAACCGGTGACCACGGTCACTGACAACCCGGCTGTTCCGAACGCCACTGCGCTCACGCTGACGGCGACGGACACCGTGGCCGAAGGCGGCAAGATCACCTACACCGCCACCTTGACCAACAAGGCCGGCACCGATCTGGTGATCAAGCTGAGCAATGGCGAGACCATCACCATTGCTGCCGGCTCGAAAGAAGCCTCGATCACCATCGACGCACCGAGCGACGATGTGTACGTGGATGCCGAAGATCTCAGCGTGACCGTTACCAGCACCACCGGTGGTGATTTCGAGAAACTCGACGTCAGCAGCGCGGCGGCTGTGACCAAGGTCACCGACACCATCGACACCACGACTGTGACCCTGACCGCCACGCAAAGCGTGGTCGAGGGCGGCGTAGTGACCTATACCGCCTCGGTCAACCACAAGGTCACCGGTTCGGATCTGGTGGTGAAGCTGGACAACGGCCAGACCATCACCATCCCGGTGGGCGAGTCGTCGGCTTCGGTGCCGTTCACTGCGCCGAACAACGTCTACAACACCAACCTGGACTTGACCAACAAGATCACCGACATCTCGGGTGGTAATTACGAGAAGACCGTAGCCGTGGGCGA
>NZ_JBIVIF010000090.1:1854-3183 GCF_044749595.1 Pseudomonas sp. NPDC089392
TCGTTCTTTAAAAATTCGGATATGTGATAGATATAGACTGAACACCAGTTTCACTGCTGGTGGATCAGGCTAAGGTAAAATTTGTGAGTTCTGCTCTTAACTGAGCGAAATGCGAATTTTCGGCGAATGTCGTCTTCACAGTATAACCAGATTGCTTGGGGTTATATGGTCAAGTGAAGAAGCGCATACGGTGGATGCCTTGGCAGTCAGAGGCGATGAAAGACGTGGTAGCCTGCGATAAGCTTTGGGGAGTCGGCAAACAGACTGTGATCCAGAGATCTCTGAATGGGGGAACCCACTCAGCATAAGCTGAGTATCTTGTACTGAATACATAGGTGCAAGAGGCGAACCAGGGGAACTGAAACATCTAAGTACCCTGAGGAAAAGAAATCAACCGAGATTCCCTTAGTAGTGGCGAGCGAACGGGGACCAGCCCTTAAGTTGGTTTGAGATTAGTGGAACGCTCTGGAAAGTGCGGCCATAGTGGGTGATAGCCCCGTACACGAAAATCTCTTGTCAATGAAATCGAGTAGGACGGAGCACGAGAAACTTTGTCTGAATATGGGGGGACCATCCTCCAAGGCTAAATACTACTGACTGACCGATAGTGAACCAGTACCGTGAGGGAAAGGCGAAAAGAACCCCGGAGAGGGGAGTGAAATAGAACCTGAAACCGTATGCGTACAAGCAGTGGGAGCCTACTTTGTTAGGTGACTGCGTACCTTTTGTATAATGGGTCAGCGACTTATATTCAGTGGCGAGCTTAACCGAATAGGGGAGGCGTAGCGAAAGCGAGTCTTAATAGGGCGTTTAGTCGCTGGGTATAGACCCGAAACCGGGCGATCTATCCATGGGCAGGTTGAAGGTTAGGTAACACTGACTGGAGGACCGAACCGACTACCGTTGAAAAGTTAGCGGATGACCTGTGGATCGGAGTGAAAGGCTAATCAAGCTCGGAGATAGCTGGTTCTCCTCGAAAGCTATTTAGGTAGCGCCTCATGTATCACTGTAGGGGGTAGAGCACTGTTTCGGCTAGGGGGTCATCCCGACTTACCAAACCGATGCAAACTCCGAATACCTACAAGTGCCGAGCATGGGAGACACACGGCGGGTGCTAACGTCCGTCGTGAAAAGGGAAACAACCCAGACCGTCAGCTAAGGTCCCAAAGTCATGGTTAAGTGGGAAACGATGTGGGAAGGCTTAGACAGCTAGGAGGTTGGCTTAGAAGCAGCCACCCTTTAAAGAAAGCGTAATAGCTCACTAGTCGAGTCGGCCTGCGCGGAAGATGTAACGGGGCTCAAACCATGCACCGAAGCTACGGGTATCAT
>NZ_JBIVIF010000090.1:3281-4705 GCF_044749595.1 Pseudomonas sp. NPDC089392
ATTAGGCGACGAAGTGGTTGATACCATGCTTCCAAGAAAAGCTCCTAAGCTTCAGATAACTGGGAACCGTACCCCAAACCGACACAGGTGGTTAGGTAGAGAATACCAAGGCGCTTGAGAGAACTCGGGTGAAGGAACTAGGCAAAATGGCACCGTAACTTCGGGAGAAGGTGCGCCGGCGAGGGTCAAGGACTTGCTCCGTAAGCCCATGCCGGTCGAAGATACCAGGCCGCTGCGACTGTTTATTAAAAACACAGCACTCTGCAAACACGAAAGTGGACGTATAGGGTGTGACGCCTGCCCGGTGCCGGAAGGTTAATTGATGGGGTTAGCGCAAGCGAAGCTCTTGATCGAAGCCCCGGTAAACGGCGGCCGTAACTATAACGGTCCTAAGGTAGCGAAATTCCTTGTCGGGTAAGTTCCGACCTGCACGAATGGCGTAACGATGGCGGCGCTGTCTCCACCCGAGACTCAGTGAAATTGAAATCGCTGTGAAGATGCAGTGTATCCGCGGCTAGACGGAAAGACCCCGTGAACCTTTACTATAGCTTTGCACTGGACTTTGAATTTGCTTGTGTAGGATAGGTGGGAGGCTTTGAAGTGGGGACGCCAGTTCTCATGGAGCCATCCTTGAAATACCACCCTGGCAACTTTGAGGTTCTAACTCAGGTCCGTTATCCGGATCGAGGACAGTGTATGGTGGGTAGTTTGACTGGGGCGGTCTCCTCCCAAAGAGTAACGGAGGAGTACGAAGGTGCGCTCAGACCGGTCGGAAATCGGTCGTAGAGTATAAAGGCAAAAGCGCGCTTGACTGCGAGACAAACACGTCGAGCAGGTACGAAAGTAGGTCTTAGTGATCCGGTGGTTCTGTATGGAAGGGCCATCGCTCAACGGATAAAAGGTACTCCGGGGATAACAGGCTGATACCGCCCAAGAGTTCATATCGACGGCGGTGTTTGGCACCTCGATGTCGGCTCATCACATCCTGGGGCTGAAGCCGGTCCCAAGGGTATGGCTGTTCGCCATTTAAAGTGGTACGCGAGCTGGGTTTAGAACGTCGTGAGACAGTTCGGTCCCTATCTGCCGTGGACGTTTGAGATTTGAGAGGGGCTGCTCCTAGTACGAGAGGACCGGAGTGGACGAACCTCTGGTGTTCCGGTTGTCACGCCAGTGGCATTGCCGGGTAGCTATGTTCGGAAGAGATAACCGCTGAAAGCATCTAAGCGGGAAACTTGCCTCAAGATGAGATCTCACTGGGATCTTGAATCCCCTAAAGGGCCGTCGAAGACTACGACGTTGATAGGTTGGGTGTGTAAGCGCTGTGAGGCGTTGAGCTAACCAATACTAATTGCCCGTGAGGCTTGACCATATAACACCCAAGCAATTTGCGCACGAAGCCAAATTGTGGTGGTGAAGACGAAAGA
>NZ_JBIVIF010000091.1:0-4163 GCF_044749595.1 Pseudomonas sp. NPDC089392
AACGTAGGAGCGGCTTTAGCCGCGAAGCGCCGCGCGGGCGGCGCTCGATTTCATAGGCGCTGAAAATGTTTCGGCGAACACCTGCGGCGCTCGATCTCACAGGCGCCAAAAACCTAAAGCCATACACCCCGGCCTCACGCGTAATAATCGACCGCACTATCACCAACAACCACCTGCTGCTCCACCGGCCGGGCGCTATCGACAGCCTCTACGCCACCCTGCTCCGCCCGCCGCGCCGCTACCCCGGACAGGTTGCTGCCCTGCGCCTGGCCCTGCTGCTGTTGCTGCCCCCGCGACTGATCAGCCACGTTGACATCCGGCTGGGCCAGCCCCTGCTGGGCGAACAACTCGCGCAGGCGGTGCACCTGGCTGTCGAGGGCGTCACGCACGCCGGCATGGCCGCTGATGAAGGTGACCTGGGTCGCCTGGTCCGCCGCCACATTGACGCGAATGTCCAAGCGGCCGAGTTCTGCCGGCTCCAGCTGGATGTCCGCCGACTTGAGGTTCTGGCTGGACAGGTACATGACCCGGTTGACCAGGCCCTCGGCCCAGGCGTTCTGGTTCATCGGCAGGGGCTGGTGCAGCGGGCTGGCATTGGCCGACACGGCGTTGGCCGTCTTGGCCGTGGCCGCCTGGGTCAGGCTGGCCAAGCGGTTGGCGAAGTCGTCGACGCGGGTGTCACTGTTGGCGCTCTTGGTGTCTTTCAGGCCATCTTCAAGCAAGGCCGCAAAGGCCTTGTCGCCGGGCTCGCCCGCCTCACCTTCGGCGCTGTCGACCATAGCCGCCAAGGTATTGACGGCCACCTGCCCGTCCTCACCTTGAGTTTGCGCTGGGTCCAAGGCGTGTGCCGAGGTGCCACCCTTGGCCTGGGCACTGTGCTCCAGTGCCAGGCGCAGGGTGGGCAGGTTGGCCAGCGGGTCGGCGTCGGGGTCGAAGGCTTCTTCGGTGGCCGGCTCCTCAGGCAGCGTGGCTGCAACCTGCGTTTGCGCCGTAGCGGCCTGCAGCACAGGCGCCACGGCTTCGGCCTGGGCCTGGATCAGCTGCGCGCCGGGCTGTGCGTCGGTAACCTGGCCAGCCACCAGGCTGGCATCGCGCAGCCCGGTATCGGCATTGGCCTGGTCGTCGGCTGGCAACTTGTTGCCGTCATCGGCAACGCTGGGCTTGTCGGCAGGGTCTGCCTTGCCGCCCTGTGCCGCGTCGGGCTTGTCCTTGGGCTTGGCCTGGGTAGGCTTGTCGTCCTGCCCTACGGCCTTGTCGCGCCCTTGCCTGGCCATCACCTGGCCAAAGCCGTCGCCCTTGTCGCCCGCTGCCTGCAGCGGTTTGTCCAGCAGCGCGCCCGTCGAGCGCGCGGCGTTACCAAGGGCGTTGGCTTGCAACAAAGGGTTGGGTGCGACAGGCATTGAGCGGTCTCCGCGCCAGAAACATAAAGAACATCTGGCCAGAGACAGGCAAGACTCGCGCCAAGTCGCGCTTCAGCCCGCCGAAATACGTTGCTGCTCACCTCGATAGAAGCGCTGCACCTCGGTGAATTCCTGGTCGATGCGGTTGATCAGGTCTTCGATGCCATACAGCGGGGGGCGCCGCGCGCGCTCTTCCAGCTGCTGGCACAGGCCGGCCAACGCCACGGCGCCCATGTTGCTGCTGCTGCCCTTGAAACTGTGGGCGGCCGCGCCCAGTTCTTCGGCGCTTTTGGCCGCGTGCAACTGGCCCAGGCGGCGTTCGGAGTCGTCCAGAAAGGTTTGCACCAACTGCAGGTAGCCATCTTCCATGACCTCACGCAGGTCACTGAGTACCTTGTGGTCAATATGCATGTCAGTCACTTGTTCACTCCTTGATCAAGCCAGATTATGCCCGAGCCACCCTGTGGCTCACCATACGAATTCCACGTGCGCGCAACGGCCGCCTTCACGCCAGCAGGCGTTGCTGGCCAACCGGCGCACAAGGTTCACACCCCGCCCGCTCAGGCCCTGCTCCAGCGCAGGCCGCGACAGCACCTGCTGCACATCGAACCCCGCGCCACTGTCGCGAACCTCGACCGTCAGACGCCCACCCTCGGCATTCGGTTCAACCTTGAAGTCGATACGCACAAAGCCGTCGACCAACGAGCCCAAACGCCGGGCGCGCTCCTGATAATAGTCGGCAAAGCCCTGTACATCGCGCTTGAGCTGCGAATCCAGGCCCAGCACACCGTGCTCCAGTGCGTTGGAATACAGCTCGCTGAGCACACTGTGCAGGTTGCCGGTGCGTGCGCGCAGCCCGTGAATTTCCTGCAACAGTTGCACCAGGTACGGCACCGGATTGAAGCGCTTCAGGCTTTCGCCGCGCACCTCAAAGCCCAGCGACCAGTCCAGCGGGCTGGAGCGGCCGCTATCAGAGTAGATCATCGGCGCCGGCACGCACTCCTCGGCGCTGAACATGCGAATGTCGCACAGGCTGATGTCATCGCGCGGGCGCCCGCCAAAGCGCGCCAAGGCCTGCATCACTTCGTCGAACAGCTGCGCCGGGTCGCGGTTGTCGGCCAGCACCGCACGCAGGCGCTGCACGCCGAACAGGCGCTCCTGGTCGTCGGCCGTGTCGAGCACGCCGTCCGACAGCAGCAACAGGCGTTCGCCCGGCGCCAGCGGCAACATCTCGGTGCTGTCATCGAAGCGCTCGGCGGCCAGAATGCCCAGCGGCAGGTGCCGCGAGCTCAGCACCGACAGCACCTGGCCGCCTGCCGACAGGCGGTAAGCATCAGGCATGCCGCCGTTCCACACCTCCACCGCGCCGCGCTGCATGCTGAGGTTGAGCAGCAGCGCGCAGCAGAACATGTCCACCGGCAGGATACGTTTGAGCTTGGCATTCATCTCGCGCAGGATCTGCGCCATGCCATAGCCTTTGGCGGTCATGCCGTAGAACACCTCGGCCAGCGGCATGGCGCCGACCGCCGCTGGCAGGCCGTGGCCGGTGAAATCGCCAAGCAGCACGCGCATGTCGCCGGCCGGGGTAAACGCGGCCAGCATCAGGTCGCCATTGAACAGCGCGTAGGGCGATTGCAGGTAACGGATATTGGGTGCGGCCAGGCAACCGGAATGGGCGACCTTGTCGAACACCGCCTTGGCCACCCGCTGTTCGTTGAGCAGGTGGTGGTGGTGCCGGGTAATCTGGTCGCGCTGCGCCAGCACCGTGGCCTGCAGCCGGCGCAGGCGGTCCATGGCGCGGATCTTGGCGCCGAGGATCACCGCACTGTAGGGCTTGGCCATGAAGTCATCGCCCCCGGCCTCCAGGCAGCGCACCAGGCCTTCCTCCTCGTTCAGCGACGTCAGGAAAATGATCGGCACCAGCGCCTCGCCAGCCAGGGCCTTGATCTGCCGCGCCGCCTCGAAGCCGTCCATCACCGGCATCAGCGCATCCAGCAGCACCAGCTGTGGTCGCCGCTCGACGAACAGCGTCACCGCCTGCTCGCCGTTTTCTGCGGTGAATACCTGATGGCCCTGACGGCGGACGATCTGCGCCAGCAGCAGGCGGTCGGCGGCCCCGTCTTCAGCGACCAGCACGGTCAACGCCTGTTCGGCCGGCATGTCGGCGCTCAACTGATATCGAACAGTTTTTCGAAATTGGAGATGGCGAGGATCTTGCGCACGTCGGAGCTGGCATGCACCACCCGCACATCCGACTCATCGCCGCCCGCGTGGTCACGCAGCAACAGCAGCATGCCGAGCGCGGAACTGTCGAGGTAGGTGGTGTCCTTCAGGTCGACGACCACCGAATCGGGCCGACTGGGCTGGCGTTCATAGGCGTCACGAAATTCCTGATGTTTACCGAAATCGAAGCGCCCCTTGATCTTGATCGTCAGCTTTTTCCCGTCCTGCGAAAAATCAGTCTCGACTGCCATGCTAGCGATTCCTTCGATGATGGCGGATGCAACTCCTTGAAGGTTTAGCAGGCGATGGCGGGAGTGGCAAGTGTTCGCCATGGGGCCTTGCAGCGCCTATGAGATCGAGCGCCGCAGGTGTTCGCCGAAACATTTTCAGCGCCTGTGAGATCAAGCGCCGCCAGGTGTCCACCGAAACAATTTCAGCGCCTATTAGATCGAGCGCCGCCCGCGCGGCGCTTCGCGGCTAAAGCCGCTCCTACGTTTGTTTCGGGCCAATTATTCCTGTGGGATTCGCGCGCGAACGCCT
>NZ_JBIVIF010000092.1:0-3654 GCF_044749595.1 Pseudomonas sp. NPDC089392
ATTGGCCCGAAACAAACGTAGGAGCGGCTTTAGCCGCGAAGCGCCGCGCGGGCGGCGCTCGATTTCATAGGCGCTGAAAATGTTTCGGCGAACACCCGCGGCGCTCGATCTCACAGGCGCTGAAAATGTTTCGGCGAACACCCGCGGCGCTCGATCTCACAGGCGCTGAAAATGTTTCGGCGAACACCCGCGGCGCTCGATCTCATAGGCGCTGAAAATGTTTCGGCGAACACCCGCGGCGCTCGATCTCACAGGCGCTGAAAATACATCGGCGAACACATGGCGGCGTTCGATCCCGCAGGCGCCTAAGATGTTGTGGCGACTCTGCCATCTGTCCCAGTACACTTTGCAACTGTTACGGTATCCTCTACCGTCAGTGAAGTCGCACAAGAATAACGAGCCCGTCCGCGCGTCGAGATCCAGCCATGACCAACCTGCTGCTGTACCAGCGTATCGCCCAGCAACTGGCCGATGACATCCGTCGCGGTGTCTACCAGCCAGGCGAGCGGGTACCCTCCGTGCGCAAGATGAGCGCCCAGCTCAATGTCAGCCATGCCACGGTGCTGCAGGCCTATGCAAACCTCGAGGACCAGGGGCTGATCCGCGCGCGGCCGCAGTCCGGCTACTACGTGCACCAGACCCCGGCCTTGACCGCGCAAACCCCGGATATCGCCCGCGTGGAGCGCCCCGGCCTGGTCACCCGCGCCAGCATCATCCAGCAGGTACTGACCGAGGCGCGTCGTGACGGTGTATTCCCGTTCGGTGCTGCGGTGCCGCATGTCGACTACCTGCCAGTACGGGCCCTGCATCAGCAAATTGCCAAGGTGACGCGCTTCCACAGCCCGCGTGCCTTCAGTTACATGTTCAGCCCCGGTTTCGAGCCACTGCGCCGGCAGATCGCCATTCGCATGCGCGATGCGGGTGTGCTGGTCGACCCGCGTGAAGTGATCGTGACCCACGGGTGCGTCGATGCTCTGCAGATGTCGCTGCGTGTGCTGACCCGCCCAGGCGACCTGATTGCTGCCGAGTCACCGACCTACTATGGCTTGCTGCAACTGGCCGACCTGCTGGGCCTGAAAGTAATCGAGATCCCCAGTGACCCGTCCACCGGCATCAGCCTCGAAGCTTTGCAGCTGGCGGCCAACCAGTGGTCGATCAAGGCCCTGGTGCTGACCACGCGCCTGAGCAACCCGCTGGGCGGCACCGTCCCGGAAGAGCGGCAGAAGCAATTGCTGCGCCTGGCATCGGACTTCGATATCCAGATCGTCGAGGACGACATCTATGGCGAGCTGATGTTCGAGCAGGGCAAGACCAAGGCACTGAAGGCGTTCGACCGGCTGGACCGGGTGATCTACTGTTCAAGCTTCTCCAAGACCCTGTCCCCTGGCGTGCGCGTTGGCTGGATGGTCGCCGGCCGCTACCAGGATGAAATCCAGCGCCTGCAAACGTTCACCACCCATTCGGCTTGCAGCGTGACGCAGATGGGGGTGGCGGCCTACCTGGAGAATGGCGGCTACGACCGGCACCTGCGCTACATCCGCCAGGAATATCGCAAGAACCTCAGCGCCTACCAGTTGGCAGTGCAGCAGCACTTCCCGGAGGGTACCCAGATGACCCGGCCGACGGGTGGTTTCATCCTCTGGGTGAGCCTGCCAGGGCGGGTCAATACCCAGGAGCTGCATGTGCGTGCGCTAGAGCAGGGCATCAGCATTGCCCCGGGGCTGATCTTCAGTAACACCGAGCAGTTCAACCATTGCATCCGCCTGAATTGTGGTATTCCATGGAACAAGGAAGCCGAGCGGGCAGTGATCACCCTCGGTTTGCTGGCTCAGCAGTTGTGCAGAGAGTCTGCGACCACACTTTTGTAAGGCTTGCCAGGGGGCTGCGGAACAGAGAGCATACGCAGCTTTCCTGCCAGCCTGTCCATTTGCCATGAATGCTTTACGCCGTTTTGCCCTGATCTTGTGCCTTGCACCGCTCTGCTGCCTTGGCGGTACGGCCCAGGCTGCGCAGCCGACAAGCCAGGCGCAGGCGACTCTCGGCAAGCCGGCACAGAAGGCGGCAGCCAAGCCCGTGCAGAAGCAAGCGCCCAAAAAGGCCAGTAACAACAAGGTCAAGCCGGTGCACAAGGCGGTCAGCAAGGCGGTTGCCAAGCCCTTGCCCAAGGCAAAGCTGGACCTCAGCCTGCCGGTCGACATGGTTAATGACCTTGAGCCGAATGTGGGCAATCCTTCACCCATCCAGCGACGCAAACCTTTGCTGCCCCCGATGTTTACCGAAAAACCAGAGACCAGCGACAGCCCCTTCCAGCTCAATGGCCGGTTGATCAACAACGAAATGCAGTTGCAGTTGCGCAATGACAGCCGTCATGACGTGGAAGGGGCGGCCATCGATTTCGAGTACCGCCAGTAGCCAGCAAACTGACTACCGAGTCACTCCATATTTCATCGTGCCAGTAATTTCAAACGCCTGTTTGAGCGAGTACTATCCGGGGACGTTCGTCCCGTTTTGTTCCAGGGAGTCCTGATTTTGGTGAATAACCATGAATTGCCGTGAGGGCTGTGGTGCCTGCTGCATCGCCCCGTCCATCAGCTCTGCGATGCCGCGCATGCCCAATGGCAAGCCGGCTGGCGAGCGCTGCCTGCACCTGACCGCTGCCAACCTCTGCGACCTGTTCGGCAAGCCCGAGCGGCCGGCGGTGTGTGGTGGCTTCAAGGCGGACGTCGAGGTGTGCGGCAGTGACCGTGACGAGGCAATCAGGATTCTTGGCTGGTGGGAGCAGATGACGGTGGCGTGACCGGCTGGATCTTCGACAACAAGGATAAACATGATGAGATCGTTCAAGCGTATTGCACTGCTGTGTGGCATGGGTGTTCTGCTGTCGCCTGCGGCCTGGGCCGAAAATTGGCAGGTGGCCAAGGATGAAGAGGGGATCAAGGTGTCCCTTAGCGAAGTGGCCGGTTCCAAGTACAAGGCCTACCGCGGTGTGACCGTGATCAAGGCGCCGCTGGCCAAGGTCGAGGCGCTGCAGGAGGATGTGGCGGGGGCCTGTGCCTGGATCCACGAATGCAAGTCGCAGAAACTGCTCAAGCATGAGGGTGACCAGAGCTGGACCTACACCCAGTTCAATACGCCATGGCCGGTAACGCCGCGCGATTCCGTGCTGCATATCACGACCGTCAAGGAGGCTGATGGCAGCCTGACCCGTAGCCTGAAAGAAGAGCCGACCTATCTGCCGGAGGAAAAGGGCTTTGTGCGGGTGGCGAAAGTCGAAGGCTTCTGGAAGCTGGTGCCCAAAGGGGACAGTACCGAAGTGACCTACCAGGTACACACCGAGCCAGGCGGCAGTGTGCCGGCGATGGTGGCCAACAAGTTTGTGGTGGATTCGCCGTTCAATACCCTGAAAGGGTTGCGTGAGCGGGCGGAGAAAAACTGACAGTATTGCGTTGCTTTTGCTGGCCTCTTCGCGGGTGAACCCGCTCCCACAGGATTTCCACAGATCTCAGGGCCTGTGGGGGCTCTGTGGGAGCGGGTTTACCCGCGAAGAGGCCAGTACAGGGTGTCTAGTCCTGAAATAGGTTTACACCTGTTCAGGTAGGCCGGTAGGCCTCAAAACGCCCGGTGCACCGCATCGGGCGTTTTGTTTTTCAGGGC
>NZ_JBIVIF010000093.1:0-3304 GCF_044749595.1 Pseudomonas sp. NPDC089392
ACCGAAGGCAAACAAGGCCGGTTCGTGTGGGATTTGTACAACCGCTTGCGGCGTTATGAAGATGACCGCCTGATCGTCAGCTTTGCCTATGACGCTTTGGGAAGGCGCCTGTACAAATACTCACGTTCCAAGTATCGCGACCGACCGCAAGCCGGCCCCGTGTGGAACGAGAATGCCCGGCGGCAGCGGGATGAAGAGCTCGGCTGTGGGTTTACCTGGTACGTGTGGGAAGACGACACGCTGGCGTTTGAGTGTCGGGACCGTGATGGGAAAGGCCACACCACCCACTACGTGTTCGAGCCCGGGACTTTTGTGCCGGTGGCGCAGGCGGTGTCGAATCAGGTCGTCGAACTGTTGCCGCAGCCGGTATATGTCTTCCCGTATGACATCGACAAAGATCCGGTGTGGCAGCACAAGCCTGTGCCCAAGCCGTTTGATGCGCTGGCGTGGTACCAGTGCGACCACCTCGGGACGCCGATGGAACTCACCGGTGAGGATGGGGAGATTGCCTGGAGCGGAACGTATAAGGCCTGGGGGTTGGCCGAGGAAAAGCGCAGCGACCGGGCGACGTGGGCGGATATACGGAATCCGCTACGCTTTCAGGGGCAGTATTTTGATGTTGAGACGGGGCTGCACTATAACCGATATCGATATTACGACCCGCTGACTGCTCGGTTCATAGGAAAAGATCTCATAGGGTTTGATGGAGGCATTAACGTCTACACTTATTGCCTCACTCCTACACAATGGATTGATCCGTTAGGATTAGCGGGAAGAAAACTCCCTGAACCATGGATTGCATCAGGAAATGCTAAAGAAGGATGGCAACACATCGATGAAAGGCATATAAGCGGCACAAACACACAAAAAGGCAATGGAGATCTTTTTGCTGCTGGCACAACACAACTTCAGATACAAGAAGCATGCGAGTGTCTAGTAAAACAAGGCACCAGAGTGAGTGCGCCCGACAAGAGAATCCAAACGTTCGAAAAAAGAATGAAAGTCAACGGAAAACGTGACAGAATACGAGGGATTTTTGATTCCAGTGATAGCAATAGAACAATCACCATCTTCCCAGTAAGAAGTGAATAGCTATGATTGCATTCGAATTTACACGCATAGAAGAACTATTTCTAGCAAGCGACTTTGACCAGGGCCATATCTCGTTGATATCAGAAGACATTTGCATAACTTCCAAGCTAAACCCAAAACATTCAAGCATGATCTATATCTCTATCGCATCGCTGATTGACGGACTGACCAGAAACAGTAAGAATTTTGAGTTTATCGCAGCAGACTCATCGTTCCGCATAAAATTTAAAAGACAAAAGGATACCATTTTAATTCTCCACGAGAATAGCTTAAAATTCAACACAAACCACATTGAACTCCTTCACGCTCTCGAGAAAGGCATAGAGCACTTCCTATCAAACCCCAAAAATATCTTACCAGCGTCCAGTGCAGTTTACTCAGACTTACTATCAAGCAGAAGATCACTTAACCACCAAATAAACAAGCACAATTAATCCAGACTTGCAGCTCTTTAAAATACAAAAATCCATCCCGCATACGCCGCTTACTGCTCAATAATTCGCTGCGGCATTTGGATGGAGAACTAGGCTAGGGTTTTAACTGGTTTTTGTGGGAAGGCGACACGCTGGCGTTTGAGTGTCGGGACCGTGATGGGCAAGGCCATACCACCCATTATGTGTTCGAGCCTGGGACTTTTGTGCCGGTGGCGCAGGCGGTGTCCAACCAGGTCGTCGAGCTGCTGCCGCAGCCGGTTTATGTCTTCCCGTATGACATCGACAAGGATCCGGTGTGGCAGCACAAGCCGGTGCCCAAGCCGTTTGATGCATCTGCATGGTACCAGTGTGATCACCTCGGGACGCCGATGGAACTCACCGGTGAGGATGGGGAGATCGCCTGGCAGGGGACGTACAAGGCTTGGGGGGTGGCCGAGGAGAGACGCAGCGACCAGGCAAAGTGGGCGGATATCCGCAATCCGCTACGCTTTCAGGGGCAGTATTTGGATGTTGGGACGGGGCTGCACTATAACCGTTACCGCTATTATTCACCTCAAATAGGTCGTTTCATTGGAAAAGATCCCATTGGCTTCACGGGCGGTACAAACATTTATCAATATGCGCCCAACCCTACGCAATGGATCGACCCACTTGGGCTTGCTCGCTCAGGGCAGTGGGTCACCGTGGGCAATGGACGAATTAGAATTAATCCACCACATGTTCAAAATACAGACCAGCAAGTTCATGCTCACTGCCAATGTAAGTCTAGACAAAAAGAGGTGATCGTCAACATCGACGGATCTCAAAGACACAAATCACGGGGCACCACGACGGAGCTCACACGCGCAGAAAAGGAATTCAAATTATGATGAAACTTGAAAACATAGAAGCATGGGGAACAACGACCGGCAGCGATGATCCTTTAAGGCTCGATGAAATCTCTTTACTCACAACACCAGCGATGATCCGCACTCTCGGTGTATTTTTAATTAACGCCGCGTACGAAATGGAGTCCAACGACATTGAGCACATACATCTTCAAGATCAAACATCCAACTTTTCACACGAAAATCATGTTGACATAATCGTAATCAATCGAGACAAAGTCAAACTGCGTCAAACCTGATTTAGCAAAGGGCCGGCCACCGGCCCTTACGTTATATATTTCTGTCAAACGACGCTGAAATTTATCTCCGGCAAAAAGCCAACGAAAGGCAGGTATGCACCTTAAAGCAACTTTGCCACCATCACACCCCAAAAAATAATATTGCTCTTTAACATCGCAAAATTTATTAATTAAGCTCTACCGACGCACTTCATCGTCGGTGGAGTGGGCCGCCTGGTGTATCCCGACCAGAGCCAGGACCGCTTCGAACACGACGCTGAAGGCCGCCTGCTCAGCTACACCGACGCGCTACATCGTCGTACCACCTGGGCCTACAACGAAGCCGGGCTGATCCACCAGCGTCATAACCCGGACAACAGCACCCTCACCTACCACTGGGACAAGCTCGGCCAGCTCGAGCGCCTGCGCAACGAAAACAACAGCGAAGCCAGCTTCAAGTACGACCCGACCGGGCGGTTGCTCAAGGAAACCGGCTTCAACAAAGAAGCCACCCACTGCCTCTACGACAACAACAGCAACCAGCCCACTCGCCGCGTCGATGGCGACAGGACCACCCACTTCGAATACGACGCCATGGGCCGCCTGGTGAAAAGCCTCGCGGGTGAGCGCGGCGGCAAAGAGTGGGAAATCGAAACCTTCGCCTACGACGGCA
>NZ_JBIVIF010000094.1:0-3058 GCF_044749595.1 Pseudomonas sp. NPDC089392
CCATCAGGCCGGCGGCGCCGACCTTGGCGGCGTGGGCGGCGTGCGAGACCGCTTCACGGGTGTTCACCGCGCCAGTGCCGACAATGGTCGGGATGTCGGCGGCCACCAGGCGCGCCACGCCTTCCTGGCGCTCGGCCTCGGTCAGCAGCGGCCAGTCACCCATCGAGCCGCAGTACACCACGGCGCTCATGCCGGCCTCGATCAGTTCGCGACCCTTGCGTACCAGGGCGTCGAAGTCCGGCTTGCGTTCGGCGGTGCACGGGGTCATCAGGGCGGGCATGGTGCCGTTGAAGATATTGCTCATGGTCGTTACCTCAATGTGTGTCGTTCTTGTTGGTTGTTCAGCGGCCGGCATTGCGCGCCACGGATTCTTCGTCAACGGCGCGCAGCGACTTGCCGCGGGTTTCCTTGGCAGCAGCCACGGCCACGATCGAGATGGCCGCTGCAGCCACCAGGTACCAGGCGATAGGCGTGGAGCTGTTGTATTCCTTCAGCAAGGTCACGGCGATCAGCGGTGCCAGCGAGCCGGCCAGGATCGGCGCAACCTGGTAGCACAGGGACAAGGCGGTGTAGCGCACGTGGGTGGGGAACAGTTCGGCCATTAGCGCGGAGTAGGGCGCGTAGGTCATCGACTCGATGGCCAGGCCCAAGGTGATCGCTGCCATGATCAGCCAGTCATTGCCGGTGTCCATCATCGGGAAGCCGACAAAGCCCCAGAACGCGGTGAGCACGGCGCCGATCAGGTAAACCGGCTTGCGGCCGATGATGTCCGACAGGTAGCCCATCGCCGGGATCATGAAGAAGTGCAGCAGGTGGGCACCGAACATCAGCAGCAGGATCTGCGAGGTGTCCTTGTGCACCACCAGTTTCAGGTAGGTGATGGAGAAGGTGACGACGGTGTAGTAGAGGATGTTTTCCGCAAAGCGTGCACCAATGCCGATCAGCACTTCGCGCCAGTATTTGGTAACCACCTCCACCACGCCCAGTTGCTGGCTTTCCAGCTTCTGCTGCTTGGCCTGGGCTTCCTTGAAGATTGGCGCATCGTCAACCCGGGTACGGATCCAGTAACCGATCAGCACCACCACTGCCGAGAACCAGAACGCCACCCGCCAGCCCCAGTCGAGGAACTGCGCCTCGCTCAGGTTGGACGACAACAGCAGCAGGATGATGGTGGCGATCAGGTTGCCGGCGGGCACCCCCGCCTGCGGCCAACTGGCCCAGAAGCCACGGCGGTTGTCCGGGCTGTGCTCGGACACCAGCAGCACCGCGCCGCCCCATTCGCCGCCGAAGGCAAAGCCCTGGATCAGCCGCAGCACTACCAGCAGGACCGGTGCGGCATAGCCGATGCGCTCGAAAGTGGGCAGACAGCCCATCAGGAAGGTAGTTACCCCCACCACGATCAGGCTGATCTGCAGCAGATGCTTGCGGCCGACCTTGTCGCCGTAGTGGCCGAACACCAGGCCGCCGATGGGGCGGGCGAGAAAGCCCACGGCGTAGAGGGCGAAGGCGGCAATGATGCCGTCCATGGCACTGCCGGTCTGGCGGAAGAACAACTGGCCGAAGACCAGTGCCGAGGCGGTGCCGTAAAGGAAGAACTCGTACCACTCGGCGACCGCGCCAGCCATGGCCGCAGCTACCACACGCTTGATGCCCGCAGGGGCTTTGTCTGCTGTTTTTGCGACATTCACCGATGCCGCCGAAGAGGGTGTGGCCATGGTTTTGCACTCCGATACGTAATTATTGGAAGAAGGAGTAGGCAGCGCGGAGCTGGCAAAACCGGCGCCGCTGAATCCTTATATGGTATTTCGTATACGATATCTAGAGAAGCAAGAACGAAGCCAAGCATTCTCTGCTGCGGCGGTGATCACTGAGAGGGGGTGAGGGGGCTGCTGCGCAGCTCAATCGCCGGCAAGCCAGCTCTCATAGAACTGCACATAACTAATTGAGTTAGTAGGGACACTGTGCGGCTTTAGCCGCGAACACCGGCGCAGCCGGTGCCATGCACCGCGTTGGATTCTTCGCGGCTAAAGCCGCACACACAGGGTATGCGGACCGCTTGCGAACTGAGTTCTCTACGCGACAGCGCAACCCACAGGCCCGGGCATTGTGATGACCTGTGGGAGCTGGCTTGCCGGCGATTGGGGCGCACAGCACCCCCAGTGCCTAGTTGTGGGGCAGGTGCTCGTACAGGCTCTGGCACACCCCATTGATGTGCTCTTCGATCAACCGCGCCGCCAGCTCCACATCCCGCGCACGGCACGCAGCAACGATGTCGCGGTGCTCGTGGTCGGCGCGCTGCTTGCCCGCCGACAAGCTCATCTGCATGCGCAGGTAACGTTCCACCTTGTCATGGATCGAGCGGATCAGGCCGATCAGGTAAGGTCGCCTGGCCGGTTCGTACAGGCAGGCATGCAGCGCCCAGTTGAGGTCGGCCCAGCGGCCGACGTCGTCTTCACCGACAAATTCTGCGCAAATGGCTTCGGCGCGGGCAAAGTGCTGTTCGGTCATGTTAGGGATTGCCAGGCGAATCGCCTGCACTTCCAGCAATACCCGCACCTCGAACATCTGCGCCAGCTCCGGCTCCGAGATGCGGGTAACCAGGGCGCCGCGGTTACGCTGAAACTCCACCAGGCCTTCGGCTTCCAGGCGCTTCAGGGCTTCGCGCACCGGGATCTTGCTGACGTTGAAGGCCTGGGCCACTTCATCCTGGCGCACCGGTTCGCCTTCGGCGAGTTGCCCCGAGATGATCGCCTCGCGCAGGTGCGTGGCGATAATTTCCGACATCGAGGGCGTTGCACCCAGGTCGGTAGCTTTGAAAGACGGCAGCGGCACGGGAAATTCCAGCAATCAGGCGGTGCGGATATCTTATACGAAACGCCTTGTCAGCCATACCGGCTGGGGCGGGCTGGGAGATAGGGTGAAGGCCATTCAGTGTCCGCCACAACATTTTCTGCGCCTGTGAGATCGAGCGCCGCCCGCGCGGCGCTTCGCGGGGCAAGCCCGCTCCCACTGTCTGTTTCGGGCCAATGACTCCTGTGCCAGGTGGGTTGCAGCCTTG
>NZ_JBIVIF010000095.1:0-2562 GCF_044749595.1 Pseudomonas sp. NPDC089392
TGTTGCCGCTGACCGAAAAATGACCCAGTTTCGCCCATTGTGCTGACTGAAAACTGACCCAGGTGTTCCACTGCACCTGCTCATTTTTTGAGCAGGAGAACACAGGGTGATCAGCATGGAAATGATGGGCAAAATTCGGCGGATGTATTTCCGCGACAAGCTGTCGTTGCATGAGATAGCCAAGCGCACCGGACTGTCGCGCAACACCATCCGAAAATGGATCAGAGCACCGGAGTCCAAGCAGCCGGTTTATCAGCGTCGAGCTGTGTTCAACAAGCTCAGTCCCTTTCACGAGATGTTGGAGCAGGCGCTGCGGGCTGATGCCTTGAGGGCGAAGCAACATCGCCGCAGTGCCAAGGCGCTACTGACCATGATCAGGGCTGAAGGCTATGACGGCGGCTACAGCCAGCTCACAGCCTTCGTTCGTCATTGGCGCGGAGAGCAAGGCAAGGCGGTACGGGCATTTGTGCCGTTGGCGTTCGCGTTGGGCGAGGCCTTCCAGTTCGATTGGAGCGAGGAAGGCTTGCTGATTGGCGGTGTTTTCAGGCGCGTCCAGGTCGCGCATATGAAGCTATGTGCCAGCCGAGCCTTCTGGCTCGTGGCCTACCCCAGCCAAGGGCATGAGATGCTGTTCGATGCCCATACCCGCTCATTCGCCGCCTTGGGCGGCGTGCCGCGTCGCGGCATCTACGACAACATGAAAACGGCGGTCGACAAGGTCGCCAAGGGTAAAGGCCGCACGGTCAATGCTCGCTTCATGGTGATGTGCTCGCACTACCTGTTCGACCCGGACTTCTGCAACGTAGCGTCCGGCTGGGAAAAAGGTATCGTCGAAAAGAACGTCCAAGACAGTCGGCGCCGCATCTGGCTGGCCGCCTGCGACAACACTTTCCATAGCTTCGAAGAGCTGAATGCCTGGCTTGCCCAGCGCTGTCGGGCTCTTTGGCACGAGCTGATCCATCCGCAGTACAACGGCCTCACCGTCGCAGAAGTCTTGGAACTGGAGCGCGTCGAAATGATGCCGATGCCGAGGCCCTTCGACGGCTATGTAGAGCGCACGGTTCGCGTTTCCAGCACCTGTCTGATCAACGTGGCTCGCAACCGCTATTCAGTACCCTGCGAGCGTGTTGGACAGTGGGTCAGCAGTCGGCTCTATCCCTCGCGAATCGTCGTGATTGCCGATGATGGTGTGATTGCCAGCCATGAGCGCCTGTTTGATCGCGATCAGGTCAGCTACGACTGGCAACACTACATCCCCCTCATTGAGCGTAAACCGGGAGCCCTACGCAATGGTGCCCCGTTTGCCGATCTACCCAGGCCCCTACGCCTGCTCAGACGCGGGCTGCGGCGGCATCTACAGGGTGACCGAGTCATGACCCAGGTGTTGGCCGCCGTGCCCATCGCTGGCCTGGATGCCGTCCTCGTGGCGGTTGAGCTGGTTTTGGAATCTGGCAGCCTGAGCGCTGACCACATCCTCAATGTCGTGGCCCGTCTGACCGCCCGTGAAGTACCACCCTCGGTCGAAACCAACCTGCAACTGAAGGTGTCCCCTGTTGCCAATACCGCGCGCTATGACCGGCTGCGCAGCACGGATGAGGAGGTGCGGAATGCGTGATCTCACAGAGGAACTCAAAGACTTACGCCTGCACGGCATGGCCGATGCCTGGGCAGAGCTGGCCGCACAAGGCGAATCTTCCACTGCGTCATCGAAATGGCTGATCGAGCATCTCCTTGATCAGGAGCACGCCGATCGGGCAGTGCGCTCGGTACATCATCAGATGAATATGGCAAAACTGCCCATGCACCGTGACCTGGCTGGCTTCGACTTCGGTGTATCCAGCGCTGATGCCCGGCTGATCAAGGAACTGTCCACTCTGACCTTCACCGACACAGCGCAAAATGTGGTGTTCATCGGCGGCCCTGGCACCGGTAAAACGCATCTCGCCACCGCCCTGGCAGTGGCCGGCATCACCCAACATAACAAGCGTGTGCGTTTTCACTCCACGGTCGATCTGGTCAACCTGCTGGAGCGTGAAAAACATGAGGGCAAGACAGGGCGGATCGCCCGAGGACTACTGCGTGCAGATCTGGTAATCCTTGATGAGCTTGGCTACCTACCTTTCAGTCAGAGCGGCGGAGCCCTGCTGTTCCACCTGCTTTCGAAGCTTTACGAGCACACCAGCGTGATCATCACCACCAACCTCAGCTTCGCCGAGTGGTCGAGCGTATTTGGCGACGCCAAGATGACCACGGCCTTGCTCGACCGATTGACACACCACTGCCACATCGTCGAGACGGGGAATGAATCGTACCGCCTGCAAAACAGCACCCTGGTGGCCAAGACCAAGATCCAGGCGAGGGAGCGGAGACGGCAGGATGTCGAGGAAGCGGAGGACGACCCGTTTTGACCTCTTTGGGCTGGCCTTGCTGAGTGCAGGGTCAGCACTTTTACGATGCTGTCGACTGCTAGGCTTATCCACAATTGCCGGGGTCAAAATCGGCAAGCAGCCCTGGGTCATTTTTCAATCGGCAGGGTGGGTCAACTTTCAATCAGCGCCAACA
>NZ_JBIVIF010000096.1:0-2366 GCF_044749595.1 Pseudomonas sp. NPDC089392
GGTGGGGCGATGTCTCCCACGGTCTGTACTGCTGTGAACAGTCAGAATCGGCTTTTTCGTCCCACCACCCCTTCAAGTATCACCATACAAGCGGCCTTGTGCCGCGAAGCGCCGCGCGGGCGGCGCTCGATCGAATAGGCGCTGCTAAAAGCATGGAGAACACTTTGCCTTTTCTTGACTGACCGGCATTAGGGCGTGCCCGCGAACACCGGCGAAGCCGGTGCCAGGGACCGCGGCGCCTGCTTCGCGGGCAAGCCCGCTCCTACAAAGTCCGCGCAGGTCAGAGGACCATGGCCATTTGACTCGCTGCGTTGACGTTATTTTCACATACCGCAGATTAGCGTCACGCCCTTTCCGGCCGCGGGCACATCCGCTGGCCGCCAAGGTACGACGAGGCATACGTGTCACACACTACATCCCCCGCCGCGCACAAGCGCGTGGACTGGGCCGGCCTGGGCTGGCTGTTGCTGTTCTTCTGGTATTTTTCTGGCGTGACCCAGGCGTTACTGCTGTTCAGTGGTACCACCGGCTTTGCCGGCTTTCGCGATGCGTTCTTCCTCAGCAGCCTGTGGCTGGCCCCGGTGCTGTTGCTGCCCCGCTTCACCCGCGCCACTGCGGCGGTCATCGGCCTGGTGCTGTGGGCCGCTTCACTGGTGGGCCTGAGCTACTTCGGCATCTATCGCCAGGAGTTCTCGCAAAGCGTCATCTTCGTGATGTTCGAGTCCAATACCGCCGAGGCCGGCGAGTATTTCAGCCAGTATTTCAGCGTGTGGCTGGGCTTGGCGCTGCTGCTGTACACGCTGGTGGCGGTGCTGCTGTGGACGCGCGTGCGACCGGTCAACCTGCCGCTGCGCAGCCGCCTGCCGGTGGTTGCCCTGCTGCTGGTGGCCAACCTGGTGTTCCCGTTCTACAAGCAGATGGTCACCCAGGAGCGCAGCTTCGCCGACGCGGCCGAAAAGGTGCAGCAACGCATGGAGCCCGCCGTGCCCTGGCAGCTGCTGGTCGGCTACCGGCAGTACCGTCAACAGCTAGACAACATGCAGGAGCTGCTGGCCCAGAATGCCGCCCTGCCGCCTCTGCAAAACCTGCGTGACAGCAGTGGTGCTGCCCCCCGCACCCTGGTTCTGGTGCTGGGCGAGTCCACCACCCGCGAGCACATGCACCTGTACGGCTACAACCGCGACACCACGCCCAACCTCGACGCGCTGGCCGCCAGCGACAAGGGCCTGACAGTGTTCCGCGACGTGGTGTCGCCACGCCCGTACACCATCGAAGTGATGCAGCAGATCCTCACCTTCGGCGACGAGCAGAACCCGGACCGCTTCCTCACCGACCCGTCGCTGATCAACCTGATGAAACAGGCTGGCTACAAGACCTTCTGGATCACCAACCAGCAGACCATGACCAAGCGCAACACCATGCTCACCACCTTCTCGCAGCAGACGGACGCGCCGGTGTACCTGAACAACCAGCGCAACCAGAATGCCAGCCAGTATGATGACGTGGTGCTGGCGCCGTTCGAGAAGGCCCTGCAAGACCCTGCGCCGAACAAGTTCATCATCGTCCACCTGCTGGGCACGCACATGGACTACCGCTACCGCTACCCGGATGACTACGCGCACTTCACCGGCAACCAGGGCGTACCCGGCAAGCTGACACCGGACCAGGTAGAAACCTACAACTTCTACGATAACGCCGTGCGCTACAACGACTATGTGGTGTCGAGCCTGATCAAGCGCTACTCGGCCGGCAGCCCCAACGGCTTCCTGCTGTACCTGTCCGACCATGGTGAAGACGTGTACAGCTCCGGCAACCACGACCGCCTGGGGCGCAACGAAGGCGCGCCGACCCGGCCGATGTACACCATCCCGTTCCTGCTGTGGACCTCGCCAAGCTGGCAGGCCGAGCACCCACGCGACTTGCAGGCGATGGCCAACCGCCCGTACAGCAGCTCGCACCTGATCCACACCCTGTCCGACCTGGCCGGGCTGAGCTATGACCGCTTCGAGCCGGCGAAAAGCCTGGTGAGCCCGCAGTTTGTGGCAACACCGCGCTGGATTGGCGATCCATACCGCAAGGATGGCTTGCGTGAGTTCGACAAGTTGCCGGTGGACCAGGCCGAAAGCGTGCAGCAGACGGCCAGTAGTGGCAAAGAGCACGACGGTAAAAGCCTGAACTGAAGGTTTTTGCGGTTGAAATTGCCGGGGGCGCTTTGCGCCCCTTTCGCGACACAAGGCCGCTCCTACAGGGGATCGCATCGACCCGGGCTTGCGCGATCCCTGTACAGGCTGTGTGAAAACTCAAAATCAGAGTTCAGCCCGCCAGCGCTGATCTCTGACTGAGACTTTCAGATAACCGAGAGATAC
>NZ_JBIVIF010000097.1:0-1929 GCF_044749595.1 Pseudomonas sp. NPDC089392
TTTTTGTGTGCGCCAGGCATGGCGCGTTGCGCGTAAGCGCAACCCGCTTGGCTGTGGTGGCCAAGCGGGTGACTTGGAGGTGAAAGTCCTCTACACACCCGGCAAGGGGAAGTGTTAGCCGGAGGCAAGGGTGTCGCGGGTGACCGCGAATCTGAAGGAAGCCCGAGGCAAAATGCTGGCCTGACGAACAGGAAGCGGATAGAGGCGGCACAGCGGGGTGAGGTGGCACAAATCGCCAAAGCCCAATACTTGCACGGAACGCTGTGACGTAGATCCGACAGGCATAAGCAGGAAGGTCGCGCGAATTACCCTGGGAGATCTGTACGTTTGCCATTGTGCTACCGCGCGTCGAAAGGCGACGGGATGAGCGTGCAGAAGTCAGCCGAAGCCGTAGTAAGTGGCGGTTAACCGCGCCACCAAGGGCCGAACAGGTTATGCCGCCAGTAGGCGTCGCCGTCTCGTTGGTAACCGTAATGCAGAAATTTCCCACAGCGGAAACTGTCATCCCGAGCTCCGGCCAGAAGCCGAGGGTGACGCCTGACAGTGCAAAGGTATCGACGGCGTCCGTGACGTGGACGAACGCGGAGCCGGACACGCTGATGGAGCGGGTGCTTGCACCGGCCAACCTCAGACGTGCGTATCAACGCGTGGTCAGCAACAAGGGAGCACCGGGTGCCGATGGCATGACGGTTGCTGACTTGGCGGGCTACGTGAGACAGTATTGGCCAACCCTCAAGGCCAGGTTACTGGCCGGTGAATACCAGCCCCAAGCAGTGCGAGCGGTTGAAATTCCCAAGCCGCAGGGCGGCACACGGCAACTGGGAATCCCCAGCGTCGTGGATCGCCTGATCCAGCAAGCACTGCAGCAGCAGCTCACACCTATCTTCGACCCACTGTTCTCGGACTACAGCTATGGTTTTCGTCCGGGCAGAAGTACGCATCAAGCCATCGAGATGGCTCGTGCTCATGTGACAGCGGGACACCGCTGGTGCGTGGAACTCGATCTGGAGAAGTTTTTCGATCGGGTCAATCACGACATCCTCATGGCCTGCATCGAACGTCGGATCAAAGACAAGTGCGTACTCAGGCTTATCCGCCGCTACCTTGAAGCCGGGATCATGTCGGGCGGTGTCGTCAGCCCACGGCAGGAGGGGACGCCGCAAGGCGGCCCGCTTTCGCCGTTGCTGTCGAACATCCTGCTCGACGAACTCGACCGCGAGCTGGAGCGACGGGGCCATCGCTTCGTACGTTATGCCGATGATGCGAACATCTATGTACGCAGTCCCCGGGCCGGCGAACGGGTGTTGGTCAGCGTCGAGCGCTTCCTGAGAGAACGTCTGAAGCTGACGGTGAACAGGAAGAAAAGCCAAGTGGCAAGGGCGTGGAAGTGCGACTACCTAGGCTATGGGATAAGCTGGCACCAGCAGCCAAGGCTGCGCGTGGCAAGGATGAGCCTAGACCGCTTACGCGACCGGCTCAGAATGCTGCTGCGCAGCGTACGGGCTCGCAAAATGGCGACTGTCATCGAGCGGATCAACCCCGTCCTGAGAGGCTGGGCTAGCTACTTCAAGCTCAGCCAGAGCAAGCGGCCGCTTGAGGAACTGGATGGTTGGGTCAGGCACAAACTCCGCTGCGTCATCTGGCGTCAATGGAAGCAGCCTCCCACGAGGCTGAGAAACTTGATGCGCCTGGGGTTGAGCGAGGAGCGTGCCAACAAGTCAGCCTTCAATGGCCGAGGTCCATGGTGGAATTCGGGAGCGCAACATATGAACTACGCGCTGCCAAAGAAACTGTGGGACCGGCTCGGGCTGGTCTCGATACTGGATACGATTAACCGGCTTAGCCGCGTAACCTGAACCGCCGTGTACGGAACCGTACGCACGGTGGTGTGAGAGGACGGCGGGTGTGAATCCGCCTCCTACTCGATTT
>NZ_JBIVIF010000098.1:0-1644 GCF_044749595.1 Pseudomonas sp. NPDC089392
GGCCGGCACCGATCTGGTGATCAAGCTGAGTAATGGCGAAACGATCACCATTGCTGCCGGCTCCAAGGAAGCCTCGATCACCATCGACGCGCCAAGCGACGATGTGTATGTGGATGCCGAAGACTTGAGCGTGACCGTCACCACCACCACCGGTGGTGATTTCGAGAAGCTCGACGTCAGCAGCACGGCGGCTGTGACCAAGGTCACCGACACCATCGACACCACTACGGTCACCCTGACTGCCACGCAAAGCGTGATGGAAGGTGGCGTGGTGACCTACACCGCGTCGGTCAACCACAAGGTCACCGGTTCGGATCTGGTGGTGAAGCTGGACAACGGCCAGACCATCACCATTCCAGTGGGTGAGTCGTCTGCTTCGGTGCCGTTCACTGCACCGAACAACGTCTACAACACCAACCTGGACCTGACCAACAAGATCATCGACATCTCGGGTGGTAACTACGAGAAGACCGTGGCGGTTGGCGAGCCCGTGACCACCGTCACTGACAACCCGGCTGTTCCGAACGCTACTGCGCTCACGCTGACCGCGACGGACACCGTGGCCGAAGGTGGCAAGATCACCTACACCGCGACCTTGAGCAACAAGGCCGGTACTGACTTGGTGATCAAGCTGAGCAATGGCGAGACCATCACCATTGCTGCCGGCTCAAAAGAAGCCTCGATCACCATCGACGCGCCAAGCGACGATGTGTACGTCGATGCCGAAGACTTGAGCGTGACCGTCACCAGCACCACGGGTGGCGACTTCGAGAAGCTCGATGTCAGCAGCACGGCTGCTGTGACCAAGGTCACCGATACCATCGACACCACCACGGTGACGTTGACCGCGACCTCGACTGTTGCTGAAGGCGGCGTGGTGACCTATACCGCGTCGGTCAACCACAAAGTCACTGGTTCGGATCTGGTCGTGAAGCTGGACAACGGCCAGACCATCACCATCCCGGTGGGCGAGTCGTCTGCTTCGGTGCCGTTCACCGCACCGAACAACGTCTACAACACAAACCTGGACCTGACCAACAAGATCACCGACATCTCGGGCGGCAATTACGAGAAGACTGTGGCTGTTGGCGAACCGGTGACAACCGTAACCGACGCTCCAAGCACCAAGGACATTACCCGTCTGACCCTCAGCGCGACGGACACTGTCGCTGAAGGCGGCAAGATCACCTACACCGCCACCCTGACCAACAAGGCGGGCACCGATCTGGTGATCAAGCTGAGCAACGGTGAGACCATCACCATCGCCGCGGGCTCGAAGGAAGCGTCGATCACCATCGATGCGCCAAGCGACGACGTGTACGTCGATGCTGAAGTCCTTCGCGTGAAAGTCACCGAAACCTCGGGTGGTGACTTCGAGAAACTGAATGTAAACAGCGGCGCGGCCGTGACCAAGGTCACCGACACCATCGACACCACGACTGTGACCCTGACCGCCACACAAAGCGTGGTCGAGGGCGGCGTAGTGACCTACACCGCCTCGGTCAATCACAAGGTCACCGGCTCGGACCTGGTGGTGAAGCTGGACAATGGCCAGACCATCACCATCCCGGTGGGCGAGTCCTCGGCGTCGGTGCCGTTCACTGCACCGAACAACGTCTACAACACCAACCTGGACCTGACCAA
>NZ_JBIVIF010000099.1:0-1428 GCF_044749595.1 Pseudomonas sp. NPDC089392
TAATGCCAGTCAGTTAAGCTGACTGGCATTTTCATTTGCGCATGGGGTACTTCGCCGGTCGTTGCTTCACTGCTCGGGGAAACCACCGGTCAGGCCGTCGATGAGGCAAAACATATTGGGCTGCTGAAGCCTGCAGATCCGACAGAAATCCCGGCAAATTCCCGGGGTGATTCAAGGATGTGCCATGCAGCAAGCCCAGTATTGCCCAGCTACAGGCAGTAAAACTCATCTCGCATGGGTACACTCCAGGGCACTGTCGAGACATCTGCACCATCTGATATCGCAACAGGTTGTAGCCCAGCAGTACGCCCCATAGCTCTTGCGCAATCATCTCCGGCGTCTTGCTTCTCAGCGTATATTCACCGCCTAAAAGCCCTTGCTTGATCTCCCGATATCCCAGTTCGATTTCCCAGCGCTGACTGTAAAGGTCGACGATCTCATCACCTGGAAAACGCAGCGGATCGACCATTGAAGTCAGTACGCTCACCACCTTGCCTTTGATCGCCTTGCTTAACAGCCGTGCCCGAATCTCCAGCGGCAGGCCGGGCCATTGCTTACGGGCTTGCGGCGAGGTGCGCAGAACGACCACGGCATCATTGCGCCCAAGCTTGTGCTCGACTTCGTACTGGGTACCCTTCTTCAAAGGAATAAGCCAATGACGCTGCTCGCCTTGTGATTGCCAGTGATGTAGCAAACCCAACGAGTAGAAACCTTTATCGAACAGGGTCAGCGAATGATCAGGCGTGGTAGCACTCAGCTGTTCGGCCAACTTCATTTCGCTACTGTGATAGCTATCGAAAGTACTGCTTATCAGCAGATGGCTAGTCAGTTCCATCTGGCAGACCATTCGGACTTGAGGGTAGCTGCCATCGCCATGCTGGTTGGTCGCGCCGCCGTAGCACGCCCGGTTTTCTGCAGTGTCGGGGGTATTCCAGACCACGCCATCCACGCCCAAAAGTGTTAACCCCAACCATTGCGGGTGCTGGACTTCTGCATGCCATCGCTGCTGGGTGAGCGAGAACACTTCGCGAACCGCTTCGCTACCCAGTCGTTGCCGTCCCTGAACAACAGCACTGGGCGCCACCAGCGGTCGCTTGCCCGGCAGCATGATGTCCATGTGATTCACGACATCCCAAGCCGACATCCGGCGGAACAACGCCATGCCGATGATGCACCAGACCAGGCTTTCCAATGGCAGCCGCCGCTTGCGTATAGTCGAGACGCCTACCGTTTCGAAGGCCTGTTTCACAATGTCTGGATCAAGCAACGCTCCCAGCCCTTCGAGGGCATGTGGCCGCGATGCCATTTCATGAGTGAGGGACAGGGCTTTTGACAGGCGCATAAAAAATCCGATGCTCGTTTCCAAGCATCGGATTTTGCGGCCTATGGGCTAAAGGTCAATGCGTCAGTCTTAACTGACTGGCATTA
>NZ_JBIVIF010000100.1:0-1404 GCF_044749595.1 Pseudomonas sp. NPDC089392
CCTAATGCCAGTCAGTTAAGAAATTGACTTGCTCGCCAAGCCACAATAGAAACGAGCTCTGTTTTTACGAGCTCGGTTCATGTCCCTTCAAAACGACCTTCTAGAAGTCAGCAAACTCAACCCGATCTCCTTCGAGCGCTTCGTCCATTTGATTGATCCGGCATGGGTCGAGCAGGCGCTGGAGGCGACTGGTACGGTTTCCATTCGCCGCAGACGCCTGCCGGCCGAACGCATCGTATGGCTGGTGGTGGGTTTGGCACTGTTCAAGAACGAACCGATCTGGCTCATCGTGCAGCAGTTGGGGCTGGCGCTGGGCGATGCCAAGGCGCCCGTGCCCAGCGCCTCAGTCCAAGCCCGACAGCGCCTTGGGGAGGCTCCGATGGCTGAACTGTTCGATCAGTTGGCTCAAGCATGGGGGGATGTCGAGCAGCCAGCGTCCGCCAGCTTTTTGGGCTTGCGTAGCTTTGCCGTCGACGGTGTGGTGTGGTCCACTCCAGACACCCCGGAAAATCGTAAGACGTTTGGTGGTGGGCGGACCCACTCTGGCGATGGAGCTTGGCCACAAGTGCGTGGTGTCTGCTTAATGGATACTTATAGTCATCTGATTCGCGCCGCCTCCTTTGGTGAATTCGCTGTCGGAGAGCTTCGTCATGCCAGAGGGCTTGAGAAGGCTGTAAGCGACCACTCGGTGACCATTTTTGACCGTGCATATTACTCAGCCGCTCTTTTGCTCGACTGGCAGAACAGCGGAACCGAGCGCCACTGGCTGATGCGAGCTCGCAAGCCGCTTAAATACGAGGTGCTTGAAGAGTTGGGGTCCGGGGATTGGCTGGTACAACTGGCCGTGTCACGAGATGCACTCAAGCAGCGTCCGGATCTACCGACTCATTGGCAAGCGCGACTTATCGAGTATTCGATAGACAACAAACCGCGACGCTATCTCACCTCGTTGGTTGATGCCAAACGATATCCAGCCAATCAAGTAGCTGGGCACTACAACGAGCGCTGGGAAATCGAATTGGGGTATCGCGAGATCAAGCAAAACCTGCTTAAGGGCGAGCAATTGCGCAGTAAGCAGCCGGACTTGGTACGTCAGGAGTTGTGGGGAACCTTGCTCGCCTACAACCTGATTCGCCAGGAAATGCGCGAGATGGCTGGGGAGCTGAAGGTGGCGCCGCAACGTTTGAGTTTCCTTTGGCTGGCCCAGGCGGTGGCTAACGCACTAAGGTTCTGCCCACTGGAAACGCCAGGCACGATTCCTCAGCGGCTGGCTGCGCTGCGAACCCAAGGTCAACATTTTATGTTGCCTGCGAGGCGGCAGCGCAGTTATCCGAGGGTCGTCAAACCCAAGCCTGCCAAATATCCGAAAAAGAAACCTGGGGAGCTTAACTGACTGGCATTAGG
>NZ_JBIVIF010000101.1:0-1386 GCF_044749595.1 Pseudomonas sp. NPDC089392
CCGCTTGTGTCTTGATAGGGGATTAGAATCTGGAGTGAGAGCGGTGAATGGCCAGCTGAATGCCGCAGGTGCCTTGAGCACGAGTGGGAGCACAAGCTGCCATTCACCGTTCCACTTTGGCGAGAGCCCGAACAGTTGGATGCGGCTCTGATCTCGAATCACAAGCGTGGGCCAAGCCAAAGTCCTCTCACTGTGTTGAGTCTAGGAGGTTTTGGTGATGGCTTCCTTTCTGGGTATTGATGTTTCCAGTCTCAAGCTAGATGCGTTGGTGCGGCCTGAAGGCCTCAAAATCAATGTAAGTAATGATCCTGGAGGATTCGAAGAGTTGCTGAAAAGCCTTCGTGGGCTCAGCATCAAGCGAGTTCTGCTAGAGGCAACGGGCGGCTACGAGCGCGACGTCATGCGCTTGCTGCAGGACGTCGGTTACAAGGTCATACGCGTCAACCCCAGGCGAGCCCGGTATTTCGCTGAGTCCATGGCAATCAAGGCCAAGACCGATGCTATTGACGCTGAGGTGCTGGCACACTTCGCAGAAGTCATCCCGGACAAACCAACCCTGAAAATCAGTCCGGAGCGTGCGCTTCTGCGGGAACTGCTTCAGCAACGTGATCGCCTGGTCCAGCAGCGAGATGACGACCGGCGGCGCTTGAAGCAGGCGCAGTCAGCAGTAGTTGCCAACTTTCTGAAAACCAACCTTCAGCACTTCAGGTCGCAGATCAAGCTGGTTGAGCATGAGATCAAACAGCAAACGATGGCGCTGAACGATGAGCGGGTTGCCCACTTGGTTCAGGTCAAAGGCATCGGGTTGGTGACTGCGGGTAAGCTTGTAACGCTGCTGCCAGAACTGGGCCATGTTGAAACCAGAGAAATAGCTTCCCTGGTCGGCGTGGCGCCGTTTAACCATGACAGCGGAAAGTCCACCGGCAAGCGGTCTATCTCGGGTGGGCGCTTTGAAGTCCGGCGGTCGTTGTACATGGCATGTCTTGTGGCTGTGAAGTACAACCCGGCACTCAAAGCACGATATGAGGCACTGCGCGAACGGGGAAAACGTCCCAAGGTCGCTATCGTGGCGTGCATGAGGGTTTTAATCGTACGGCTCAATGCGATGCTTAGAACGGGCACGCCATGGCGGGATCTGATCTTGCCACAGCCGAAAGATACCGCGTAGGTCCAGAAGGCAGCATGATCATTGTGAGAGCGGGCATCGCGGTGGTTGGCACGGGCTTCGCCCGTGTTCGCGGCTGAAGCCGCTCCCACAGGTACAGCGTCAACTCAAAGCCAGCGCAGTCCCTGTGGGAGCGGGCGCGCCCGCGAAACAGGCGACGCGGTGGATGGCACCGGCGTTGCCGGTGTTCGCGGGCCAAGCCCGCTCCCACCGGGATCGCG
>NZ_JBIVIF010000102.1:0-1192 GCF_044749595.1 Pseudomonas sp. NPDC089392
TGCCGTCGTAGGCGAAGGTTTCGATTTCCCACTCTTTGCCGCCGCGCTCACCCGCGAGGCTTTTCACCAGGCGGCCCATGGCGTCGTATTCGAAGCGGCTGATGCGGTCACCATCGAGACGGCGGGTAGGTTGAGTGCTGCTGTGATCGTAGAAGTAGTGGGTGATCTGCTTGTCGAAACCCTTTTCCATTACCAGGCGGCCGGCGGGGTTGTATTCGAAGCTGGCTTCGCTGTTGTTTTCGTTGCGCAGGCGCTCAAGCTGGCCAAGCTTGTCCCAGTGGTAGGTGAGGGTGCTGTTGTCCGGGTTATGGCGCTGGTGGATCAGCCCGGCTTCGTTGTAGGCCCAGGTGGTGCGGCGGTGTAGCGCGTCGGTGTAGCTGAGCAGGCGGCCTTCGGCGTCGTGTTCAAAGCGGTCTTCGCTCTTGTCGGGATACACCAGGCGGGTCAGCTGGCCGGCTTCGTAGTGATACTCGGTGGTTTCACCCGCTGCGTTGGTGGCCTTGCTCAGTTGCCCGAGTGCGTCGTACTTCCACAGCGTGGTCTTGCCCGAGCAGTCGGTGTAGCTGGTCAGCAGGCCGTCGCGGGTGTAGCCGAGCTTTTTCTCACCACCGTTGGCGTCGATGATGGCGGTGGGCAGGTTGTCGCTGTTGTAGGTGTACTGGGTCTTGTTCTCCAGCGGGTCGAGCGTCTCGATGATGTTGCCGCGTAAATCATGGTCGAATTTCCACAGCCCGCCTTCGGCGTCGCGCGTCTTGAAGCGCTGGTCGAGTTCATCGTAGGCATGGTGCACTCTGGAGCCATCGGGGCGGGTGTGTTGCAGCAGGTTGCCGCGCTCGTCGTAGATGTAGCGGTCGATACTGCCGTCGGTATGCACGTGCTGGATGACGTTCTTGCCGTCATCGCGGAACAGCCATTCTTCGTTGCCGTCCGGGTAGATGACCCGGTAGGTGTAGCCGAGGTAGTCGTAGTAGTGGCGGGTTTCCTGGCCGAGCGCATCGATGACGGTGGTCAGGCGGATGTGTTTGTTCCACCTCAGGCGCGTGTCGAAGCTGCCGTCGTCTGCCCATTCGCGCACGGCCTTGGCATCCGGGCCTTGGCCTAATGCCAGTCAGTTAAGCTCCCCAGGTTTCTTTTTCGGATATTTGGCAGGCTTGGGTTTGACGACCCTCGGATAACTGCGCTGCCGCCTCGC
>NZ_JBIVIF010000103.1:0-1183 GCF_044749595.1 Pseudomonas sp. NPDC089392
TGTGGGAGATTCTATGGTTTTCAGCAAGCCGGTTTGATGCCTTTGGTGGTGTATTCGTCCTGATTTTTCATCAGGGCGAATGCCACCCTTGCTAGCTTCCTGGCGAGGATTACCAACGCCTGGGTCGTTGCTTTTCCGTTGTTCAGGTGCCGTTTGTAGTCCCCTTTCCATGCGGGCGACTTGCTGGCTGCCATCGCTGCATTGTGCAACAAGCGACGGATCTCTGAGCAACCTCGTTTTGTAAGACAACGCCGTCCGTTCTTCTGCCCGGAATCGCTGACACGTAGATCCATTCCCAAGAAGGCGATGTACGAATCACTGCTCTTGAACTCACCCCTCGTAAAAGCCATTACCAGAGCTGTGGCGGTGAGAAAACCAATACCCTCTACTGCCTGGCAGCGAGCGACTTGCTCGTGCAAGCCGGCCTCTCGCAGCACGTCTTTAATCTTCTTTTGGATCAACTGATCCAGCCGATCTATCGATCTCACAAAAGTATTGAACGCGGTTTTCAGGAGGCCTTCATTAGCCCAGCTCTGGGTCATTGCAGTGCGGGCACTCACCAGGGCGGCTCTGCGCCGAAGAAGGCTCTGAAGCTTGCCGTAGACAGCGGGCGGCGGGCCCCAGGGGCGAAGATCCTCACCTTCGTTTTTCAGAAAGCGGGACAGCAACCGAGCGTCGGACGGGTCGGTTTTCACCCGACCTCCAACACTTTTCCGGTAGTTGCTCAGTTGAAAACCATCGATGACATAAACCTCGAAGCCCTGGCGATGAGCCAACTCAACTAAGTCCAGGTGATAGACATTAGTCGCCTCAACAGCGATAGCTGTGTTGAGTGGTTGCTGCTTAAGCCATTTCCTGATTTCGAGTTTGGAATTTTTCAGCCTGACGATCTCATCGCGCTCATCGTGATGGATAACCAGCTCAGCTTTTGCGACATCCGCACCCACAATCAACTTGCCTGCCTGCATTGCCATAGGTGACTCCTCACGTTATGGTTTTTCAGCTTGAAGGGGATTCACCAAGAGGCGCTGGCTTGCTTCTATCGTCGCTTGCAAACGATGCATTCTTTATCGGCGCTTTGGTGGAAGGGGTGGGGCGATGTCTCCCACGGTCTGTACTGCTGTGAACAGTCAGAATCGGCTTTTTCGTCCCACCACCCCTTCAAGTATCACCATACAAGCGG
>NZ_JBIVIF010000104.1:0-1085 GCF_044749595.1 Pseudomonas sp. NPDC089392
ATTGATGGCAGCAAATTCAGAGCCGTAGCCTCCAATCGCCGCCATGTCAGCACCAAGCATCTCAAGCGGGACTTGGAAAAGCTGGACCAGCGCATTGCTCGATACCTGGCGACCCTGGATGAGTCGGATCAGAGTGAAAGTGCCGAGAAAATCGATACCAACAAGGTGAAAGAAGCCTTGTCCCGTCTTCAGTCAAAGCGCGATGACAACGTGACCAGTCAAGCGCTGATGGAAGAACTGGGGCTTTCCCAGATTATCGTTGGGGAGGATGAGGCGAAGATGATGCGTGCTCCGCAGGGCAACTTTGCGGGCTACAACGTGCAATCTGCAGTGGATGAAGAGCATGGGTTAATCGTGCACCACGAAGTTACCCAGGACAGCGATGACCGCAAGCAGCTCGCCCCGATGGCAACGGCTGTCCAGCAGGTGCTGGATCAAGAAGACGTCACTGTGACTGCAGATGCAGGTTATTCAAACGGCGAGCAATTTCAGGCCTGCGACGATGCAGGGATTACGGCTATCGTACCGCTCAACCGGGAAAACCGCTCGGCTGAAAACGCTCTCTTTCCGCAGGCTGACTTCAAGTACGACCCTGAAACCGATAGTTATCAGTGCCCGGCGGGTCAGGTGTTGATACTGAAAAGTATGAACAAGGGATCGGCTAACTACCACGCTCAAGCATCTGTCTGTGGCAGTTGTGCTCTGAAAGGCAATTGCACGAGGGCACGATACCGCTCGCTGAAGCGCCATCCCAATGAAGCAGCGTTTGAACGAATGACCAAACGCCTGAATGCCAATCCGGACATGATGCTCAGGCGGAAAAGTACGGTTGAGCATCCTTTCGGCAACTTGAAGCAGTGGGCACTGGGAACCGGACGGTTCCTGCTGCGCCAATTGCAGGGAGCCAAAGCTGAGATGGCGCTGGCAGTGACCAGCTACAACCTGAAGCGAACCATCAACATCCTGGGAACCCGCAGGCTGCTGGAAATGCTGGCCTGAGAGGTATCTCTCGGTTATCTGAAAGTCTCAGTCAGAGATCAGCGCTGGCGGGCTGAACTCTGATTTTGAGTTTTCACACAGCCTGT